>JAZKCP010000114.1:9206-12138 GCA_040388035.1 Bacteroidota bacterium | reverse complement strand
CTTCCGGATAAACATCATAACTATGCCCGCGAATACTATCCGCCATAAAGTTCCCGATTTTTAACAAATCGTTATCGCCGGAAAGATATATGTGTGCTAGGAAGTTCATATTTGTTTTTAGGTGTTGAGGCGCTAAGGTTCTGAGGAACTAAGAATCGCTCTTTGTTCTTTTGTAAATATAGAAAAAGTTTGCCTTTTTAGTGCACAGTTACAAAAAACTTAGCGCCTTAGTGACTTAGTACCGTAGTAACTTTTCTATATTTGTACTTCAAAAATCATATAAAATGACACTTATAAAATCCATATCGGGAATTCGTGGCACCATTGGTGGAAAAGTTGGCGATAATCTAACGCCTGTTGACGCAGTAAAATTTGCTTCGGCTTACGGAACTTTCCTGAAAAATACTGTCAAAAAAGATAAGCTAAAAGTTGTGATTGGTCGTGATGCAAGAATCTCTGGACCGATGATTCACAATTTAGTGATGAATACCTTACTTGGATTAGGTGTTGATGTTATCGATTTAGGGCTTTCGACAACGCCAACAGTTGAGGTTGCCGTTCCGATGGAAAATGCTGACGGCGGAATTATACTGACAGCTTCGCACAATCCGAAACAATGGAATGCTTTGAAATTATTGAATGCCAAAGGAGAGTTCTTAAGTGGAAAAGAAGGCGAATTGATTTTGGAAATTGCCGAATCGGAAGCTTTTGATTTTTCGGATGTGGATTCGTTGGGAGAAATCACCGTAAATGACTCTTATATGGATATTCATATTGATGAGGTTTTGGAATTACCTTTGGTAGATGCCGGAGCTGTTGCCAAAAGAAAATTTAAGGTTGTTGTTGATGGCGTGAATTCTTCGGGTGGCATTATTATTCCGAAGTTGCTGGAATTAATGGGCGTGGAGTGCGTAAAATTATACTGCGAACCAAATGGACATTTTCCGCATAACCCGGAACCATTGAAAGAGCATTTGGGTGATATCTGTAAATTGGTTCTAGAAGAGAAAGCCGATTTCGGAATTGTTGTTGACCCTGATGTGGACCGTTTGGCATTTATTTCCAATGATGGCGAAATGTTTGGCGAAGAATATACTTTGGTCGCCTGCGCCGATTACGTGTTGAGCAAAACTCCCGGAAATACGGTTTCCAATATGTCATCTTCACGAGCATTGCGCGACATCACCAACAAACACAATGGAAGTTACCAAGCGAGTGCCGTTGGCGAAGTGAATGTGGTTGAACTAATGAAGAAAACCAATGCGATAATTGGTGGCGAAGGCAATGGCGGAATCATTTATCCTGAATTGCATTATGGAAGAGACAGCTTGGTTGGTGTTGCCTTGTTTTTAACCTATTTGGCAAACCAGGATAAAACTGTTGCCGAATTACGCGCATCCTATCCGCAATATTATATGAGCAAAAATAAAATTGAATTGACCCCTCAAATTGATGTTGATGCTATTTTGGTTGCGATGACCGAGAAATATAAAAACGAGGAAATCAATACGATAGACGGAGTGAAAATTGACTTTGCCGAGAATTGGGTTCATTTGAGAAAATCGAATACCGAGCCAATTATCCGTATTTACACTGAAGCACAAACGCAACAGTTAGCGGATGATTTAGCAGTTAGGATTATCGATGAAATTAAGGCTGTGGCGGGAATATAAAAACAATAAACCCTTCCCAATTGGAGAGGGATTATTAATTATAAATCCACATCAAAACGGGCTTTTTACTTTCCTTAAGCAGTGGGTCAATAATTTTCATATTGTTATTTGATATGGTAGGGCAACCCCAACCTTCGGCAGTTCCATCGGGATAAATTTCCTTTTCGGGAACTTTTTCCCAGGAATGAAAGACAATATAACGGCTTTGGGCATTGCTGTTTGTTTTTTCTAATCCATGCAAAACGTATTTGATATTAATTCCCCAATCGCTCCAGGCTCTTTTGCCGATTTTGTATTTTCCTAACGAAGAGCAATGACTTCCATCAACATTACTGAAGCTTGGCTTATCCTTTGTCCAGTCGGAGCTCCAAGGATAATTTCCGCAGCCATGACCGACAAGCATGTTGTTGGAAATTGCATTTTTCCTGAAATCGTACACAAAAAAGCGATTGAGTCCGGAGTGAATGCTCATATCAGTCAATATGCAGAAATCCTGATTGTAGTTATTTTTTTTACAAAATGCCAAAGCTTCTTTGGATTTGATTTCTATACGCGCAGTATTGGTTTTTGGGACATTTTTTTTGGCGACAAACCTATTGTATCCATTGTAACCGAAAGCGCTAACAACAATAATAAGAAGAAGGAGAAAGGCTTTTTTCATATGGATTTAAGGTTTTGAGAGATCTTTGTATGAAAACGTAAATAATCAAAAAATATTATCCTGTTCGTTTGATTAATTTGTGGTAAATCAAAACGATAGCTGTGGCAATCAGCCAATAGTAGAAAATGAATGTTAAAACGTAGGCTATAAAATACATTATCCAAATTTGAATATATTCCAACCAATTGGTATCCCAATATTCTTCGATGAAATTCCAGTCATCAATGACAATATAAATCCAATAAGTAATTGAAAATAAAATTAAAAGATATTTGAACAGCCGTAACGCTTTTTTAAAGGAGTTTTTCATTTTTTAAAAAAGGCACTCCTTTCGGAATGCCTTTGTGTTACTAGTTTATTATTCAGCCCGTTTGACTTGTATTTTTTCGAGTGCTTTGATATATCTTCGGCCACTTTTTAAATCGGAAGTGGAGATAAAGATTATTTTTTGCTCCATGTCCTTGAGTTTTTTGCCATCCATTTCGGTAATAATATAAAAAGTGTTTCCCGCTTCAGTATTGAAAATTTCATTCCACGAAAAAACTATTTTGTCACCGTCTGTGTCAACCAAAACAAAATAAAACTCATTGAGTTCTTT
>JAZKCP010000114.1:509-9196 GCA_040388035.1 Bacteroidota bacterium | reverse complement strand
TCGGTTCACCTCTCTGATTGTAAAGTTTTTGATCACTGATGTCCACTTTTTGAAACATCTCTAAATCTCCCATTGTAAATGTTGTTCCGGCTTTAATTTTCCCCTCAATTTTTAATGTTTCCGAAGGGATTAGCGTTCTTTGTGCATTGATCGAATAGCAAGCCAAAAAGAGAATAACAACCAGTTTTTTAATTTTCATCCAATTATTTTTGTGGATTTTCATCAAAATTTACCATCCAGTGGATGCCGAATTTATCTACAAACATCCCGAAATATGCACCCCAAAATGTTTTATCCATGGCCATTATAACATTTCCACCAGCCGAAAGCCCGTTAAAAAGTTTATCTGCTTCAGTTCTGCTCTCTGTGTTAAGTGACATTGAAACATTTGCTCCAATTGCAACATCGCCGCTTTGTGAAGTACTGTCGCTTCCCATCAAAATGCTTCCGTTACCGATAGGCAAGGAAACGTGCATGATTCTGTCAGCTTCGTCTGCAGGTGGTGGTGGACAATTTGGATCATCTGAAACCGGCATGTCACTGAATTTTCCAATGTATGGAAATTCTCCACCAAAAACTGATTTGTAAAATAGGAATGCTTCTTCGCAGTTTCCGTTAAAAATTAAATAAGGATTAATTGCTGCCATTTTTTTTAATTTAAAGGTTATTTTTTGTTTTTAAGAGGGATAAGGGATAAGGCAAAAGGAAGAAGTTTATTTAAAGCTTACTTATACCTAATCTCTATTCCCTTATCACTTATTGTTTTAAAATATTATTAAAGTTCTCTAATATTGATTTTAATGAATTTTATTCCAACATTCGCTCACGGATATATTTCACAGGAGAACTTCCAAAGCTTAGGAATTTTTCGTGAAAATCTTTCAGGCTGTATTTATCGCCCATTTTCTTTTGATAGTCATCTCGCAATTGCTGAATGGCAGTTGCACCACTAAAATAGGAGCAAAGCTGAACCTGTGAAACAGTAGCCCTGTGGTATTTCTCCTCAACCTGTTGGTCCGTTTGGAAACATTCTTTTGATAATAAATTTACAATGTCTTGTTTTGGTTTGTTAAGGCACTGAATATCATAATCAATGATGACATTTGCCAATTCGCGAAGTTTCCAGACACCTAAAGCCAATTCAATTTCAGGCTCGTGGTTTCCCCAGCCATTTTCTACCATCATGCCTTCAGTATAAACAGCCCAGCCTTCAATCATAGCACCGTTTTGGAAAACAGAACGCAACACATCCGGTGATTTTTTGTTGTTGTAAATTCCCTGTAAGCAATGTCCGGGAACTGCTTCATGGATGGAAAGTATCTGAGATGTATAAGTATTGGTTTCACGCAAAGCGCTTTCAGCTTTGGCTGGCGGATATTGCGTTAAGTCGTCAATATTGTAATAAGTAGTTCCTTTTTTCTGATAAGGCGGCACAAATTCAGCGCTTGCCATTGCAAATCCTCGGGCATATTCCGGCATATATCTAACAACAATTGGTGGAGAAAGAGTATCAAAATCGAATAAGTCTTTTTCGATAATGAATTTTTTCAAATCATGTACCTGTTTTTTCAGTGTTGGATAAAAATTTGCCGGTGTAGCGTGGTTGTCCTGCATTTTGCTCAATACCTTTCGTATTACATCCAGACTGTCTTTTGGTTTGGTTTGCGTTGGATAATATTTTGTCCATACTTTACTGGCTGTAACATACATTTTATTGTGCCACATTTTTTTATCGGCGACAGCTTTATCATAAATCTGTTCCGGAGTAAAATTAGTAGCTAAGTCGTATTTGAATTTTTCGGCAAACAGTTTTTTACCGATCCTGTAATCCTTGAATTTGAAATTCTTATTGTTATCGATTTTTTCCAAACCTTTCACATAATCAGTCATTGCTGTAGTTGCTTTGGTAATGTTTTTTTGCAAAGCATCTTTTTCAGCCGAACTTAAATGCGAAGCCGCAATCGAATCGCTAAGTGATTTGCCAAACAACTGCATTCCGCCTTTGTTTTGATTAATTGCCATTTCCAAATGTTCTTTGGTTGGCTGTTTCAAATTTTCCAACGCTGCTTTGTAATACGCATCAGAATTTTCGAGGTATTTGGTTAATATTTTCAAACGCTCATCCAACGGCGCATAAGGCTGATTGATGATATAATCGCAAGAACTGCTGATGTTATACACAGACGCGTCCCATTCCTGTTGTTTGAAAACAGTGGTGTACCAAATATCACTTTCCAATTGGTTTTTAATAATATTAGAACTAATCTTGTTGTTGTCACTTAGCTGATCATAATCCACAGCATCTAAATCGGCCAGCCATTTTTTGGAAAAGGCAACATTGGATTCAAAAGCAGCTGCATTGGGCACAACCATTTTGTCATAGTATTTGCCATAACCCTGGGCAATTGAACCTGAAGGATATTGTTTCCAGTAAGCGTCAAGAAATTTGGTTTCAAAAGACGCGAAGTCGGCGTCGGTGTTGTCGTTGTTGTTTTCTTTTTTGTCAGATTTACAGCTAACAAATGTAATAACTAGCAATAGAATAATTGCAGCAAAGGATTTTTTCATGAGATTGGTTGATTAATTTTGGATTACGAATTTACAAAAAATATCAGTAGGTTTTATTTGTAAATTGTTACATTAACTTCAGCATCTTCAAAACATTTGAAATCACACTATTAACCTCTTCCGAGATTTTCAGCGTGTAGTTTAGAAAGACATATAAAGTTCCAACCAAAATCGATTTCAATCCAATATTAATAATGGCATGAAATGGAAAATCCCAAAAGTAAAACAGCAGGAAACAAACCGCTAAAATGCCAAGTGATTCCAGTGTTTTATTGGTAAATGGATACAAATCCATTTTCCTTACCACAAACAAAAGCTTAACCGTATTATAAATCATTACCGTAATCAAAGTCGCAAACGCCGAACCTTCGATCCCGTATAGCGGAATGAAAATCATATTCAGGACAATCATCAGTACGACAGTAAAAACCCCGAATAGCAATACGGTTCGATAGTATTTAGTATTAACGATAATCGAATTATTATTTCCCAGCAAAACATCATAGAATTTGCATAATCCAATTAGGAAAACAACCAAAATTCCGCCGCTGTAATCTTTTGGGATGAGTTGATAGATTTCCTTGATGTTGACAAAAATCAGTATCATGATAAATCCGCCAATCACCTGTAGGTTTATGGCGCTTTTTTTATATAAATCGTTGAGTTCGTCGTGTTTCTTTTCCGTCATCAGTCTGGCCGTAATTGGCGCAATAATCTGTGTCATCGCCCGACTTGGTACCGCAATTACCGTTGAGATGAAAATTGCCACAGCATACAAGGCGTTTTGGCTGATGTCTTTGTACTGCGGAATCATGACTTTATCAAAATCAACCAACATCACGGCAACACCGCCGGAAACAATAATAAACGAAGAATACTGAACGATTTCCTTAACGTTCTTGGGAATAACCAATCGTAGAACCGGCATTTTTACCGAAATAGCATAGAGTTTCATTCCAACCATTTGCGCAAAATAGGCAAGCGCCACACAATAGACAAAAGTATCTTTGGCCAGCCAATTAAAATGGACACCAATGAGCAAAACCATCACAATCATCCTCACCAGGACTTCACTGATAAAATTTCCAATCACAGATTGCATATGGACTTTTGCCCAGGCATAAAACACTTCAAAATAAGCCATAAACAAACCAATCACCGGAATCAGCCAAAAGAAAGGTTCAAGAGTTGGATTTTCCTTTATCCAACTGTGTGAAATGTTGTCGTAGAAAAAATAGAATCCCAATCCAAGTGGAATGATTAAAGCCAAGGGCAGAAACAACATAAAGGTTAAAAATTCATCGCGCTCTTTCTGATTTTTATAGGAAGAGAAAAATCGAATTAATGTATTCTGTGCGCCAAAAGCCATTAGTGGCATCATAATATTTGCGCCGGAGAGAACTGTGGCAACAATTCCGTAATGAAGTTTTCCGAGAAAGTTAGTGTAGAAGAACAACGCATTAATGGCGCCAATCCCGAAACCAAGGAACGTGATGATGGTATTTTTAATGGATTGGCGTTGGACGATTCCCATCTTTGAGTTATGAGTTATGAGTTATGAGTTTTGATAATTTTTCTGTCAAACTCTTTCTCGAATATTGTTGCAAACCAACGGCATGGACTTTTAGGTTTTTATTTTGATATTCCTGATAGTATTTCAAAAGTAGTGCTTTTAGTTTCTCTTTTTCGTCATAGGTGAAGAAAACGCCGGTATTGGTTGCCGTAATGATTTCGGCAAAATCTGAATCTTTGGGACCAATAGCAATAATAGGTCTTTCGGAAACCATGTATTCAAAAAGTTTACCCGGAATGATGCTTTTTGTATCTTCAGAATCGATTTCGATTAATAATAAAACCTGTGATTTTCTTTGGTGTTCAACTGCTTCCTGATGCGACACATAACCCAAATTTTGAACGTAATCTGTAAGTTTAAAATCGGCAATCGTATCGAAAACTTCCTGGCTTGTGGCTCCAATTAATTTCAGACGGAAATCGTTTTTGAAGTCGGCATTTTCATTACCCAATTCCTGTAATGCCTGCCAAAGTATCTTTGGATTTCTTTCCGAAAGAAACGAACCTATATGCGCCAAAGTGAATTTATCGTCCAAGGTTTGTTTTTCGATTTTTTCCACATCATAACCATTCGTAATAACTTCAATTGGTTTGGAAGTTACCGCCTCAAATTCGGTTTTGGTGGTTTTGCTGGTCACGATTATGGTGTCAGCAGAATTCAAAACTTCCTTCTCTAAAGCTTTGTGTTTTTTGGCTGCGGATGAAGATAATTTCAGGGCTTTATGATAACCAATGGTTGTCCACGGATCGCGGAAATCGGCAAACCATTTTATGTTCAGGTCTTTTTTTAATTGTAAGCCGATTAAGTGCAGACTGTGTGGCGGCCCGGAAGTCACAATTGCGTCAATATTATTTTCGTGAATATATTTTTTCAGATATTTCACGGACGGTTTTTTCCAAAGAAAACGCGCATCGGGAATAAAAAGATTGCCGCGAATCCAGAGCAATACTTTCTCTAAAAAGGATTGTTTTTTCTGATTCGGAATAATTCCGGAACTGATTTTCTTCGTTTTGTTTTTGCCAAAAAAAGAAGCCAAACCATAAGGTTCAAAGATTTTGTTTTTGAGGATAATCGCTTTCTCTGAAACTTCGCTTTCCAAACCGTTGTCAATAATTGGATACGTTGGATTTTCGGGAATATAAACAATTGGTTGAATGTTGAACTCGGGTAAATACTTTACAAACTTTAACCATCGCTGTACCCCGGGACCACCGGCAGGCGGCCAATAATAGGTGATGATTAAAAGTTTTTTAGGTTCCAAATTATAAGTTTAGTTGTTTAGCCACGAATTCACGAATAATTTTTGGTCTATTCTCTTTTTTTTATATTCTTTTCTCTTTTTCTATCGAGATAAACGCCGGCAATGATTACAATTAGCATTAAAATGGAACTGAACAATGCAATAGTGCTTCCTGTTTTTACAACCTGTGGCTCAAATTTGAATTCGATGGTGTGTTTGCCTTTCGAAATTTGCATTCCGCGTAAAGTGTAATCTACTTTGAAAATAGAAGCTTTCTGTCCATCAATCGTAGCATTCCAGCCATCTTTATAATAGATTTCAGAGAAAACCGCAAAACCATCATTTGAATTATTTGATGTATAAATTAAATGATTTGGTTTATATAAGTTTAATTTAATTGTAGCTAAACTGTCTTTAGAAAACATTTTTGGCTCAGTTTTTAACCAAGCTCCAAATTCATATTCATTAAGTGTAGCCACATCTTTTGTTTCAATTTTCCCTAACGCATTGATTTCCTCATCAGCATTTTTAACATATTTTATTTGCTTTACAAACCACGCATTCCCATTGTGAAACGGATTGACAATTGGAATATCACCTTTTTCGGTACCAACAATTAGATATTTAATATTAAACGCATTGATGACAGGAATGCTTTTGGTAATTGAAAGTGTCTGCGGGTCAATGATACTTCCCAAATCGCCCATGCTTTTTTCAAACTGATATTCATAGACTTCTTTAAAGCGTCTTGGCATAACGGCACTATATCCACCAATTGATTTATGGAAATAAGAAGCACGCGGGCTATATATTCCACCTGCTAATTCATAAACCCTGAAGTGGGTTGTGTCCTGAAGTATCAGTGAATCGGCTTGGGTTGGCTGATAAGGATTATCTATTTCATAAGCGCTTCTGAATTGTTGCCCATCGTTGCTCAGATAATTTTTGTCAATAAAGAATAAATCGCCAACCATGAATAATCCAACCAAAATAACAGCTGTATTGGCGGCCAATTTGTTTTTGATATAGAAATAAAGCACTCCAAATGTAATCGCAATCAAAAATCCGGAACGCAATAAATCGGCTGAATACAAATCCTTTCTATCTTCTCTTAGGGCATCTAAAAATTGGGTGCCAAAAGATTTATCAGGATGTTGTTTTAATGCTTCTATCAATTGGTGATCAATTTCGCCCACAAAGTTGAACATGCTTTTGCCTAAAAATAATAAGACAATAATCCCTAGAGTTGTAGCTCCGGTTTTCCACAGACTTTTCCAACGATTTTCTTCATCGGTAAAGAAAGACTGTAATCCCATTATGGCTAAAACAGGAATGCACAATTCCAATAAAACCTGAATGGAAGAAACAGCCCTAAACTTGTCATACATCGGAACATAATCAATAAAGAAATCTGTTAGGAATGATAGATTTTTTCCCCACGAAAGCAATAAGGAAAATATGGCTCCGGCAAGGAAAGCATATTTTATTTTGCGTTTATCATGGTATAATGCCAATACAAAAAGGAAGAAAACCACAGCTCCAATATAAGCCGGAGATGCAACCTGTGGCTGATCACCCCAATAGGTCACGGCATAATTATCGGTAAGTTCACGCGCTTCCTGCGGCGATGCTCCATAATTGAGCATGAAATTGTAAACATGAGAATCATCTGTAAGTTTTTCACCATTGCCGCCACCAAATAATCGCGGTGCAAATAAATTCAAACTTTCTACAATGCCATAACTATATTCGGTGATAGAGCTTCTGTCCATGGCGATATTGCTTTCTTTTTTAGAACCATCAGCATTGAATGTTAACTCGCTTTTGCCACGTGTACTGAAATCAGCATATTCCTTTGTGGCCATTAAGCTCGTAGCATTGACACCTATCGCTAAAATTACCGCGACAACAAATGTTCCTATGATTTTCGGCAATGATTTTAAATCCTTTTCCAGATAAAGTTGGTACAAAAAGAAGAAACCCATTACTATTAAAAGCATCAATAAATAGTACGTCATCTGAAAGTGATTGGCCGTGATTTCGAGGGCAACGGCAAGCATCGTCAGGATTCCGCCAAGCAGATATTTCTTTCGGAATACAAGAATAAATCCGGCAACCACAAAAGGCATATAGCCAATGGCATGCGCTTTGGCATTATGCCCGACACCAATAATGACAATCAGATACGTTGACAATCCAAAAGCCAGCGCGCCAAAAAAGGCTTTGAGCGGATCGACTTTTAAGACCAACATCAACGCATAAAACCCTAAAAAGTAAAGAAACAAATAATCCGCAGGACGAGGCAAAAACCGTATAGCGTTATCCAGCGTTCCGATATAATCATTCGGGTAATTAGCACCTGATTGATAGGTTGGCATTCCGCCAAAGGAGGAATTTGTCCAATAAGGTTCGGTATGGTTTTCAGCCCTGAAATCAATTTGCTCTTTTGCCATTCCGGTGTATTTTGCAATATCGGACTGGTAGATTTTTTTGCCTTGTAAAATAGGGTAGAAGTAAACTAATGAGATAACGATAAAACCAATGATGGCTAATAGATGCGGATATAACTTTTGAAGTTGCTTCATTTATTTTGGTTGTGGTTGATGGTTAGAACAGAATACTAAATTATTCTATTTCTTCAAAATCAACATAATCGCCAACGATTTTTTTCTCTTTTGGCTTTTCGACAGTCTGATTTTGAGTGGTATTTTGGTTTTGATAATGCTGTTGTTGCTGCTGAAATTGCTGCGATGCTTTTTCAACTACTTTTTTAGCTATGACAGGTAAAAACAAACGTGCTAATAACTTCACTACATAATAAAAAATGATAATGAATAGAATAGTATCGAAAAGTCCCTGAAAAGATGCAGTTTCCATTGAGTAAATTATTTTTGTCAAAAATACTAAATTCCACAATTTAAATTTCGTTTGACTTCTTAAATAAATAATAAATTATACTACTTTTGAAAGGCTAAGTTGTAACGCTTAATTTTTTTGACGCATGACGAATATAAAAACATTTCTTTCAATTGGCTTTTTGCTGATTTCGGCTACTCAATATGCACAGTATACAGACATTATTAATTCAAACCGGCCGGGAGAATCGATGTCGGCATTTTCCGTTGGGAAAACAGTAATCCAGGCTGAAGCCGGACTGTATGGTATTAGGGAGAAACACAATTTATTGGGTTATGAAGCGAATGGTTTTGGGACTGAAATCGATGCAAGATACGGAGCTTTTTTCGATCAGTTTGAATTCACTTTAAATACGCAATACCAATATGATTGGTATACTGCGCCATTGGT
>JAZKCP010000114.1:0-499 GCA_040388035.1 Bacteroidota bacterium | reverse complement strand
GGATACACGCGGCGGTTTTAAGCAGGTTACTGTTGGTGCAAAATATTTACTGTATGACCCTTTTATAAAAAAGGATAAACCAAATATTTATAGCTGGAAAGCCAACCACAAGTTCAGCTTTAGGCAATTTATTCCGGCCGTGGCGGTTTATGCCGGAGTTAATTTCAATTTTGGGACAAATCCTTTTACATTTCCGGGCGATAAAACCATAAGTCCAAAAGTAATGGTCATAACCCAGAATCATTTTGGTAGCAAATGGGTTTGGGTGAACAATATAATTGCCGATAAATATGGCACCGATTATCCGACTTTAGGCATTATATCTACCATGACAAGAGGCTTTAATATGCGTTGGTCAGGATTTCTGGAATTCCAGGGATATAAAAGCGATTGGTATGCGGATACTGTTTTTAGGCTTGGCGCCGCTTATCTAGTTCGCGAAAACATTCAGTTGGATGCATCTTTTAGTAAAAATGTAAAAGATACACCATCGCTGCTT
>JAZKCP010000113.1:21731-23323 GCA_040388035.1 Bacteroidota bacterium | reverse complement strand
TGCGTATCACTTAACCGCTCCACATCCTGAAGGAATTGGCGTAATTGCCGTTATGAATAATACACTTCGCGATGCAGGAATGAAACCGGAACAAGTGGATCATATCAACACTCACGGAACATCAACTCCACTTGGTGACGTGGCCGAATTAAAAGCTATCAGTGCTGTTTTTGGCGATCATGCCAAAAACATCAATATCAATTCTACCAAATCAATGACAGGCCACTTACTTGGTGCTGCCGGTGCCATTGAAGCTATTGCGTCGATTTTAGCGATGAAGCACGGAATTGTTCCTCCAACAATCAACCATACTGTTGTGGACGAAAATATTGATCCAAGCTTAAACTTAACATTGAACAAAGCTCAAAAAAGGGAAATCAATGTGGCCATGAGTAATACTTTTGGGTTTGGCGGCCACAACGCCTGCGTTTTATTCAAAAAAATTGAAGCTTAATAACCTAGATGAAAATTCTAAAAAATATATTTAATAAATCCCGTTCAAAAGAGGACGGGATTTTTTTTAACGAAATTGAAACTATAATCGGATTTAAACCAGGTGCTATTATTTACTACCAAAAAGCATTTACGCATCGCTCCACAAATCAAATGGATTTAAAAGGAAATCCGATGAACTATGAGCGATTGGAATTTTTAGGCGATGCCATGTTAAGTGCTGTTATTGCTGCACATCTTTACAATAAAGCTCCAGCCGGTGATGAAGGTTATCTAACTAAAATGCGTTCCAAAATTGTGAGTCGGGAACACTTAAATGAATTAGGCAGGGACTTAAATCTAATCCGTTTTGTAGAGAGTAAAGTGCCTACACAACACTTTGGCGAAAATATTCATGGAAATATTTTTGAGGCATTAATTGGCGCTATTTTTCTAGATAAAGGGTATGATTTTTGTCAAAAATTTATTCAAAAAAGCGTTATCATTCCTTATGTTGACATTGCCAAACTTGAAGGAAAAGTTATCAGTTACAAAAGCTTGCTGATTGAATGGTGCCAAAAAGAAAAGAAATCATTTCATTTTGATGTCTTTGATGATAATGGCAACGACGGACAAAAATACTTCGGTGTCAAACTTAGTATCGACGATAAAATAATTGCAAAAGCGAGAGCCACATCTAAAAAGAAAGCTGAAGAAAAAGCGGCGCAACGCGCTTATTTTGCATTTCAGGAAAAAATTGACAAAAAATAATGCGGATTTTCAAAAAACTATAACGTTTTCGTTCATAAAAAATCGTTAACCTAAACTGTTGCACGTAGATATCTGTAACAGATATACTATATTTACAACTTATAATTGCAATATATGGCTATTCACAAATTGCATCTTGAAGAGTTCGATGAAATAGATTATCAGTTAATTGCTATTCATTCAACTTTAGACGATTATCGATTGGCATATTATCTCAATCAAAATCTGCCAATCACTCTCCAAAAAAGCAATTGTAATATTCAGATTAGTAACAAAGACGGCGAGACTCAGTTTACGCGGTTTGTTTTTGAGGATTCGAAAGATATTGCGTGGAATTTAGTTCAGAATAAAAATGATTATTTTGTCCCTTCGCAAAATAGCAATCAGGG
>JAZKCP010000113.1:15182-21721 GCA_040388035.1 Bacteroidota bacterium | reverse complement strand
CGAAAGCAATGCCAATTTTTCGACAAAAATTTATTTGATTCCCGAATTTAAAAAAGTAGATTATTTTTTAAAAATTGAAAATGGAGAAGTCAATATCGATGCGTCAAAAATTGCAAGTTGTATTAAAAAAATAGACAGGGTAAGCACGGTTTACGCTGTAGAAGTAGAAAAAATAAAGTCAAAAAATAATTTAATTTTTTAAATATAATGCCCACTAGAAAAAAAACCAAAATTGTAGCCACACTGGGTCCCGCATGTAGTTCGAAGGAAGTGATTAAAAAAATGATCGACGCGGGAGTGAATGTGTTTCGTGTTAATTTTTCTCATGCAGATTACGCCGACGTAAAAGAAAGAATTGATATTATCAGAGGTTTAAACGATGAGTTTGGATATAACACCGCAATTTTGGCCGATTTACAAGGTCCAAAACTTCGTGTTGGTGTGATGAAAGAAGATGTGGTGGTAAATCCCGGAGATATAATTACTTTTCAAACTGCCGAAGACGTTCCCGGAACAAAGGAACGTGTTTACATGAACTACAAAGAATTTCCCAGAGATGTAAATCCGGGTGAATTTATTCTTTTGGATGATGGGAAACTGATGTTTGAGGCATTGGAAACCAATGGCGAAACGGAAGTAGTCTGTAAAGTTATTCAAGGTGGACCATTGAAGTCTAAAAAAGGAGTTAACCTTCCTAACACCAAGGTTTCGCTTCCTGCTTTAACCAAAAAAGACATTAAAGATGCGATGTTCGCTATTGAACAAGAAGTAGATTGGATAGCGCTTTCTTTCGTTAGAACTCCAAAAGATTTGGAAGAATTACAAGATTTAATTGCTAAGCATTCTTCCTATAAAATTCCGATAATTGCTAAAATTGAAAAACCGGAAGCCGTAGAAAACATTGATAAAATTGTCGCTTTTTGTGATGGTTTAATGGTTGCGCGTGGCGATTTGGGTGTTGAAATTCCGGCCCACGAAGTTCCGTTAATTCAAAAGAAATTAATTCATAGGGCAAAAACAGCAAGAATTCCGGTAATTGTGGCAACGCAAATGATGGAAACAATGATTACCAGTCTGACACCAACACGAGCCGAAGTAAATGACGTAGCGAATTCCGTTATGGATGGCGCAGATGCTGTGATGCTTTCAGGAGAAACATCTGTTGGAAATTATCCTGTCGAAGTAATCGAAAAAATGACACAGATTATTGAAGCTGTCGAAGATTCGCCGTTGATTTTGGTACCACAAAATCCGCCTCACGTTAGGACAAAACGCTTTATCACAAAATCAATTTGTTATCACGCTGCAATCATGGCTAACGAAATTAAGGCAAAAGCTATTTCAACCTTAACGAATAGCGGATATACTGCATTTCAAATTTCGGCCTGGCGACCAAAATCACATATTTTGGTGTATACTTCAAACAAAAGAATTTTGACGCAGCTGAGTTTACTTTGGGGTGTTAATGCCTTCTTTTATGATAAGTTTGTAAGCACTGACGATACTGTTGGCGATGTAAATGATATTGCCAAAGAAAAAGGATATGTAAAAAAAGGCGATATGCTTATCAATCTGGCTGCCATGCCGGTTGCTGATAAAGGAATGGTAAATACTTTAAGAGTTTCAGAAATCGAATAATTTTATACTTTTACATTTCAAAAACAAAAAATTATGAATTCAAACAACCCGTTTTTTAAAAACAAAACATTTACAAACACTTCGGCAGCGGCGGAAGTTCATGAAGCAAAAGTTATTGATCGCAATGAAACAATGACTGTTTCGGGAACTATCAATAAAAGTTTCCTGATGTTGGTTTTATTAGTGGCAAGTGCTGCGGTAACCTGGTCAATGGAAAACCCGATTGTTTTTGCAATTGGCGGCGCTATTGTTGGTTTTATTTTGGTGTTAATCGCTACTTTTAAACCACAATATTCCGGGTTTTTAGCGCCTGGATATGCCATTTTTGAAGGACTTTTCATTGGTGGGATTTCAGCCATTTTTGAAGTAATGTATCCCGGAATTGTGATACAAGCCGTAAGTTGCACTTTTGTAACATTTATGGTTTGTTTTGGATTGTATAAGTACGAAATTGTAAAAGTTACGGAGAAATTTAAATCGGTTGTTGTTGCCGCAACGTTAGCAATTGCGACATATTATTTGTTCTCGTGGTTGTTGTCAATGTTTACAAGTTTCCAACCGGTTCATTACGGCAATTCGATGATGAGTATCGGAATCAGTGCTTTTGTGATTGTTATTGCGGCGTTAAATTTGTTTCTGGATTTTGACCAAATCGAAAAAGGCGTACAACAAAAAATGCCAAAGTATATGGAATGGTATAGCGCTATGGGATTGATGATTACCTTAGTTTGGTTGTATATCGAATTCTTAAGATTGTTATCTAAAATATCAAGCAGGGATTAATTGTAATATTGTCTCTTGCTATAAATTACAGACCAGTTTCGTTCTCCGAGACTGGTTTTTTTATGCTTAAAATTCAAACCTCAACTGTACCACAACTGCTTTCTTGATTTCTGTATTTAAGTTGTTTAACGAAATCCCGAGCAGCCGAACCGATTCTTTCATACGTTCCTGAAATAACAGTTCTTTTGCAGTCTCCAGGATTAATCCTTTATCCGAAATAAAGTATGGCAGTGTTTTGCTTCGTGTTTGTGTCGTGAAATCGCTGTATTTGATTTTGAGTGTTATTGTTTTGCCTGAAATGTTATACTTCTTTAACCGGTTTTCGAGTTCCAAAGCGATGCGCTCGAGCTTTTCAATCATAAAGATTTCAGAAGTCAGGTTTTCATTAAACGTATGTTCCGCCGCAACCGATTTTGTAATCCGGTTTGGTTTTACCTGGCTGTTATGGATTCCGCGGACAATGTTATAATAATACAAACCACTTTTATTGAAGTGCTCTTCTAAAAATTCTGCCGATTTGGATTTTAAGTCCTTTCCGGTAAAAATACCTAAATGATACATCCTATCTGCGGTTACCTTACCAACTCCATAGAATTTTTTTATGTCCAAATTTTCCAGAAAGCTCTCCACTTCTTCGGGATTTACTGTTTTTTGTCCGTTGGGTTTGTTATAATCACTTGCCACTTTTGCAACAAATTTATTAACCGAAATTCCCGCCGAAGCCGTTATGCCAACTTCTTCAAAAATTCGCTTTCTTATTTCCTGCGCGATTAATGAGGCACTGGGATTTCCTTTTTTGTTTTGGGTAACGTCTAAATAAGCTTCATCCAACGATAAGGGTTCCACTAAATCGGTATACTCGTTAAATATCTTTCGGATTTGTTTTGAGATTTCCTTGTAACGCTCAAATCTTGGCCGGACGAAAATCAAATCGGGACAATTTCTTTTGGCCTGAACACCGCTCATAGCACTTCGCACGCCAAACTTTCGGGCTTCATAACTAGCCGCTGAAACAACGCCTCGGGTTTCACTTCCGCCAACGGCTAACGGTTTTCCTTTCAACTCAGGATTATCCAACTGCTCGACAGAAGCATAGAATGCATCCATGTCGACATGAATAATTTTCCGGTATGAAATTGGTTCCTCCATATCGCAAATTTATAATATATTTACCTCACCAAGCGCTTATTTGTCATTGGTGTTCGATGAATACTTTGAACAACTAGCCCCGGTTGTAGTGGCATCCTTTTTATTGTTTTGCAAAAGATGCCCTTCGACTGCGCTCAGGGTGACAAAAACAATAAAAAGATATAACGGAAGACGGGAAATAGCTCCTGATAAATCTTAAAAAATGGTAGAAATAGAACGTAAATTTTTAGTGCTTTCGAATGATTTTTTACAGGAAGCTTTCGTTAAAAAAAGAATTGTCCAGGCTTATCTGAATTCTGATCCGGAACGAACTGTCCGAATCAGGATTAAGGACGGCAAAGGATTTTTGACCATCAAGGGAAAAGGAAATTCGACTGGCGCAACACGTTTGGAATGGGAAACCGAAATTTCACTGCCCGAGGCTGAAAAGCTATTGATGATTTGCGAAAGTGGCACAATCGACAAGAATCGTTACGAAGTAAAAGTGGGGAAACACATTTATGAAGTTGATATTTTTACACGCGAAAATGAAGGCCTGATTATTGCCGAGATAGAACTGCAATCGGAAGATGAATCTTTTGAAAAACCAAGTTGGCTTGGCGAAGAAGTTACTAATGATGAACGTTTTTATAACGCTTACCTCAGTAAAAGACCATTTAAAAGTTGGTGATTATTTTGGCCCTATTACTTCTTCTATAGTTACGATTACCACTCCCGAATTTTTGTTGGAGGCAATGTCCATGAATGCTTTTCTGCTTAAGTCTATTTCACGTGCTTTTGAAAAGGGTCCGCGGTCTGTTATTTCAACTATTACCGATTTGCCATTGACTTCATTCGTGACTTTTACTACTGTTCCAAAGGGCAATTTTTTGTGTGCTGCCGTATAGGCGTTATTGTCAAATCTTTTCCCACTTGCCGTCCGTCTTCCGTTAAATCTGTTATGATAGTAAGAAGCGTGTGCTTTCTTTTTAAGCAACTTTAGATTTAAATTTGAATTCCAAGTAATTAAAGTATCTAATTCCGATTTAACATCCTTAAGTTTAAATTTTAAAGTGTCGATTTTAGCAGCCGAGATCTCTTTGTTTCTGTCTTTTAATTGGGGTTTCTTTTGGGCTGAAACGCTACCAAAAAATGCGGTAAATAGTATAAAAAAAAGTATAAGTCTTTGGTTATTCATGAGTGGCATTTTAATTTGAAGGCTGTTACAAAAAGTGTACCTTGAAAAAGTCTTTTTTCAAGACTTCCGGTCACTTCTTTTTAAAACCACAATTTCCATGGAATCCTACTTAAAATCAACAATAAACCTAAGCCGTAAAAAAAAAGGATATTGTTGAATTTTGCTTCGTTTGTTGTTGCTTTTTTATGTTTTGACCAGCCAATAGTTATTAGAACAATCGCAATGATATTTACCAATGGATGTTCTAACCAAGTCAATCTAACATCTGATTCTTGCATTTGTCCTATTGCCGCGGAACCAAGTGGCGATACAAAATATAAAATCAAGCCAATTACCAATTGGATATGTGTAGCGATAAGTGCAAATAAGGCAATTTTTCTGTCTTTGGCTGTAAATTCTCTTTTTGAAGATTTTCCAAGTAATGAATTTACTACTGCAAAAACTAATAATAACAAAGCTATATAAGCCCAACCTGAATGGAATTTTTGAACAAAAGTGTACATTGTTTTATTTTTTAGAGTAACAAATATAACTAAAAAGGCATAAAAAAACGGCAAAGAAATTTGCCGTTTTTGATAATTATCTGTTTTTCAGGAAGTGTTTGAGTAAAAATTCTGTTGAACTGTCGTGTGGTTTTATCTTTGAATCATGAATTTCATCCAAAATAGAATTGGCCAATTGTTTTCCTAATTCAACGCCCCATTGGTCATAACTAAAAATGTTCCAAATAATTCCCTGAACGAATATTTTATGTTCATATAAGGCGACTAAAGAACCCAAAGTTTTTGGCGTAAGTTTTTCTATTAAAAAAGTATTTGTTGGTTTATTGCCTGCGAAAACCTTAAATGGAAGCAGGAACATCGCTTTTTCTCCGCTTGTGTTTTGTTTTTCGAATTCGGCTTTGACTTGTGCTCCTGTTTTGCCGTTAAGTAAAGCTTCTGTTTGGGCAAAAAAGTTAGACATCAACTTATCGTGATGATCTTGGTTTCCGTAAAGCGGTTTTACAAATCCGATAAAATCCGTCGGAATTAATTTTGTCCCCTGATGAATCAATTGAAAAAAAGCATGTTGTGAATTTGTTCCCGGTTCGCCCCAAATAATGGTCCCTGTTTGGTAATTTACCGGTTTTCCATCACGTCCTACGCTTTTTCCGTTGCTTTCCATAATTCCCTGTTGCAGGTAAGGTGCTAATTTCTGTAAATATTGAGTGTACGGAATCAATGCTTCGCTTTCAGCGCCAAAAAAGTTGTTATACCAAATGCTCAATAAAGCCAAAACAACCGGAATATTTTCTTCGAAGTCAGCGGTTTTGAAATGTTCATCCATTTCATTGGCACCTTTCAATAAATCGTCAAAATTGTCAAATCCAACCGCTAAGCTGATAGATAAACCGACAGCACTCCAAAGGGAAAATCGTCCGCCAACCCAATCCCACATAGGGAAAATATTTTCGGTATTAATTCCAAAATCGGTTACTTTTTGAATATTCGTTGAAACTGCGACAAAATGCTTTGCAACATCTTCCTGTGTGGCTGATTTTAAAAACCAGGTTCGGATTGTTTCCGAATTGGTTAAGGTTTCCTGCGTAGTAAATGTTTTGGATACGATTACAAAAAGTGTAGTCTCGGGATTTAATTTTTTAATGATTTCGTTTACATGGTCGCCATCGACATTCGAAACAAAATGAACGTTTAGATGGTTTTTATAGAATTGCAAAGCTTCCACAACCATGGCCGGACCAAGATCCGAACCGCCAATTCCGATATTGACAACATCTGTAAAAGCTTTTCCG
>JAZKCP010000113.1:0-15172 GCA_040388035.1 Bacteroidota bacterium | reverse complement strand
TCCGGTATATCCTTTTCTTGTTCCGGAAATGACTTCATTACTGAAAGCCTTTATTTTATTTTTTACTTCAAAAACTTCAGGTGAAATGTTTTTCCCGTCGACTAAAACCGTTGTGCTGTGTGGCGCTCGTAATGCTGTGTGGAGTACTGCCCTGTCTTCGGTTTGATTTATATTTTCACCTGAAAAATAACTGTTGATTGCCGATTTTAAGTTTACTTCTTTTGCTAAATCCTGAAGTAATGTCAGCGTTTCCTGGTTGACAATATTTTTGGAATAGTCAATTAGGAAATCATTCCAATGGATATGAAATTTTTCGGCTCTGGATTTATCATTGGCAAACATTTCCGTCATGGAAACATTCTTCATTTGAGCGTAATGCTGAGTCAGTTTTTGCCACGCTTTGGTGCTGGTTGGATTTATATTTGGTAAAGCCATTTTAAAGAATTTGAATGACAAATTTACAAATATGATTGGTATAAAATTTAGTAATCTTTTACGCCAACGTTGTAGTTGTGAAATTATTTCATTGAAGCATCAGAAACACTATCCAATTCTCTTTTTAACGGATTCATATATTCCATATATTTTTGTCGGTATCTGGAGTCCATTGGCGTTGAAGTTGGTAATTTCAATCGTAAAGCGTCTACCTGAACACCATTTCTCCAAAAACGATAGCAAACGTGTGGACCAGTTGCCAATCCTGTACTTCCTACTTTTCCGATAACTTGTCCCTGTGTTACCCTTTGGCCACGCCGAACCAGTATTCTTGACATATGTAAATACTGGGTTGAAAAGGTTCTGTCATGCTTTACTTTGACGAAATTCCCATTACCAGTGGTGTAACCAGCCTGTTCCACAACTCCCGCTGCCGTTGTCATAATTGGCGTTCCTGTTGGAGCCGCATAATCTGTTCCGTTGTGGGCTTTCCATATTTTTTGGACAGGATGGAATCTATTTTTAGTATATCTGGAAGTGATGTTGACGAATTTCAACGGCGCTTTCAGGAAAAAGTTTTTCAGGGTTTTTCCTTCTTCATCAAAGTATTGCTGCTTTTTCGTATTGGCATCAGGTGCAAATGGGAAAGCATATACTTTTTTCCCTTTGTATTCAAAAAAGGCTGCTTTCAAACTATCAACACCATCATAAATAGTATCATTGATATATCTTTCTGTAAATTTTAAAGCAAACTTATCTCCTTTTTTTAATTTGAAAAAGTCGATAGACCAGGCATAAATTTTAGCTATTCTCGGAGCTAACGCAGGATCAACTTTTAGATTTCCAAGAGCTTCAGAAAGTGAACCATCTAATGCGCCGGCTATTGTTCGGGTTTTGAAGGTTAGCGGTCTTGCTTTTTTACGGACTACTATTGAATCCCGAAAATCAATCACATAGAAATTCAATTTGTCCGGTTGGTAAATAAAAACCTGAATCTTGTTGGTTTTGTCTTTGCTTCTCAGGATTGTGTATGGTTTCCCTTTTCGGATACTTCTGACATCAAAAGTGTCTTTTACTTTGGCAACAATATCATAAACCTCTTTTCCGTTAAGGTTTTGTTTTTCCAACAAACTTCCAAAAGTATCTCCTGATTTTATCGTATCATTCACCATGTTAAAATCATTAATATTGAATCCAAACTCCACCAACTTTGGTTTTGCTTTTGGAACAATAATTTCTTCTTCTTTAGATTTATTACACGATATGGTGAACAAAGCTAGAATAAAGATTATGATTGTTTTTTGAAAGATTTTCGACATGATACTCCGCTATGCTCCTTCGCCCCAGTTTTTTAATTCTTCTTCACTCCAAAGTTCAGGGAAAAATATCCTGCGTTGGAATTTGGGATGCATGTATTTTTTCCAGTCGCTTCCACCGGTGGCTTCGCCCGAACCCTTTCCGCTGTCGATATACTTTCTGGCGGCATTCAAATGTCCCATAACCCAGGTTATATTTACAGTATGGTCATAATGACGCATCGCCTTTACTAATTCGCTGTCTTTTTGATCAGCTTCGGGCAACTGTTTGAATTTTTGCCAAATATTGATAGTGTTGTATTCTTCCATATAACGAAGAAATTCTTCGCGGTATTTTCTCTCGAATTCCAAAATCAAAAACGATTTTTCACCGGTTTTGTGATCTTTACCTGCAGCCTGCCAATACAAATTTTCAAGCGCATGGGAATAAGGTGTATTTCGGTCGATGTCGGCTCTGAAACGATAATCAATCAAATTGATTAAATCGGTAGAGGAGAACTCTATCATCCTGTATTGGGCACTTTGGAAACCGCTTGCAGGTGTCAAGGTGTTTCTAAATTTCATATACTGCTCTACTTCCATTCCGTCACCCATAATGTCGAATGAAGTTGTCAGCATATCAAAATAGCGGCTGATTCGCCGCAGCTTTTCAGTAAAGAAATCGGTTTTTGGTTTTTCGGTATGGCACAGTTGCTTTATTTCCCAAAGTACCATTTTGAATAACAGTTCATTGACTTGATGATACATGATAAAAACCATTTCATCAGGAAGAACAGTTCTTTGTATTTGCAAATTCAGCAATGCATCGGTTTGGATATAATCCCAATAAGTTATCGGTTTTGACCAGAGTAAACCTTCAAGATGTGTTTCGGTTTTTTGGTTTATGGCATCAAATTTTTGGTCTAATGCGTCTAATGTTGGGTTGTAGTTTGTTGTTTTGTTGTCGTTCATTATTTTTTTAATTTAACCATAAAAGGATTTTTCAATCCTTTGTAACCGTCTAAATCGGCTTTTATAGATCCAACTGCTAAGCTTGCTTTTATTCTCAACGGAATTTTGTTGTCGTCATCTGAAATCCAAACCGTAAGACTTTCTTCTTCCTTGAAAACCCTTCCGGACTGAACAACCGGTCTAAAGATCATTGTTGGCGTTGTTCCAAATTTAGTTTTTAAGTTTTCCCGTCCTATGAATTTCAACTTAAACTTAAAGACCTCGTCATCAAAAAACATATCTACCACAATAGATTCTCCAACTTTCAGCTTATCAATATTTGGATGATTCCTTAAAAAGTAAAAAGTTGAAATGATATCCTGAACGTTTTCGGTAACAGAAAATGTCTTTTCGGTTTTATTTTTGTAATCTTTTACCAAAACCTTGTTGGCGTCCTGGTTAAAAAAACCTTCCTGGTTTTTAGTGTAGCCTCCTTCGTCAATTTTTCTAACGAATTGAAAAGGTTTGTTGGTTACTTTATCAAAATAGCTTTCATAGTTGTCATCCACCTTAAAGAAAAAACGTGACATTCCGACAGTATACCCTTTACCGATAGCATGATATATTTTTTTATTGCCTCTGACCGCTTCTTTTATTTCGAGGGTAGCATAACCCGCATTTACAAACCCATAATGAATTCTAAACTTAAACCATTCGCCTGAATCATAAGCATCCGGCTTTTGAGTATTGAAACTTACAGTCATTAACAGCAACAGTATGAAGAAAACTTTTTTCATGTTTAATTAATTTTTTTAACTGTAATTACAATTTCTGTTCCAAATGTACCAAAACAAAAAAACCCAGTCAAATTAATGACCGAGTTTTTATGCTATTAACCAACCAAAAAACTATAAATTATGAAAATTTATCCAAAAATAAGAGGAAACCACTCCTCGTTTTTTTGATGGTGCAAATGTAAATCAAACTGTTGCATAATTACAAGCAAATTGTCGACTTTAACAATTTATTAATAAAAAATAGTTGTTTTGCCGGCCATTTTTTAAACAATATTCAAATAATTTAAACTTTTACAAAGTTCCACGTAACATCTGTTCTCTTTCGATAGATTCAAATAACGCCTTAAAGTTTCCTGCGCCAAAACCTCTGGCTCCCATTCTTTGAATGATTTCAAAAAATAATGTAGGTCTGTCTTCGATAGGTTTAGTAAATATTTGTAACAAGTAGCCTTCTTCATCAGCGTCAATCATAATTCCGAGTTTTTGAAGTTCATTGATATCTTCCTTGAACTTGTGCATATGATCTTTCAAGCGTTCGGGAATTGCGTCGTAATAAGTTTGTGGCGGTGTGCTCAGGAATTCAATTCCTCTTGAACGCATATCAGCAATTGTTTTGATTATATCATCCGTAGCCACTGCGATGTGCTGAACGCCTGAACTTTCATAAAAATCTAAATACTCTTCGATTTGGGAACGCTTTTTCCCTTCAGCGGGTTCATTGATTGGGAATTTGATTCTTCCGTTGCCGTTACTCATTACTTTACTCATCAATGCAGAGTATTCTGTTGTGATTTGCTTGTCATCAAACGAAAGGAAGTTTACAAACCCCATTACATCTTCATACCATTTTACCCAAATGTTCATTTCATTCCAGCCGACATTTCCAACCATGTGGTCAACATATTTTAACCCAACCGATGCTGGATTATAATCTGATTTCCATTCTTTATAGCCAGGTAAAAATGCGCCTTTGTAATTTTTGCGCTCCACAAACATGTGTACTGTTTCGCCGTAAGTGTAAATTCCGGCGCGGACAACTTCACCGTGTTCATCTTGCTCAACGGTAGGCTCCATAAAAACTTTGGCGCCACGTTTAGTGGTTTCTTCAAATGCGGAACGGGCATCTTCAACCCAAAGCGCAATAATTTTTACGCCATCGCCATGTTTTTTCACATGTTCTCCGATTGGCGAATCGCTTTTTAAGGCCGTTGTCAATACTAATCGGATTTTATCTTGCTTCAAAACGTAAGACGCCCTGTCTTTCATTCCGGTTTCCAAACCTGCGTATGCATGTGATTGAAATCCAAAAGCTGTTTTGTAAAAGTGAGCTGCCTGTTTGGCATTACCCACATAAAATTCTACGTAATCGGTGCCTAAAAGCGGGAGAAAGTCTTGTGCGCCTTCAAATATTTTTTCGAGTCCGTACTCAACGGATTTTATTTCTTTACTCATTGTATATGTTATTTGCCACGAATGCACGAATAATTTGTCATCGTGAAGTTTAATTTATATTTTTTTAGCCCGGATTGGAACGGCATCCTTTTGCGAAGCAAAAGATACAGTGGAAAGCCGGATTAGCTCCTAATTAATCTACCCAGGATTTATAATATTGCCCATCGTCCAATCCCATGGCTTCTTCAGTAACCATCAATGGGCGGAAGGTATCTACCATTACGGCTAATTCCTGTGTTTCTTTATGACCGATGCTTCGCTCCATCGCGCCGGGTGCCGGTCCGTGTGGAATTCCTTTTGGATGTAACGTAATGTGTCCGACTTCGATATTATTCCTGGACATAAAATCGCCGTCAACATAATACAGAACCTCATCGCTGTCGATGTTGCTGTGATTGTATGGTGCCGGAATCGCTTTTGGATGGTAATCGTACAATCTCGGGCAGAACGAGCAAACCACGAAAGTCGCGGTTTCGAATGTTTGATGCACTGGCGGCGGTTGATGAACCCTTCCGGTGATTGGCTCAAAATTATGGATGCTGAATCCGTATGGAAAATTATAGCCATCCCAGCCTACAACGTCAAAAGGATGAGTTGCATAAATCATTTCATGCATCATACCTTCTTTTTTGATTTTGATGGTGAAATCGCCTTTTTCGTCATGTGTTTCCAATTCGTTTGGCAATTTGAAATCCCGTTCGCAGAAAGGTGAATGTTCGAGATGCTGGCCTGATGAATTTTTATATCTTTTTGGCGTATAAAATGGAGTATGTGATTCGACGTAGAACAAACGGTTATCTTCGCTTTCAAATTCGATCTGATATATCATTCCGCGTGGAATGATTAGGTAATCACCATATTCAAATGAGATGTTTCCCATCATCGTCCGTAATTTCCCTTTTCCTTTATGGACAAAAAGCAATTCATCTGCATCAGCATTTTTGTAGAAATAAGTTGTCAACGATTTTCTTGGAGCAGCTAATCCAATAATGCAATCATTGTTAACCAGCATTGCTTTTCTGCTATCCAAAAAATCATCTTCGGACTTTAGTTCAAACCCTTTGAGAAGCAATGATTTTATGTTTTTGCCGATGGCAATTTTTGGTTCTACGGAATATGATTTTGCGATTTCCCTGACTTGTGTCGGTCTGTGGACATGGTATAATAGCGAAGAATGGCCGTGAAATCCTTCGGTGCCAAAAAGCTGTTCGTAGTACAAACCGCCGTTTGGTTTTTCAAACTGCGTGTGTCTTTTTTGTGGAAAATCGCCAAGTTTATGATATAGTGGCATAGTTTTTTTAATTTGAAGATTTGAAAATGAGGTAATTTGAAAATGAACTCAAATTAGTGATTATTCAGATTAAAAAGAATTCATTCAGGATTTCTCTTGATGAGGAATTTTAAGTGAGCTAATAGATTATCCCATTTTTTCATCTAACAAATATCGGGAAAATTTAAATTTTGACCTTCTTTATTGTAAAATATTTATAAAAGCAAAAAGGCATTGAAAATTGATATTCAATCCTCAACGCCTTTTAAATAATTATCCTGACTTATCTTGCTTTCTTAAAACTGTATGCATATATCAATGCATGCAAAGCGGCAAATAGCAAAGAAAAGTAAAACAAGAAAGTATCATCAACCGTTGGGTCAGAATGGTGAATATAGGCAATAACAATTAATGCCAATACCATTCCTAATCCTGAGCCGGCAACTGTTTTATAATTCTTTAAGCTGAAACTCCCTTTGTTTAACACGCTATTTTTCATACCGTAAAACAAATAGAAGTCAAAGCCTATCATCATCCAAACTATAAGCCTGATCCAAGTGTCTAATGGTAAAAAGACCATCATAAACAAGCAAACCAAAACACCGGCAATTGGAACAAAAGGAACCAATGGTGTTCTAAAAGCTCTTGGTGCATCCGGCATTTTTTTACGCATAATTAAAACCCCGATACAAACTAATATGAATGCAAACAACGTCCCGATACTTGTCATTTCTCCGACAACTCTTGCAGGAACAAAGGCAGCAAAAAGACTTACAATTAGCATAAATAGCAAATTGTTTTTTGCCGGAGTTCTGAATTTTGGATGCACTTCAGAGAAGACCTTGGGCATCAAGCCATCTTTACTCATAGAGAAAAATACCCGGCTTTGACCCATTAACATGACTAAGATAACCGAAGCGTAACCTCCTAAGATAGCTAATAAAATAGCCGTATTAAGCCAAGGATAAGCTGGAGTTATCATGCCGTCAGGCCCTGCTGTTCCCATTGCTTCTACAGCTATCGCAACCGGAGCAATTCCGTCTTTACCGGCAAAAGCCTGATAATTTACGACACCAGTCATTACGTGGGCAAAAAGAATATATAAAATAGTACAGATTCCTAATGAAAGTAATATTCCAATTGGCATATCACGTTTTGGGTTTTTAGCTTCCTGAGCTGCTGTTGAAACAGCATCAAAACCGATATATGCAAAAAACACTATTGCGGCCGCTCTAATGATCCCGGAAAAGCCAAACTCACCAAATTTCCCAGTATTTTCCGGAATATATGGCGTATAGTTTTCAGGTCTGATGTATTGCCATCCAACAGCAATAAACACTAACACTACTGTTACTTTTAATACTACTATGATTCCATTTACAAAGGCTGATTCTTTCGTTCCCCTAATTAGGATTAATGACATTATCATTACAATTATTACTGCAGGAAGATTAATCACTCCGCCTTCAAATGGTGACAACATTAAAGAATCGTCAATATGGATACCATAATTCCCTAAAAATTTGCCAAAATATCTTGACCAGCTAATAGAGACCGTTGCGGCTCCAACTGCATATTCCAAAACTAAATCCCAGCCGATAATCCAAGCTAAAAACTCGCCCATTGTTGCAAATGAATAGGTGTAGGCACTTCCCGCAACCGGAATCATAGATGAGAATTCAGCATAACATAATCCTGCAAAAATACATCCAAATGCCGCTACAAGAAATGAAATTGTGATTGCCGGACCGGCATTCATTGATGCTGCTAATCCAGTTATTGAAAACAATCCTGCGCCAATAATGGCGCCAATTCCTAATGCTACAAGTCCCGATGCTGTTAGGGTTTTTTTAAGCCCTTTTTCAGAATCGGCAGCTTCATTTAATAACTGCGATAACGGTTTTCTTTTCCAAATAGACATATCCTGGTTTTTTAGTTAATAGTTTAATAGCTTCAAATATAGTTTTTTATTTTAAAAAGTAATTGCTGTCTTTTAAAAAGAGAATCCTACGGTAAAATAGGTATATCCTTTACGAAGTTCAGGCGACCACGAATATTTTATTTCAACAGGGCCAATTATAGATTCCAAAGCGTATCCAATAGCGTATCCGTTGTAAGTTGGTTTCGAAAGCCAGTTGCCGTTTTCAAATAAGCCATCTTCGGCGTTAGCAAAGTTTGCGGCAAAATTTATATGGTTTTTTTTGTAAATCTCATAGTCCAATGTAAAGCATGATTTGATATAACTATCGGCAGCAATGCTTAAAAAATCATACCCATAAAAATGCCTGAAGTTATTAATTGTGTTGAATCCGTAACCGCCCAAAACAAAATCAAAAAAAGGCACGCTGTCTTCACCAATCGTAAATCCGCCTTCTGACTGGACTTTGAGCGTTAACTTTTTATACAAGGTTTTGGCGATGCCAATCTCTCCTTTTGCAATCGAATAACGGCTGAATTCTTTGGTATAATCAGAAGAATGCAAATAAGACTGAATGTCGCCCGAAAACATCCATCCGCTTTTTGGAAATAGTTTGTTGTCGAAAGAGTCATAGGTTAAATAGCCAAATACGCTAAGATAACTGCTGTTTTCAAATGTCGGATTCGTCCCGACTAAATTATCTGATTTTATGTTCAAAATTTTATGTTCAATTCCCGCTCCCATCAAAAACTTCTGAATAAAAACAGTTTGCATGTATGCCTGATTTGTCCAGTCCTGAAAGTCAATGTTTATACTGTTTAACCCGAGTAGTGAGAGTAACTCGCCGTTATTAAAATCAGTGGTTGAATTCCTGTTGAAAGCATTATAGCGGGATTTTAGTCCAAAACTCCAATAAAAACCATTGTCAATATAATAATCCAGATTGTACCTGACATTATCCCCGAGTCCGAGATCAAAGGACAAAACATCATTTTTAAACAGTGATTTTTTTTGCGTAATATTGGCTAAAACAGCACTTTTATATAAGCCGTCATAATGAAGTCCAAATTTCAGGAAAGTTGTAATAGGATTTTCAGTCAGGGTGAGTTTTAGTTCATCTTCATTCTCTTTTCCTTCAATAGTATAGCTGATTCTGCTGAAATTCTGAGTAGCATTGATGTTATTTATTCCTGTTTTTAAATCTTCATAACAGATTTTCGCTCCGTTTTTAAAATGCAGTTTTCCCAAAACGTAAGCTCTTGTATAATTATCCAATTTGTTAATTGTAATGTTTTTTATTTTCAGGGAATCAGACGTTACTTTCATAGACTGTAACTTGTAAGGCTGAGTTGTATCTACTAATTTTTTAATTTGCTCATAGACTGCAAAAGAAGCTTCTTCTCCTTTTTTGATTATTTCCCTTCCGGCATCAAACGATATTACACCAAAATCAGAAACATCCGGTTTAATATATATATCGGTAAGTTTTTGTTTTTCCTTCATTAACTTTATCATGTCTAGATTGGTTATCTGAACTAAAATCCGCGTGGCATCCTTTAATGATTTTCGGTCCTTTAAATCGTCCTGAACATCGACACCTATAACAATGTCGGCGCCCATTTTGCGAATTTCTTCTACAGGATAATTATTTATAACACCGCCATCAATCAACAGTTTGCCATCAATTTCAACTGGGGAAAATAAGGACGGAAATGCAGAACTGGCCAACATGGCCTGCGCCAGATATCCTTTGTTCAAAAGTACCTCTTCGCCTTTTTCAATATCGGTGGCTACACATACAAACGGAATTGGAAGTTTATTAAAATCCCGAACGTTCCTTACTTTATGGGTAAGTTTTGACAATAAACTGTAATTGTACATTCCTTTCGAAAAAGCTATTGGAATCCCAACTTTCATTTTATTGAATGGTAGCGTTAGCGCATATAATTGGTCATTACGCTTTTCGTAAAAACTCTTGGAAGAACGCGGAATATAATCCTGTAGTAATTCGTCAAAATTGGTATTGTAAAAAATAGAATCTATTTGAGTGGCGCTATAACCCGAAGCATACAATCCTCCAACAACCGCGCCCATGCTTGTTCCGGCAATATAATCGATTTTCACACCGGCTTGTTCCAATACTTTCAAAACCCCAATATGAGCGAACCCTTTGGCGCCACCGCCACTGAGGACTAAACCAATTTTTGGCCGGGTCTTTTTAGCACTGTCTTGCGCAACAATAGTCTGAAGGAAAAAAAGACCAATCAGAACAAGCATTGTTTTATTCATAACAAGGATTAGGGTTTACTTATGTTGTAAAAGTCGGAAATTTTTTTTGCTTTTGATGCTCCAACAACCTGTGAAATTTCCTTTTCGGTGGCTAATTTTAATCTTTTAACGCTTTTGAAATGTTTTAGCAAGGTCAACATTGTCTTTTCGCCAATTCCGGGAATCAGTTCCATGGTTGAATTCAATGCCGATTTACTTCTTTTATCCCGATGATGCGTAATTCCGAAACGGTGTGCTTCGTTTCGCAATTGCTGGATGATTTTAAGCGTTTCCGATTTTTTATCCAAATATAAGGGAACCGAATCGCCCGGATAAAACAATTCTTCCAATCGTTTCGCAATTCCGATTATGGCGATTTTTCCCCGCAGACCTAAATCATCAATACTTTTCAATGCTGAAGATAGTTGTCCTTTTCCACCATCAATAATAATCAATTGTGGCAACGGTTGGTTTTCGTCCAGAAGCCGCTTGTATCTTCTGTAAACCACTTCCTCCATCGAAGCAAAATCATTTGGCCCTTCTACGGTTTTTATATTAAAATGGCGGTAATCTTTTTTGCTCGGCTTTCCATCCTTAAAAACAACACAGGCCGAGACAGGATTTGTTCCCTGAATGTTCGAATTATCAAAACATTCAATATGCCTTGGTTCAACTGAAAGCCGTAAATCCTTTTGCATCTGCGCCATAATCCTATTCGTATGCCGTTCCGGATCCACAATCTGGATTTGCTTTAATTGCTCCATTCTTTGATACTTGGCGTTTCTTTCAGAAAGGTCAAGGATTTGTTTTTTGTCGCCAAGCTGCGGAACAGTAACTTTTATTCCCGGACCAAAATCCAATGCAAAAGGCAGGATAATTTCTTTGGATGTCAAATTAAAACGCTCCCTGAGTTCTACAACAGCGAGTTCAAGTAATTCTTCATCCGATTCATCCAGTTTCTTTTTGAGTTCCAAAGTGAACGAACGGATAATAGCGCCATGTGAAATCTGCAAAAAGTTAATATAAGCCACTGCTTCATCCGAAACAATCGAAAACACATCAATATTTGAAATCTTCGGATTTAAAACCTGCGAATAAGACTGATAATTTTCGAGTACGTGTATTTTTTCCTTGATTTTTTGGGCCGCTTCAAATTTCATTTCAGCAGCACAGTCATTCATCTGTTTTTTGAATTCGCGCAAACTGTCTTTGAAATTTCCTTTCAGGATTTGGCGGATGGCTTCGACTTGTTTTTGATAATGTTCCAAGGTTTCCAGTCCTTCACATGGCCCTTTGCAATTTCCAATATGATATTCCAAACACACTTTAAATTTTCCCGCTTTGATATTATTTTCGTTCAAATCGTAATTACAGGTTCGCAACGGATATAATTCTTTTACCAAGTCCAAAATGGTGTTTACCGTTTTGAAATTGGTATACGGACCAAAATATTCTGAGCCGTCTTTGATCATTCTCCGTGTTGGAAATATTCTAGAAAAAGGCTCTTTTTTAATGCAAATCCACGGATAGGTTTTATCGTCGCGCAATAACACATTATATCGTGGCTGAAGTTTCTTTATTAAATTGTTTTCAAGTAAAAGGGCATCCTGTTCCGAGGAAACTACAATGTGTTTGATCAGCACAATTTTTCTGACCAAAACATTCGTTTTACCATTATCATGGTTTTTATTAAAGTAGGAAGCTACGCGTTTTTTAAGGTTTTTGGCTTTCCCGACATAAAGAATCTTGCCTTCCTTATCGTAATACTGATACACACCGGGATTGCCCGGCAGCGATTGTATTTGAAGTTCAAGAGAAGGAATTTCCATTTAAGATTTTAGTAGCGATTTCAAAGTTATAAAAATTAAAGTATTTTTGAAGTATGAACAAAAAAGAACTCAGAGCCAAATACAAGGCATTGCGCAACCAATTATCAACTGACGAAATCGAAGACAAGAGTTTGGCAATAGCCAATCGTATTTTGCAATTGGATATCTGGGACAAAATCTATTTTCATTTGTATCTGACTATGGAAGAACAAAAGGAAGTGGAAACGGAATTCATTCTTCAGATTTTGGCAGGGAAAGACAAGGAAGTTTTAGTGTCTAAATGTGATTTTGAAAGCTGTGGAATGACCAATTATTTATTGACCGACAATACCAAATTCCAAAAAAACCAATACAACATTTACGAACCCGTAGACGGGATAGAAGTCCCGAATTCTAAAGTGGAAGTGGTTTTTGTTCCGTTGTTAGCTTATGATAAACTGGGAAACAGGGTTGGCTATGGAAAAGGATTTTATGATGCCTTTTTAGCAAAATGCCCTGAAGAAGTAATCAAGATTGGTCTTTCCTATTTTGAGCCTGAAGAGATTATAGACGAAGTTTTCCCAACCGATATTCGGTTAGATTACTGTGTTACTCCAAAAACTATTCACTCGTTTCATTAGTTCCAAGAGACGTTTTCTTTGCGAATGCTTTTTTATTAAACACAATCAGAATTCCGACACCGGTTGAAATCGCCATATCGGCAACGTTAAAAATAGCATTGAAAAATTTGAAAGGATGTCCACCCCAAATAGGCAGCCAATCCGGGAAATTGCCTTCTACAATTGGGAAATAGAGCATGTCAACTACTTTACCATGAAACCACGTACCATAAGGATTTTCAGAAAATAAAGTGGCTACATTATTATAGCTGTTATCGAAAATTACACCATAAAAAACCGAGTCTATAATGTTTCCGACAGCTCCGGCAAAAATCAGGGAAATAGCAACCATCAAATAATTAGAGCTGTGTTTTGTGCTTGAATCATATAACCAATAACCAATTCCAAAAACCGCTAAAATCCGGAACACAGTTAATATCAATTTGCCATAAGCTCCCGGGATTTTTGTTCCCCAGGCCATTCCTTCGTTTTCAATCAGTAATATTTTGAACCAACTGGCAACATCAATTTGTCCGGCTTCGCCATAAACGAAATTTGTTTTGATATAAATTTTGACGAATTGGTCAACCAGTAAAATAATGGCAATGATTAAAATGGAATTTCTTAAGGACATTTATAGGGTTTTAATGGCGCAAAAATAGTAATATTATTATACAAAAAGCAGAATATTTTTTAGTTATAAATCTCATTCTATACATTTTATGATTGTTAGCGAAAGAATTATTAATTTTACATCAAAGCAACCAATTTAGTTTTTCTGCGTCCAAAAGAAACTAACATCAAAACAATCGATCATGAAAAAAATTTATTTACTCGTAGTTTGCATTTTTTCCGTCCTCGTATCATCTTGTGATTCAGATGATTCTCCACAAGACCAGGCAAAATTTGCAGTTCCCACTTTAAAATCATTGGCAACAATCAGAGCGAATGTTTCCGTAAGTTCAGCCAGGCAAACCAATTCTGATGGTAAAATTTATGTTGCAGAAGACTATCTTTTCTACATCGCAAAAGAGCAGGGCGTTCATGTTTTTAACAACACAAATCCTGCAGCGCCAGTAAATATTGCGTTTATAAATCTTGAAGGCGTTCATGATATTTCTGTCAAAGGAAATTATCTTTTTGCGGATAACTTCGTCGATTTATTGGTGTTTGACATCAGTAACATTCAAAATATCACTTTGGTAAGAACGGTACAAAATTCTATTGGCTTTAATCCGGTTTTCCCTGATGAGGCTGAGTTTTACGATTATACTGTTGTTGCTACCGGAGATCAAATACTTACGGGTTTCACTATTGAGTTGCGAGACAGGCCAGAAGCACAGGGAATAATTATGTCAGAAGATGCGTTGGCGTCATTTAATAGTGCTGGCGGAATTATCGGGACAGGCGGTTCTTATGCACGTTTCCAGATAAGAAACAATGCACTTTATACAATTGACTCTTATAAATTGAATGTTTTCAACATCACTAACCCGGTTGATACCTTTTTTGATAAGGAAATTTATATGATGATGTGGTTTGGCGGTGGCGAATTTGAAACCTTATTTATCCAGAAAAATATTTTATTTGTCGGTTCAACCACCGGAATGTATACCGTTGATGCTACCGATGAATTCAACCCTTATTTTGTTTCCGGATTTTCACATGCAACAGCCTGCGATCCTGTAGTGGTTTATGAAGATACCGCTTACATTACGGTTCGCGGCGGTTCAAGCTGTGGCGCAATTGAAGATCAGATTAATGTTATTGATGTCACTGATATTTCAAATCCAACGCTGTTGTCAACTTATCTGATTGGCGAGCCTTATGGTTTAGGAATTAAAAATGGTGCTTTGTATGTTGGTTGCGGAAATAATGGATTAAAAGTATTTAATGCTGCCAATAGCGCAAATCTGATTTTAGAAAACACCTATGAAGGAAATATAAAAGATATTATTCCTTTAGACAGCCATTTAATTGTTGTTGGTGAAAATAAAATAATACAATATAGTTACGGACCTAATTATACACTTACGCAGTTAAGTCAGATTAATTTGTAAATAAAAAAAGCCCCGAAATTCGGGGCTTTTTTTATTAAAGTAAAATTGTTATCGTTGCAAATTTTTAGCTTCATTACTCATTGTGGCATGAGGAACGATTTTCAATCTTTCCTTACCGATAAGTTTTCCTGTTACTTTACAAACGCCATATGTTTTATTTTCCACACGGAAAAGGGCATTTTTCAAATCGCGGATAAACTTTTCCTGACGAATGGCTAATTGCGAATTGGCTTCCTTAGACATGGTTTCGCTGCCTTCTTCAAATGCTTTAAACGTTGGCGACGTATCGTCGGTTCCG
>JAZKCP010000112.1:0-23256 GCA_040388035.1 Bacteroidota bacterium | reverse complement strand
TGTTTTTATTCTTCACACTGTCGCTCCATGCACAAATTCAGGTCAATGGAATCATAAAAGATTCCGATACCAAAAAAGCGCTTCCGTTTGCAACAATTACAACCGAAAAAGGCTTTTCAACCATCGCCGATGTTGATGGTAAGTTTAATTTTATTTTGGCTACACAACCCGAAACGCTCACGGTTTCCTATACTGGCTATGCCTCAAAAACCATTTCGCTATTCGAAGTAAAATCTTTTTTTACGCTTTATCTTTCGCCAAAAATTGATACGATAAAGGAAGTGACTATTTCAAATGTAAATCCGGCCAACGCCATTATTTCCAAAGTAATTCACGAAAAAGAAAACAACAATCCGCAAAAAAAGCTCCGCACTTTTCAATTCAAATCCTATAACAAATTACTTGTAACTGCCAATCCGGATTCCATTACAGGGAAAATTGACACCGTTTTTGTGAATGCCGTTACGAAAGGTCAAATCAAGAAAATAGACTCGTCCGATTATAAGTTCAAGAAAATAATTGACAAACAACATTTGTTCCTAACTGAAAAAGTTTCACAGTTCCAATTTGAAAAACCAACCTTGAAAGAAACCATTTTGGGTACCAAAATGGCTGGTTTTAAAGAACCTATTTATGAATTCCTGGGATTCGGTTTACAGTCGTTTTCGATTTATGATGATAAATACGAACTGTTTGAAACCAAATATAAAAGCCCGATTTCCAATAGTGCGCTTAAAGAATACCGCTATAAAATCCTTGACACGACTTCCATCGATGCGCGGGATGTGATTGTGATTTATTTTAAAAACCGGATTAGCAATAAAGGGTTAGAAGGGTTGCTTTATATTGACAAGGAAAACAATGCTGTTGCCAAATCAGTAATGCGAATTCGCGGAGTTTTGGATATTACGGGTGTTCACGAATTTACTTATCTGACACAAGAAAAAATATGGTTTCCAATTCGAAAAAACTTTAAAATTGTTAAAGGGAAAAGTAAGGAGCCTATTAAGGTTTTGGGTGGAAGAATAGAATTTTCGGCCGAAAATGAAGATTCCAATTCCAAAAAAACGGCCGCCGATTTCACTTATCTTTCGTCGGAAATGCAAACTTTTGATTTAGCGGTAAACAACGATCTGAAAATCAAAAAATCATTCGTTGCGATTGAGGTAAAAGATAATGCCAACAAACGGGATGATATCTTTTGGAATCAAAACCGAGCCGACAGTTTGGATACTCGAAGCGAACGGACTTATGTCGTTTTGGACAGCATTATAACCAAAGAAAACATAGAGCGGAAGATTAAATTTGGAAGGAAAATCATCAATGGTTACGTCCCGTTAGGCCCATTTGATTTTGATTTGCGTTATCTTTTGAGCTTCAATAATTTTGAAGGTTTCCGTGTTGGAATTGGTGGTATCACTAATGATTCCTTTTCTAAAAAGCTTCGTATTGAAGGCTATACTGCCTATCGCCTTAAAGACGAAACCATCAAATACAATTTAGGAGCTGCCGTCAGGATTGGCAACTTCTCCAACACTTGGATTGGTGGTTCTTACACCGATGATGTTCGCGAGATTGCGAGTACAAGTTTTGCAACTGATAAACGGGTTTTCAAAATCTACGATCCGAGGCCTATCAATATTAGTACTTTCTACAATCACAAAACCTGGCGTGGCTATATTGAAACCAAAATTATTCCGAAAACCGAGACCTTTTGGCAGCTTTCGCATAGTGAAATTAGCCCTTTATTTAATTACACTTTCAATTATGACAGCCATCTGTATCGTGAATTCACGATGTCAACTGCTATGTTTACGATACAATGGAACCCGTTTAGTGATTTTATGCAAACGCCAAATGGAAAGATTGAATTCGAAAAAAGATTTCCAAAGTTCGCTTTTCAGTTTACCAAATCCTTACCTGATTTCCTTGCCAATGATTTTGATTTTGGGAAAGTGGATGCCCGGATTGAGTATGAAAAAAAATATTTAAACGGTCAGAAATCAGCTGTTTTACTTCAGGCAGGCTACGCTTTTGGAGCACTTCCATTAACACATTTGTATAATACTTCCCCGAATAATTTAACGAAAGACAACCTTTTACAGCGAATAACAATTGCCGGGAAAAACAGTTTTGAGACTATGTATTTCAATGAGTTTTTTTCGAGTGAATTTGTAATGCTTCAGTTTAAACATGGCTTTAAAAGAATAGAATTGTTCAAAAAAGTGAAGCCATCACTTGTTTTGGTGAGCCGAATGGCTTGGGGAGATTTGCAGCATCCTGAACGCCATATTGGCATTGAATACAAAACACTAAACGAAGGTTTCTTCGAGTCTGGCATCGAATTGAATCAGATTTATAAAGGTTTTGGATTGACAGGATTTTACAGGTATGGTCCAAATCAATTGCCAAGATTGGAAGACAACTTAGCAGTAAAACTGAGTTTTGTTTTTGATTTTGGATTTTAATTACGGCTTAATAATCAATACCGAAGGAATATCGGTTAACCAGGAAGTTTCATCATCAATCAGTTTTTTCCAGGTTTCCAAACTAAAAATGATTAGATCCTGCTGAAGTAAAAAAGGCTTGTTGAGTTGATCGGGATGAATTACCTCAATATTATCCTGATAATTTTGTTGCACAGCTGACAGGGCATTTTCAACGATAAAATTGTTTTTTGTGTGTTCGTTGTTATCAAGTAGCGTTACATGGGAATTGTTATTGTAAATCAATTTTTGTGCGTAATCGATCAGGAATACGTCGCCAACACTAAAAATTCCAATAAATACTTTATCAATTTTATGCAAATCCTTATCAATCAAAACGCCAAGCGGTGTTTTGGTTTTGGAAATTATCAATCGCGTTCTTTCATCAAAAGGTGAATTTTCAAACAAGCCTTCTTTTCCTTTGAACTTATCCAACAACCTATCGGGATTAATAATTCGTGTTGTAAATCCAAGCACTTTCCCCAAAATCGTCCCTTCAAAAATTGATTTTCCCAAACCAACCAATACCAAATCATATTTACCTTCTCTGGCTATGGCGGCAATATCTGTTTCGATATCATTTGTTGCCTTGAAAATAGTGGTAATACGTTGCCCTAATTTTCTGGATTCCTTTACAACAGGCTCAAAAGTCAGTGTTTCGTATTCTTCCAGATTATAAGAATGCATTTCGTCACTAACCGTCAGATGCATAGCGGTTACATTAGACGAATCGGGTTGTTTTTTGATAAGGCTGTTTGCCAAACGCAGCAAAGATTTCCCCTTCTCATTGTTTCCAAAAGAAATTAGGATATTAAAATCGGAACTCTTTTTTACTTCTGAAGGAATGATTGCGTCTTTAGTTTTAAAAATAAAATTGATGATGTCCAATGCCGGACCAGTCATAAAGGTTGTAACCAATGCCATAATCACCATCATCGTAAACACTTTCGGCGAAAGCACACCTAATTCATATCCGATATTCAACACAACTAATTCCATTAGGCCACGTGTGTTCATTAAGGCGCCAATGGTCAAACTATCACGCCAGCTTTGTCCAACAAATTTTGCAGCCAGAGCACTTCCAAAGAATTTCCCGGCAACTGCTACCAAAATGATAAATCCGGTGACTTTCCACAAATAGGGTTCATTTATCAAACCAATTTCTGTTCGCAAGCCAGTGAAAACAAAAAACAGCGGCAGCAATAAAATAACTGAAACATCTTCCACCTTGTCTATAAAGAAATTTCTAAACTTCGAAATATCCGGCATAATTGCACCCATCATAAAAGCTCCAAATAAGGCATGGATTCCGATAATTTCAGTCAAATATGATGAAACGATAAGCGCCATGAAAAATATGGCAACAACCGATTTTTTGATATTTTCCTTTTTGGCATATAAATCTCCGACACGCTTCAGGAAAGGTTTCACTACAAAAAGCATCATTAAAACATATAGTATCGCCAATCCGATAACATACAAGGAGCTCACAAAACTTCCTGCCTTTACTATCGCAATAACCACAGCCAAAATACACCAAGCGGTAATATCATCGGCTGCAGCACAAGTGATAACAATAGTTCCCAAACGGGTTTTGTGAATGCCGCGTTCCTGTACTATTCGCGCTAAAACCGGAAATGCAGTGATACTCATAGCAATTCCCATGAACAGGCTGAACGATAGAAATTCTATCCCCGGCGGCGCAAATTGGTGATAGATATAATAGGATAATCCAATTCCTAAAGAAAATGGAATTACAATACTCGCATGGCTAATTACTACTGCTTCGTTGGCCTTGTTTTTTAAGACTTTCAGGTCCAATTCCATTCCTATGACAAACATAAAAAGTATCAAACCTATTTGGCTTAATAACTGCAAGTTTCCCAGTGACTCAATAGGAAATAAGGCTTCCTTCATGTCGGGAAAATATTGTCCAAAAAGTGATGGGCCAAGAACAATTCCGGCTATGATTTCTCCAATAACGGAAGGTTGCCCAATCTTTCTGAAAATCCAGCCAAAAATCCGTGCAACAATTACAATCGTAATTATCTGGAATAATAATAATGCTAAAGGATGCCTTAAATTATGGAATAAGGAAGAGAGGAACTGAACCCATTGACTATCATCTGATGAAGGAGAAACGATAGTTCTACCAACTTCCAGCAACTTTCCTTTTTCAACGATTCGGTACATTAAATAGGTGAATCCACCGGTAATGAAAATATAAAATAAAGAATTTTTAAAATTTCTCATTCAAAAATAGTTGCTGCTTCTGCATACAAAGATGCTAAAAAGCAATGTATTTTTTTTCTTTTTTTTATGTTAATAACAATTATTTAAAATTGGAGAATTATTCTCGGATAAATTAAGGAAAACTTTATGAAAATGGACTGCTTTTTTTTAGGTTTTGATTACCTTTGCAACCCATTTTAGGATTATGAAAAAGTTGTTAGGTATTGGGTTTTGGGAGTTAATCGCCAGGATTATCTTAAGGAATCGTATTGCTATCATAATTGGCATTCTTGTGGTTACAGGACTGCTTGTTACGCAATTCAAACATATACGGTTTACGCAAACAGAAGCCAACTTAATTCCCGCAGACGATAAAGTAAATGTAGATTACGATAAGTTCCTGAATCATTTTGGTGAAGAAGGAAATTTGATTGTAATTGCGACCAAAGACAAAAATTTATTTAGCCCGAAAGTTTATGGAAAATGGCGCGATTTGATGAACACCATCAAGTCGAGTAAGGAAGTAAGTTTGGTAGTTTCTGTAGATAACCTGCAAAAGCTTGTCAAAAATGACTCGCTTGAAAAGTTTGAGTTAAAACCCTTGGTTGATGAAACCAAAATTCAAAACCAGCAATATCTAAAGCAGATTCAAAAAGAATTGTTTACCAAACTTCCTTTTTATGAAGGTTTGCTATTCAATAAAAATACGGGAACGATTCGATCAGCAATCTATTTAGACAAAAAAATTGTCAATACGAAAGCCCGAAAGGAATACGTTTTAAATAAGTTAATTCCGGCTCTTGCCAAATTCAAAAAAGAAACCGGAATCGAATTACATACTTCGGGGATGCCCTACATCCGAACCTTGAACGCCAAAACAATTATTGATGAAATTGGCTTGTTTATTGGCGCGGCCTTGCTGATTACATCACTGATTTTCTTTTATTTTTTCCGCTCATTCAGAGCAACAATGGCGTCGCTAATCGTAGTAATTATTGGCGTAGTCTGGTCATTCGGAATCATCGGCGCGTTGGGTTACGAAATTACGGTATTGACTGCTTTGGTGCCGACATTGGTAATCGTAATCGGAATCCCGAACTGTATTTTCTTTATCAACAAATACCATCAGGAATACCACAAGCATTCTAATAAAGCCAAAGCATTACAGCGTGTTATTACCAAAACCGGAACGGCAACTTTAATGACGAATATTACAACTGCAGTTGGTTTTGCGACTTTTATTGCAACCAATAATGTCCTGCTGAGGGAATTTGGCGTAGTAACCACCATCAATATTTTGGCTATTTATTTACTGAGTTTGCTGATTATTCCAATCTTCTTCAGTTATATTCCGTCTCCAATTTCGAGGCATCTCGGACATTTGGAACGCGAGTCTTTGACCTCATTCTTGAGATGGATTGTGAATACCGTGAAATACAACCGAATTGGCGTTTATATTACTGCTGTTTGTTTGCTTGTTTTTGGAATTGTCGGAATTTACGAAATCAAGGTTTCGGGAAGCATTTTGGAAGACATGCCGAAAAAGACAGCCTTTTATGACGATATCCGTTTCTTCGAAAAGGAATTTGATGGTGTATTGCCCTTGGAAATCATGATTGATACCAAAAGAAAAAATGGCGCAATGAAGCTTTCAAATCTGAGAAAAATGGAGGAATTGGAACAAACGATTATAGATATTCCTGAGCTTTCAAAACCATTGTCTATCGTAAATATTGCCAAAAGCTTCAATCAAGCCTATTACAACGGAAATCCCGAATTTTATACTTTACCAACATCACAGGAGGAAATATTCCTGTTGCCTTATATCAAAAATTCGCTCAAAAATACCAACGACAATCAACTAAAAAGTTATATCACTTCTGATGGAAGTGTGGCGAGAATGACAACATTCATCAAAGACGAAAACGGCGAACGAATGGAAGCCATCGAAGCTCATATTCGAAATAAAGTCGATAAATTATTTCCGGCACCACGATACGAAGTCATCATCACCGGTAAAGCATCTGTATTCCAAAAAGGCACCAAATATTTATTGGACAATTTATTATCATCATTGTTATTTGCCTTTTTCTTAACCGGAGCTTTGGTCGCCATTATGTTCCGATCGTTCAAGATGGTTTTGGTTTCAATTATTCCAAATTTATTACCATTATTGATGACTGCCGGTTTAATGGGCTTTTTGGGAATTCCGTTGAAACCGTCAACTTTATTGGTTTTCGGAATTGCTTTCGGAATGTCAGTTGATGACACATTGCGGTTTTTGGCACAATACAGACTGGAATTGTCGCGCAACGATTGGAAAATCAAGAAATCCGTTTATGCTACCTTTGACGATGCCGGAATCAGCATGTTCTATACTTCGATTATTTTATTTTTCGGGTTTTCGGTATTCATGCTTTCGAGTTTTGGAGGCACCGTTGCCTTAGGCGGATTAGTAGCATTGACCTTGTTTTTCGGAATGTTGTCGAATTTGGTATTGCTTCCTTCATTGGTTTTAACCTTAAACAAAAGATTGGCAAACGAGCAGGATTTACCCGAGCCAACTATCGACATCCTCGAACATACCGATGAGGAAATTGACGAACTGGAAATGAAAAATAAATAAATTATATTTGCAATCTTAATATTAAATATCAAATTTTAAATATTTAATATCTAAAATTTAAAATCTCACATTAAAAAATGAAACATACAAAAGTTAGAAGCTTACTAAACAGTGAAACTACGATTTCAGAGGTAAATGCAAAAGGCTGGGTAAGAACTTTTAGAAACAATCAATTCATTGCGTTGAACGATGGTTCGACAATTAATAATATTCAGTGTGTTGTTGACTTTGAAAACACGCCTGAAGAAACCTTAAAAAGAATCACAACCGGAGCCGCTGTTTCGGTAACCGGAGCTTTGGTAGAAAGCAAAGGCGCTGGTCAGAAATATGAAATCCAGGTTTCAAAATTAGAGATTCTGGGCGATTCTGATGCTGAGAAATTCCCAATGCAGCCTAAGAAACATTCGTTGGAATTCCTGCGTGAAAATGCACATTTACGTGTTCGAACCAATGCATTTGGAGCGATTATGAGAGTGCGTTCGGTGTTGGCTTTTGCTGTTCATCAATATTTTCAGGAAAAAGGTTTTGTGTATGTGAATACGCCTGTAATAACAGGTGCCGATGCTGAAGGTGCGGGAGAAATGTTTCAGGTGACTTCATTGCCATTGGACAATCTGCCAAAAAATGAAGAAGGAAACATCGATTTCAAAAAAGATTTCTTCGGAAAACAAACCAACCTAACCGTTTCCGGCCAATTGGAAGGTGAAACTTTCGCTATGGCTTTGGGACAGATTTATACTTTTGGTCCAACATTCAGAGCAGAAAATTCTAATACGTCGCGTCACTTGGCGGAATTTTGGATGATTGAACCCGAAGTGGCTTTCAATGATTTGAATGACAATATGGATTTGGCTGAAGATTTTATCCAGTACGTAATAAAATATACAATGGATAAATGCCAGGACGATTTAAAGTTTTTGGAAGGTCGTTTAGCGGAAGAAGAAAAATCAAAACCACAGGCGGAAAGAAGCGAAATGTCGTTGTTAGAGAAATTGAATTTCGTTTTAGAAAACAACTTTAAACGTGTTTCCTATACCGAAGCTATTGATATTTTAAGAGATTCTACTCCGAATAAAAAGAAAAAATTCAGTTACATTATTAATGAATGGGGCGCCGATTTGCAATCGGAACACGAACGATATTTGGTTGAAAAACACTTTAAATGCCCGGTGATTTTATTTGATTATCCGGCAAATATCAAAGCATTTTATATGCGTTTGAACGAAGACGGAAAAACAGTTCGTGCGATGGATATCCTATTCCCCGGAATTGGAGAAATCGTTGGAGGCTCACAAAGAGAAGAACGTTATGATGTTTTGGTTGAAAAAATGAAAGCCCTGGGCATTGACGAAGAAGAACTTTGGTGGTATTTAGATACCAGAAGATTTGGTTCTGCTGTGCATTCAGGTTTCGGATTGGGATTTGAAAGATTAGTTCTTTTTGTAACCGGAATGACCAACATTCGCGACGTAATTCCTTTCCCAAGAACACCACAAAATGCAGAATTTTAATTCGAGTTGCAAAGTTACAAAGTAGCAGAGTCGCAAAGTTTGTAACTTTAGAAATCAAAATTTTGATTAATTTTAACCTAAATATGAGGAAGCTTTGTCACTTTGTGACTTTGCAACTCTGAAACTAAAAAGAATGTTAAAGCAGTTTTTAAATCTAAAATTATCACAAAAACTATCGCCTCAGCAAATTCAGTTGATGAAGTTGATACAATTGCCTACGCAGGCCTTTGAGCAACGATTGAAAGAGGAAATGGTCGAAAATCCGGCTTTGGAAAGTGGTAAGGAAGAAGAAGAATTGTATGAAAAGGATGAATTCGATAACAACGATGAATATGATGATTATGAAGGCAGTGAAAACATCGAAACCGACGAAATCAACATTGACGAATATTTAAGCAACGACGAAACTCCTGACTACAAACTACAGGCAAATAATTACAGTGAAGATGATGAGGAACGAACAATGCCGTTTGCAGCGTCGACGAGTTTTCATCAGGATTTAATCAATCAGCTAAATACGTTTATCTTAACGGATGAACAGCGTGAAATTGCTGAATTCCTTGTTGGAAGTATTGACGATGATGGTTATTTACGCAGGGATGTTCAGGATATTGTAGATGACATGGCATTTATACCGATGACAAAACCGTTGAAAAAATCCTGCATATCATTCATGATTTAGAGCCTTCAGGTGTTGGCGCCCGGAATTTACACGAATGCCTGCTGTTGCAACTTAGGCATAAAACACCAACAGAATACGTCGATTTGGCGATCGATATTATCGAAAATAATTTTGATGCTTTTACCAAAAAACATTACGAAAAATTAATTGCTACCTACGAAATTTCAAAAGAGCAACTCAAAAAGGCGATTGAGGAAATTGAAAAACTGAATCCAAAACCAGGAGGCGCCTTTGACAGCAATAGTCGTACGGTAGAACAGATTGTTCCCGATTTCGCGATTCGAATTGTTGATGGCGAACTCGAACTTACCCTAAACGGCAGAAATGCACCAACATTGCATGTTTCCAAAGATTACCAGGAAATGCTGCAGACCTATAAAGTTTCTAAAGACAAATCGCATTCGCAAAAAGATGCCGTGCAGTTTATTAAGCAAAAACTGGATTCTGCCAAATGGTTTATCGATGCTATTCGCCAACGTCAGGAAACGCTGTATGTTACTATGAATGCCATTATGCATTTCCAGCAGGAATATTTCCTTGACGGAGAAGAAACCAAATTGAAACCGATGATTTTGAAAGACATCGCCGATATGGTTGGGCTTGATATTTCTACGGTTTCCCGTGTTGCCAATAGTAAATATGTTGATACGCCTTATGGAACCAAATTGATAAAGGAATTCTTTTCAGAATCAATGAAAAACGACCAGGGCGAAGATGTTTCTACGCTTGAAATCAAAAAAATCCTGAAAACGATTATCGAAGAAGAAGACAAAAACAAACCTTTACCGGATGATCAGTTGGCGGAAATCCTAAAAGAAAAAGGGTATCCAATTGCCCGAAGAACCATTGCAAAGTATAGGGATTTGCTTGATATTCCCGTGGCAAGAATGAGGAAAAAGATTTAATAAAAATACTTTGAAAAAAATCCTTCCTTTTTTTTCGTATCTCTTCCACCCTATTTTCATTCCACTTTTAGGAACTGTTTTTTATGTTTTGCTCGAAGCCCGTTATTTCACTTTAGCACAATACTTAATCCTTTTTCTGCAAATAATCATTATTACATTCTTCTTACCTGTTGCCTTTTTTTACCTGCTGAGAACCTTTGGAAAAATAGAAACCGCAATGCTTTCCGATATTTCGCAACGTAAAATTCCTTTGTTATTGCAGGTAATGTTGTTTGCCGTCTTGATTGAAAAGAGCATAACAATCGACCGGTTTCCCAGCTTGTATTTCTTTTTTGTCGGAGGATTGCTAAGTACAATCATTACATTTCTGTTATTGTACGTTAGGTTTAAAGCCAGTATCCATATGATTGGGATTAGCTCGCTAACCGTTTTTATAATTGGTCTGAGCATTCATAATCAAATCAACACTATTAATATGGTTGCTTTTTTTGTTATAATGAATGGTGTCGTTGCTTCTTCACGCTTATACATGGAAGCACATTCGAACAAAGAATTGTTAGTTGGATTTTTGTGTGGCGTAATTCCACAAAGCGCATTGCTTTACTTTTGGCTATAGAATATAGAACATCAGGCCGAAATTGGTAGTGTTCATCTCTATGGATTGACCATCAATTTTTGCTGAAGATTTAAACAAAGGATTTAATCCATAATAGATATAAAAATTCCAGGTATTCCATCCTGCAGCCACGTAGACTCCATATTGGAATTGATTCAAATCCTTATTGTTTGATTGTTTGAAATCTCCAATAGACGCCTGTGATTTATAATGATCATAAAACAAATAGCTTAATTTCACTCCGGTATAAACCCTCCAAAATATATGGCTTTCAGGCGTAGAGTCTCGCCATCTGAATTCGACAGGTAAATCAACAAAATGAAGCGATAATTTGTTTTTAGAAAAAGAAATATCCGAATCGAAAACCTGATACGTATTTGTCCCGCCAAGGTCCCTAATTCCCAAATTCTGATTGTAGACAGCCATAGTGTAGCCCAAACCAGCGGCAATCGCAACGGTTCGTTTTTTATTGATTGGCATATCCCTTAAAAATCCAAAAGCAATTCCGGGAGAAAGTTTGTTTTGGGTAATTCCATCAGGACGATGTTGAAGTGCATTATAAGTAATGTTAAAATAAAACTGATCTTCACGATATAATGAATCAATCGCGTCAAAATCTATTGCATCCTTAACCTCGTTCTTGACTTCAGTTTCCTGTGCAAAAATGCTTAGCGTAGTAAAAAATGTTATGATGAAATGACTGATGCGCATGGAAGAAGTATTACTAAAGCGAAAGTACATCTTTTCGATTGAATAAACAAAAGGAAGTAAATCGCTTTAAAATTGCAATAACAAATTCCTGCCACGGCTTTTTTTACTGAAAAAAATTGCTGTTATTTGCACCTCAAAATAGAGGGGTGGCCGAGTGGCTGAAGGCGCACGCTTGGAAAGCGTGTTTATGGCAACATAACGTGGGTTCGAATCCCATCTCCTCTGCGATAAAACCAAAGCTTATGCTTTGGTTTTGTTTTTTACGACGTGTCGAAAGTTTACTTTCGTAAAGGTTGTGAAAAACAAAAATTTAGCCTTGAAAAGGCTGTGGTTTTATTGGTCAAGATTTCTCTTTTGGGATCACCGCAGGTAATCCTTTCTACTGCATTTCCCCACGCAACGAAGTTTCAAAAATGGTTTTGAAAACTGCCGGAGCCACATTTTGTCCCAACAAATACATCAGTTTTGTAATCGCTGCTTCTGTAGTAATGTCTTTTCCGGAAATCACTCCGATTTTCTTCAGTTGTGAACTGGTTTCATACTGTCCCATATTAACGCTTCCACCGGAGCATTGTGTGACATTGATAATATACAGTCCATTTTTAATGGCCTTTTTCAAGGTTTGTATAAACCATTCTTCCGTTGGTGCGTTACCCGAACCGTAGGTTTCTAAAATGATTCCTTTTAAATTTGGAATGGAAATTATCGCCGACAAAACAGATTCGTTTATTCCCGGAAACATTTTTACAATCACCACATTACTGTCCATTTTTTTATGGACGATTAACTTTTTGGCCGATTGTTTTAATAAAACCAAATTGGAATTGACATTCAAATGAACGCCGGATTCTGCTAACTGTGGATAATTCGGCGAAGCAAAAGCATTGAAATGTTCTGCGTTTATTTTCGTGGTGCGGTTTCCGCGGTACAATTTGTATTCAAAATACAGGCATACTTCGTGAATTACTGATTTTCCTTTTTGCTGCAATGATGCGATTTGGATAGCGGTAATCAGGTTTTCTTTGGCATCGGTTCTCAAGTCACCGATTGGCAATTGAGAACCCGTGAACACAACCGGCTTATTTAAATTTTCGAGCATGAAACTCAGGGCTGAAGCCGAATATGACATTGTATCCGAACCATGAAGCACCACAAATCCATCAAAATTTGAATAATTGTTTTCGATTATTTCTGCAATTTCAATCCACTTATTCGGATTTATATTGGAAGAGTCAATAGGCTTTTTAAAGGAAATTGTTTCGATATTGCAATCCAAATGCTTGAGTTCCGGTATTTTTTGCAACAACTTTTTGAAGTTAAATGCCTTCAAAACCCCAGTTTCAAAATCTTTTATCATACCAATGGTTCCGCCGGTATAAATCAAAAGTATGTTGGGTTTAGTTTGCATTCCCGTACTTTGATCTATTTACTACGGGATTGGCATACATCGCTAAAAAACTTTCCACCATTTGTGGATTATCTTCATCAATCCGCATTTCCAATCTCCTTTCAAACAAGGACTTTTCGTTTTCAGTATATAAATGGCTATAGGTGTTCGATTTATTCAGTAAATCGTAAGCAATATAATTGGTTGGCCACAATTTGTAACTCTGCAAAATGGAGTCATCTATTGCCTGTGCCAATGCCTGAATCTGTTTGTTGTTATTGTCAAATTCCGCAGCAATTTCATCTAATTCTTTATTCAGAATATCGCCGACATGAATATGGATGTGCTTCTTTTGGCCTATGATTCCGCTTAGTAACGTAATGAAATCTTCATTTTTCTCCTTGATATAAATTTCATCATTGGCTTCGGCAATGAGCTGAGGCATTTTCAAAGCATCCGTTGGATCATATTCATACGAAATTGAAACCGGAACAATTTTTATTTTCTTGAAATAGTCAATCAAATTGGCTTCGTCTGAACCCATTGCAAGCATTTTCAATACGCCTGAATGCGTAGCATCATTACCATCTTTTGTTCTTCCTTCGCGTTGTGCAATCCAAACAGAACGATTTTCACGCAATAATAAATGTCCGATGTATTCCGATAACAATTTTGAACTTTCCAGCAATTCCCTCGGTGACAAACCACGTTGCACCAAAAAGTTGCGGTTGAGTTTTGACAGAGTCTTTAAAAAGGATTTTTTAACTAAATTATCTCCGATAGCTGATGCGGTCATTACCAGTCCATGATCAAATAAGGCAACGTTCAACAATGAAGTGTCCAAAATAATATCCCTATGATTGGAAATAAAAAGATAAGAAGTATTCGGCTCTAACTTTTCAAAACCTGAAGTAGTTAATCCTTCCGAACTTTTTGCTAAAACATTTTGTACCGATTTATAGATAAAATTGCATTGAAAATCCCGAATAGAATGGGTTCTCATTAGTTGATTTTTCCAGACTTCTTCATCCACTTCGGGAAAAGTAAAGCTCATGAGGGCCTTCATCATAGGATGATTTACAGCCGATTGAATGGCTTCATTGACTTCTGTATCATAAAACGGTCGAATAGGGTCAAATTTTTGCATCTTGGCTTACAATTTAGCAGGAACAAAAGAACAAAAAAAAAGTCAATTTTTATGAATTTTTGGGTTAAATCCCAAAAACTTGTTTGGAATTTTCGGTCGTTATCCGGGCAATTTCTTCAATCGGCAGTTGATATATGGAAGCTAATTTTTCAGCCACCAATTTGGTATAGCTGCTTTCGTTTCGTTTACCGCGAAATGGAACCGGAGCCAAATAAGGCGAATCGGTTTCGAGAACAATATGCTTTAAATCGATTTCGTTTAAAAACTGGTCAATCTTTCCATTTTTGAAAGTGGCAACACCTCCAATTCCAAGCTTCATATTTAAATCGATTGCTCTTTTGGCCTGACCGAAATCACCCGCGAAACAATGAAAAATTCCGAATAAGTCGGTCGCTTTCTCGCTGTCTAAAACTTCGAAAACTTCATCAAATGCTTCACGGCAATGAATGTTTATAGCCAATTTATATTTCTTAGCCAATTGAATCTGGTGTTTAAAAGCTTCCTGTTGTATTTTTAAGGTAGTTTTATCCCAATACATATCGACGCCAATTTCTCCGATGGCATAGAACTTCTTTTTTACCAGTTCTGTCTCGACATGTGCCAATTCCTGCTGAAACGTTTCCGGTTTCACATAACACGGATGCAAACCCATCATCAGGAAAATATTCTCCGGAAATTGATTCTCCAAATCATACATTTTTTGCGTATAACCCGAATCAATCGAAGGGACAAAAAAACGGGAAACTCCGGCATCAATCGCGCGTTGAATCATTTCGGTTCTGTCATTTCCAAATTCTTCAGAATATAAATGTGTATGTGTGTCGGTTAAAATCATTCGATAAAAAGGTGCTAAGGTACTAAGTTTCGGTTGATTTTTTAGTGTCTTGGATTTTTAGATTACATTTGAAATTCTTTTAACTAATATGAAACAGCTTCAGGAAATCCTTAAGAAGGAAAAATACAAGAAAATAAATTTCAAGGTTTCAAAAACCCAACATTTATTGGTTAAAGCGACTATTAACGGAATCCCGGGAAATTTTATTTTAGATACCGGCGCCAGTAGTAGTTGTGTTGGTTTTGAAAGCATTGAGCATTTTAACCTCAAAGCCGGAAAATCAAAAACTAAAGCTTCGGGTGCCGGAGCAACGGGAATGTTTACGCAATTGGCAAAAAACAATTCACTACAGATTGGCCGTTGGAAGACTGCCGATTTACATTTGGTCATTTTTGATTTATCGCATGTCAATGAGGCGCTACGAGAATACAAAGCCAAATCGGTCCACGGAATTATTGGTGCCGATATCTTATTGGAAGGCAAAGCGATTATTGATTATTATAATCACTGCTTGTATCTGAAATAATAATCAGATTTTTTTTATTAAATTCGTAGGCAACCTTTTCGCATTTTTGACTCTATAATAACAACAACATAGCCAATATGAAAAAAGTAACCTTCCCTTCACTATTAAATATACTACTTACTCTCTTTTTTGGACTAGCCGTAAACTTTGCAAGTGCACAGCCAGGAGTTTATCTATCGAGTTGGATAGGAAATTCTTCCGTTATTGAAGGTGATGTTTTTCTATTCAGTGTCCATCTTACTAGTGTAAATGCTACAGATACCGTTATAAACATAACAACTGTGGCGTATACCTCAGATTCTTCAGATTATACTCCGTTAACAACAACCGTTACAATCCCGGCAGGTGAGCTATCATATAATGTAGCTCCACTTGCGATTCCCACAGGAAATGATTCGGCAATTGAGGACAATGAGTATTTTTATATTAACGGAACAGTAACCTCCGGTAATACAATTAATACCACCGCGACATCGCTCGTAGAAATAATCGATAATGACACAGTGCCTACTGTATTTGTTTATAATTCATATACCTTAACGGAGCCAAACAGCGGTAATATCTATTATTATTTAAGTAATCCTTACAGTTCTGACATCGTTGTAAATTGGGCGACAACAACAGGAACAGCAAATGCTGCCGATTTCAATACGGTTAATACAACTGTAACAATTCCCGCTGGGCAATCAAATGGTTATATTAATATTGCTACTATTGACGATGCGATTGTCGAAGCGGATGAAAATTTTACATTCACTGGGACAGTAACGTCCGGAAACACAACTAATCTCTCGGCGGTATGTTTAATTACAATCAGGGATAATGATGTAGTTCCGACCTTTGAATTAGGGCTAAATGGAATGGGAGCTGTAACAGAAAGCCAGAATCTCGGGTTTTATTGCCATTTAAACAGAGCTTATAATTCAGCTGTTGTCTTTCAGATAGCTACTGCAAATGGAACTGCCGGAAGTAGTGACTATACTGCGATAAATACAACATTTACGATACCCGCAGGAAGCACACAGGTTTTTATAACTATTCCTGTTACTGAGGATTCATTGGATGAATCCATTGAAACTTTTACGGTTACCGCGACGGTTACTTCGGGGAATACTACTAATTCAGTTGCAACTTCTCAGGTATCCATCATTGATAACGATGGATTGCCCGACTTAGTTATTCATGGTGGTGATGAGTTATGGCAGGTTGAAGAAGGAGGGAATGCCTCTTTTGGAATTGGTTTGACCCATCCAAGCGTCACAGACACCGTGGTTCAGATTACCACTTCAAACGGAACTGCCGGAAGTCTTGATTATACGCCGGTAACAATAACTGCAACAATCCCTGAAGGACAAACTTCTTTATATTTATCTTCCTTTATAGTTCCTACTAATTTGGATCAGTTACAGGAAAGTAGTGAAACATTTTCAATAAACGGAACCGTGACTTCCGGCAATACATACAATACTACTGCCTCGCTCACTTATTTAATTTTAGATAATTATAATCTTAACGCCCAGAATGATAGTGTCGAGGCTATAAGCCATGTTGCAACTACTTTTTCTTTGCTTACAAATGACACATTGTATGGTTTGCCTCTTGTTACCTCTGTGGTAAATGTTACTTTGGCTTCCAATACACTTGGAGTTACTGTTAATTCGTTGGGAGTTCTTTCTATTCCCGACAATTTAGATGATGGAGATTATGAATTGAACTATACTATCTGCGAAGTGGCTAATCCCGCAAATTGCGATACCGCATCCATTCTTCTGACGGTAAAATCTCCTATTGTTGCGACGTACACTCCAACTTATTCCGATTACAATGGAGATGGCTATACAAGTGTTGGCGACATTATTTCTTTCCAGTTCAATATAACAAACAGCGGGAACGCTCCAATTACAAACATCAGTCCTGATTATATGTATGGTATAACTGTTTCAGGTGGTCCTATTGCTACATTAAATCCAGGGCAAACAGACAGCACAACCTTCAGTACCATTCATATTATAACTCAGGACGATATCAATTTTGGATTTTTTACAGACCCTTCACCGATAAGCCAGGGCATTGAGGTTTCATTTGACGGAACTTATTATGCGGCCACCACTACAGGCTGGGCAGAAGCCACAAGTGGGGTTACATTAAGCATTTCTGACGGAATCCGTTTAAAGGCTTTTGTCGATACCAATGCTAACGGAATTCAGGACGTAAATGAAGTCAATTTCCCTTTAGGACATTTCAACTATGAAACAGACAGCAGCGGCATTATCCATAACTTATACACAACGCCCTATTATCTTTACGAATCTAATCCGGCTACCACTTACAATTTGACTTATCAGGTTGACAGCGATTATGCTTCAAATAATAGTTGTACTGCTTCCTATCCTGTTGTTACTGTCTCTCCGGGTTCTGGAATCACGAATTATAATTTTCCCGTGACTGTTACACCATATCAGGATTTACTGGTAAACATTCACAACTATTCTGCGCCGCCAAGACCTGGTTTTATGTATTATTCTTATATTACATATACCAATAATTCAAACCTTACTGTGCCATCGGGAACGTTGACTTTTACAAAAGATCCAGGTATTACCATGGTGGGTGTTTGCGATAACAGTGCCGTAATTACCAGCACAGGATTTACCTATAATTTTAATTATTTACTGCCTTTTGAAACCCGAACTTTTTGGATTCAGATGGGAGTAGCAAACATACCAACTGTTTCACTTGGTCAATTGCTTACCAATAGTGTTTCTATTACCCTTCTTCCGGGAGATATTTTACCTCTGAACAATACTTCTACTCTAACAGAAACAATAGTAGGTTCGTATGATCCAAATGAAAAAACAGAAAGTCATGGAGGTAGAATTCTGCAGTCTTCCTTCACTTCAAATGATTATTTAACCTACACCATAAAATTTGAAAATACCGGAACCGCCAATGCTATTAATGTTAAGGTTAGCGACATTTTGGACGACAAACTTGACGAAGCAACACTTAAAATGATTGACGCCAGCCATGGGTATGCCTTAGAAAGAATAAATAAAACCTTGACTTGGAATTTCTTCGGAATCGATCTCCCGCCTTCAGTTGATGATACTATGATTGGACATGGCCATATTGTATTTCAGATTAAACCAAAACCTGGTTATGTTGTCGGGGATATAATTCCTAATTCTGCGAATATTTATTTTGATTTTAATCCTGCGATAATCACAGATTCCTGTGTCACGGAATTTGTACAATCATTAGATGCACCTAATTTTGCATTCAATGATTTTGAATACTATCCAAACCCCGTTAAGAACAGTCTGATAATTTCAAATTCATCAACGATAGATACGATTGAAATTACTTCTGTTTTGGGTCAAAAGATAGTGACTAAAAAAATAAATGATATACATACAGAAATCAATCTGACTGATATCGCGAAGGGAATTTATTTTGTAAAAGTTACCTCCAATAGTCAGGAAAAAATTGTCAAGATCGTTAGGGAATAATAATTATTCCTCATTTTTGACTCTTAGTTTAAAATGCTTCTTCATCGAATAAAATGCGATAACCGTACTCAGCAACATCAAAAACCCACCTAAAATAAATGGCGCTCCGGGCAATTGAAATGGTGCTTCTTTGTGCGTGAAAAAGTAAAACGTATTAGTCATCATGGGTGGACCAATAATAGCCGAAGCACTCATTAAGCTCGCTAATGTTCCCTGTATTTCGCCTTGCTCATTTGGCGGTACATGACCCGATACTTCCGATTGCAAAGCCGGTCCTGCAATTCCGCCAAGGCAATACGGAATTAAAAAGACAAACAACATCCAGCTTTGCGTTGCAAAAGCAAACAATAACATTCCGACAGTATATAAACTCAAACCAATGTAAATGCTCTTTTGATTTCCCAATCGTGGACTTGTCCAACGAATTAATACGCCTTGCACCAATCCGACTAAAAGCCCAACTACACCAAGCGAAATTCCGACCATTTTCTCATCCCAGTTGAAACGATACATCGTAAAAAAACTCCAATTGCTATGAACGGCATGGGAACCAACGTACAAAAGGAAAATGGCGATGATTAAACCTATTAACGAAGGATACTTTTTTAATCTTATTAACGCATTGATAGGATTGGCGCGTTTCCATTCAAATTCCCTTCTGTGTTTTTTTGGCAAGGATTCCGGCAAAATAAAATAACCGTAAAGGAAATTCAGCATGCATAAAATCGCCGCTGCATAAAATGGAACTCTAGAACCAAACTGTCCTAATAAGCCACCAATTACCGGTCCGATTATGAATCCCAAACCAAATGCCGCACCAATCATTCCAAAATTCTTGGCTCTGGTTTCCGGCGTACTGACGTCAGCAATATAGGCTGAAGCTGTCGTGATGCTGGCACCTGTTAAACCTGCTATAATCCGTCCCAAAAAAAGCCAGGCAATCGTTGGTGAAAAAGCCAACAAAAGATAATCTAGTGCAAAAGCAAAAAGAGAAATCAGCAGAATTGGCCTCCTTCCAAATTTATCGCTCAGATTGCCAATTAACGGCGCGCACAGAAATTGTGTAATGGCATAGGCAAAGGTCAGCCAGCCACCATATTTTGCGGCTTCACTAATATCACCGTGTATAAGTTCCGCAATCAGTTTTGGGATTACCGGAATGATAATTCCCCAACCTGTAATATCGATAAGCATCGTTATAAAGATAAATCCGATTGCTGCCGGTTTTTGGCTTTTTTTCATAGCATTCATAAATGAAAAACAAATAAACGGAAAATAAATACTAAAAAACCAATCGTCTTTTGATATATTCATAAATATTTTGTTGTTAATCAAGAAATAGAAATTTTATAAAAAAGTCCTTAATTGTTATAACTATTTAAAAGAACGTGGAGTTACTTTTACATCTAACATTAAACAAAAATATTATGAAAAAGTTATTTTTATTCGTTTCAGCAGTTGCACTAACTGTTACCTTAAATTCTTGCTCAAGCGATGATGAGGATGGAGGCGATTCAATCAGCTTTAAAATTGGTGGCGTAACTAAAAGCTTTAATACCATCGTAGCCGCAGAAGGTGGCGGAACTGTATTTGTTTCAGCATACAATGGAACCGCAAGTGATCCGGGAGAAAGTGTATCATTCACTATTCCTTCAGGTGAAACAGGGGCAAATAGAGTGGATAACTTTAGTTATACTAGTCCAGGTGGTAATGATTTTACAGGAAACCCATTAACTTCTGATGTCACAACAAATTCCGGAAGCTTGGTTAAAGGAACTTTTTCCGGAACTTTAGACGGAGGAGTTTCTACTTCAGATCTAGTTATGACTGACGGAAAGTTTGATATTACTTATTAATATTGAACATAGTTAAAATAAAAAGCCCGTTAAGATGTTAACGGGCTTTTTTATGAATATATGATGTTTTAAAGTTCCAACGCTTTCTTCGGATTGTTATCCATCAAAATTTCTACAGGATTTTCCAATGCTTCTTTTACAGCCACTAAGAATCCAACCGACTCACGGCCATCAATGATTCTGTGGTCATACGATAATGCTACAAACATTACCGGAGCGATGACGATTTGTCCATTTTTTACAATTGGTCTTTCTACTACATTATGCATTCCCAAAATTCCGGATTGCGGTGGATTGATGATTGGCGTACTCAACATACTTCCGAAAACCCCACCGTTGGAAATAGTAAACGTTCCGCCTGTCATTTCGTCTACGGTAATTTGTCCGTCACGGGCACGGATTGCCAATCTTTTGATTTCAGCTTCAATTCCACGGAAAGATAATGTTTCTGCGCTTCTCATTACAGGAACCATCAAGCCTTTTGGTCCTGAAACTGCCACAGAAATATCACAGAAATTGTATGAGATTTTCTCCTGTCCGTCAATCATAGAGTTTACGTCAGGGTATAATTGCAATGCTCTTGTAACTGCTTTAGTAAAGAAAGACATAAAGCCCAACCCTAAACCGTGTTTGGTTTTGAAGGTTTCTTTGTACTCTTCTCTCAACGCATAAATCGCTGTCATATCCACTTCGTTGAAAGTAGTCAACATCGCAGTTTCGTTTTTTGCAGCTACTAATCTTTCTGCCACTTTACGACGCAACATAGAAAGTTTTGTTCTTTCCGAGCCTCGGTTTCCACCTGTTGGTGTTCCCATTGACGGCACCGCATTTACAGCATCATCTTTCGTGATTCTTCCGTCTCTCCCTGTTCCGACAACGTCAGACGGCTGAATGCTTTTTTCGTCCAATATCTTTTTTGCTGCTGGCGATGGTGCCTGGGCAGCGTATGTTTTAGCGGCAACTGGTGCAGCTTTTACTTCTTCTTTTTTTGGAGCCTCAACTTTTGGCGCTTCAGCTTTAGCTTCTTCTTTTGCCGGAGCACTTGCGGCTGGCTTTGCAGCATCAGTGTCAATTAAACAAACGACAGCACCAACCGCAACGGCATCGCCTTCTTCGGCTTTTAGTGTTATAATTCCGCTGGCTTCTGCAGGCAATTCCAGTGTTGCTTTGTCTGAATCAACCTCAGCGATAGCCTGGTCTTTTTCTACATAATCGCCGTCTTTTACTAACCAGGTAGCAATTTCTACTTCTTTGATTGATTCTCCCGGTGAAGGGACTTTCATTTCTAAAATCATTGTTATATATTTTAGTTTGGTTTATTTTTTTACCGAATGTCCACCGGACATTCTCCTCTTAATATCAAATTAACAATTACGGAACAAATCTTTATCAAACACCATTCTGATGGCATCGGCGTGACGTCTTCTGTCTCTGGTGTGGCTTCCTGCTGCCGGCGCTGAATACGCTTTAAGCGAAGCCAATCGCCATGGAACCAAATCGAAATTCATCAGCATATAGCTATAAGCACCCATATTCTTTGGCTCTTCCTGTGCCCAGACAAAATCGTCGGCATTTGGATAACTTTTTATTATCGCTTTTAACTGGTCAACCGGTAACGGAAATAATTGTTCGATACGAACCAAAGCTACATCATTTCTGCCTAAATTTTCTCTTTCCGCAAGAATATCATAATAGAATTTTCCGGTGCAGAAAACCAAGGTTTTTACTTTTTTCCTGTCAACCGAATTGTCATCAATCGTTTCCTGGAAACTACCTTTGTATAATTCTTCTTGTGTAGAAATACACAACGGATGACGTAACAAGCTTTTTGGCGTGAAAACAATCAGAGGTTTACGATACTTTGTTTTCATTTGGCGACGCAACAAATGGAAGAAATTCGCTGGCGTTGTGCAATCGGCGACAAACATATTGTGGCGTGCGCAAAGCTGTAGATAACGCTCCATTCTCGCAGACGAGTGCTCCGCGCCTTGGCCTTCGTAACCGTGAGGCAATAACAGGACGATTCCGTTTTGGTTATTCCATTTGTCTTCTCCACATGAAATATATTGGTCAATCATGATCTGGCAGCCATTGGAAAAATCTCCGAACTGCGCTTCCCAAATAGTCAGTGCGTTTGGATTGGCCAAAGCGTAACCATAGTCAAATCCTAAAACGCCATATTCTGAAAGCAGGGAATTGAAAATATTGAATTTTCCTTTTTTGCCTT
>JAZKCP010000111.1:8990-10174 GCA_040388035.1 Bacteroidota bacterium | reverse complement strand
GGCACGGAAAGCTTCTTCTGCAGAGATCATTCCGGCTGTCATTATCATTTCCATTGCGCGGCCTTTTCCAATTAATTGAGGCAAACGTTGTGTTCCGCCGTAACCAGGAATTATACCAAGTGAAACTTCAGGCAATCCCATTTTCGCATTGTCAGAAGCAATCCTGAAATGGCATGCCATTGCTAATTCCAATCCACCGCCAAGGGCAAAACCATTGACGGCTGCAATAGTCGGCTTTTTTAAATTTTCGATAAAATCAAAAAGCAACTCATGTCCCTGAGCTGCCATTTGAGCACCTTCCTCAATTGAAAAATTCGCAAATTCTGAAATATCGGCACCGGCAACAAATGCTTTTTCACCTTCGCCGGTAATGATGATAACCCTGACATCTGCATTATTTTCAAGACTTTCGAAAGCGTCGTGCAATTCTTGTATGGTCGCCACATTGAGCGCATTTAATTTTGACGGACGATTGATAGTGATTTGTCCAATACCGTTTTCAATGGCAACAAGTATGTTTTCGTAGTTCATATTTTAAGTTTTTTGGCCACGAATTCACGAATAATTTATGGTTTTATTTTTGCCTTAATCGAAATAAAGAATAGCTCAGTTTAAGATTAAATTTTAATCAAAATGATTCAAAAAACATTCGTGAATTTGTGGCAATTATTTTACGATTGGAAGCGTAACAATAAATGTTGATCCTTTTCCCAGTTCTGTTTCAAAAGTAATGGTTCCTTTGTAATTTTCTATAATATTTTTGATAATTCCTAAGCCTAAACCCATTCCACTTGTTTTGGTGGTAAATTTTGGTTCAAAGACATGCTCAACGTTTTCGGGATCTATACCAACGCCATTGTCTTTTACCGAGATGATAACGTTATGCTCTGCTTCGTTTACCGAAACTAAAATCTGCTTTTCTTCCTGCTCATCCGGAATGGATTGAATGGCATTTTTAACCAAATTGGTAATAATCCTAATCAATTGTGTCCGGTCTATCTTGGAAATTACATATTCCTTATTGCTTTCAAAAACAATAAAATCTTCGTTGAAAATATCCAAAGCCAATTCCACTACCTGCACCACATTAAGGGTTTCATTCTGTTGCGCCGGCATAGAAGCAAAGTTTGAAAAAGCCGAAGCCACAGCGCTCATGGTATCAATCTGCTGAATTAACGTTTCGG
>JAZKCP010000111.1:0-8980 GCA_040388035.1 Bacteroidota bacterium | reverse complement strand
TTAATGTTTTGGAATAGTCGTTAAGTTTTTGTTTTAATTCAGGATCATTCGCATCAAATTTTCGCTGGAAGCTTTGTACCGTTAATCGCATTGGCGTCAGTGGATTTTTGATTTCGTGCGCAACCTGTTTCGCCATTTCACGCCAAGCCTGTTCACGTTCGCTTTGGGCAAGCATTGTGGCACTATCTTCCAGTTTGTCCACCATTTGATTATAGGCATTTATCAACGAATTGATTTCTCTGCTGTTGGCTTCAATAACGATTTTCTCGTTCTTTTGATTCAGGCTTGTTTCATTGATTTTATCAGAGATAGTCTTTAACGATTTGGTAATATAACTCGCAAGGAAATAGGCTAAAGCAAACGCTATAATCAACATAAATGAATAAACCTGGCTCAATCGAAACAAGAATTGGCGTAATTCCGTTTCATAAAAACCATCGTCTTCTACGTAAGGGATATTCAAAATCCCTAAAGGCTTGAACTTGTCGTCCTTGATCTGGCTATAAGACGAACGGTTTTTGACACCGTTGACATTTTTGATGTCAACGTATCTTTTTTCGACAGAAGACTGAACGAGTTTCAAAACGTAATTCGGAATTGGCGGTGCTACTTTGTCGACAGAAAAGGAAGCTTTGGAAGATTTAAGGAGTTTCCCATTTAGCCCATAAATATTGATTTCGAGGTTGTGGATGTCGGCAAGTTCGTGGATTTTATCCTTAAAAATCAGCGAAAGATTTCTTTCCGTCAACGGATAAGTGGTGTTGGAAAGAACATAATTGATATGTTCCTTTATCGCAAATTCCTTTCGGTCCAAACGCTCCTGATGGTAATCCTTGGCCTCATTCTTAAATTGGATAATCGAAATGGAGGCCATCAAAATGGAAGCAATCAATATCAATATTATCATCGATAGGAAAATCCTAATCCGAAGCGAAAGCATTGACATTTTGAATCCGTTAAACATTTTAAGATTTGTTTTTCTCTCGAATACGTTTGTAAAATTTAAATCCAAGCATTATTAAAACCGAAAACAAAATAATTCCGACAACGCCATAAATCCAATTGAAAGCATTTTTTAAAATTACTAAAAAAACAACGGCAAAAAGAATAATCGTTGCGCCTTCATTCCACAACCGCATGAAGTTTGAAGAATATGTGAAGACACCGTTTTGTAATTCCCTATAGATTAAATGACATTTTATTTGATAGGCAATCAGTAAAACCACAAATCCTAATTTGACATGCATCCAAGGCATTTGCAACCAAACGGGCATTAAAATCAATAACCAAATTGCAAAAAACACAGCCAAAACAGCACTTGGCCAGGTAATAATATGCCACAACCGATAGGTCATTATTTTGTATTGCTTTTGCAGGATTTCCTTTTCCGGCGAAGGCTTGTCGTTCGCTTCAATTTGATATACGAATAAGCGAACAATGTAAAACAAACCGGCAAACCAGGTTATGACAAAGATGAGATGGAGTGATTTTATATAGTTGTAATATTCCATAAATTTTTTAATTAGCCACGAATGCACGAATATTTTTTAAAAGTAAATAATAAAATAGTATTCGTGTATTCGTGGCAAAAAGTTATTTAGCCCAATCTTTAATCCAATCGGCAACAACACCACACCATTCATCGCCATCATTCATGCATGGAATTGCCAAAAATTCTTCGCCTCCATGTTCCTTAAACTGATGATTGGCTTCCATCGCAATTTCTTCAAGAGTTTCCAGGCAATCGGCAACGAACGCCGGCGTTACAACTGCCAGTTTCTTAATCCCTTTTTCGGGCATTTTATTGATTTCAATGTCGGTATAAGGTTCGAGCCATTTGTCACCAGCCAATCTCGACTGGAAGGTTTGGCTGTATTTTTCCTTTGGAATGTTTAACAATTCTACCACTTGCCTTGTCGTTTCAAAACATTGATGGCGATAACAGAATTCATGCGCAGGCGAAGGTGTATTGCAGCAGGGACCATCAATTTTACAATGTGATTTTGTGATATCGGTTTTGCGAATATGACGCTCCGGAATTCCGTGATAGGAAAACAATAAATGATCGTATTCAAAAGTATCCAGATATTTTTTCATCGAATTTGCCAACGCTTTGATATAATCGGGTTTGTTGTAAAATGCTGGAACAACCGTGAATTTCATTTCCGGAAAATACTTTTTTCTCAAATCTTCGGCCAATTCTAAAATCGTAACCGTTGAAGCCATTGCATGCTGCGGATACAAAGGCAATAGCATTACTTCGGTCACGCCTTTTTCTTTCAGTTCCTGCAAGCCTTTCAAGATTGTGATTGTTCCGTAACGCATCGCCAAAGCCACAGGAATATCAACCTGTTTTTGAACTTTGTCGTGCATTTTTTTAGAAAACACAATCAACGGAGAACCATCTTCTGTCCATATTTTGGCGTAAGCTGCTGCCGATTTTTCAGGTCTTTTCCTCAAGATGATACCGCGGACCAATAATGCTCGCAATAAAAATGGAACGTCAATAACGTATTTGTCCATCAAAAACTCATCTAAATAAGGCTTTACATCTTTCGCAGTTGGACTTTCAGGCGAACCCAGATTTACTAATAATACTCCTTTCATGGATTTTAATTTGAAGATTTGAAAATTTGGTAATTTGAAAATGAAAGTACGTTCAAAACCACTATTTCTTTTTTATTTATAACTATTTAAAATTTTATTTTTGAATAAGTGGAAATGTGATCCAGGTTTACCAACCATTTTCAAATTTCCAAATTTTCAAATTGACGAATTATTCATTGACATCAAATATTTCTTTGGTGTTGTGGCAAATTTCTTTTTGAATGCCGCGATAAAATGACTTCCGGTGCTGTAACCTATTTTCAGGCCAACTTCGTTTACATTATAAGAACCACTGTCTAATAATTGTCGGGCGTAATCCATTTTATGGTCAAATAAATAACCATAAACCGTATCGCCATAAATCTGCTTGAAACCCATTTTTAGTTTTTTCAGACTTAAGCCAACTTTCTCCGATAATTCTTCCAAACCTGGCGGCTCCGCCATATTTGCGATAATAATTTCCTTGGCTTTTCTGATTTTCAACACATTTTCCTCATCAACCAAAAATGGACATTGCTCTGCATTTGGATCTTCGGAACGATTGAAATACAGGCTCAACAATTCATATCCTTTCCCTTTGTAATACAGGTTTTTTATCTGTGGATTTAAATTATAATGAAACAGTTGGCTTAAAACAATAGCCATCGACGGACTTATATCACCTTCTTTATAATATTTTCTGTCTTTGTTTTCTTCACTTAGAAACGGAATGTGATTAGCGTCATCAGAAAATAGTCCGTGGAATTTTTGAATGGAAATTATCACCGAAATAATCCAGGAATTTGGCGCTAATTCTAAATTCAGCGGCAATTCCTTTTGTGGATTATAGAACAATAGCGACTTCTCATCTTTCAAGTCAAGGGCATAATTTCCTTCATTGAAAACAAATTTTGCTTTTCCTTTTATGCCAAAGTGAAATTGAATAAGTCCTTGTGTAATAAGTCTTTTTACAGAAAAATTTTCGTTTCCATCATTCTGAAACCGAATTAAAATAAAATCATTTTCAATTTTTATTTCTTCTTGAGAACCCATAGCGATATTTTTTCGTATATGTTTTTGAAGTCAGGCAAAAATCTTATTTAGAATGAGTCTACATAAATAAGATACGAACACTTGATTTCATTGCAAATTTAATAGAATTTACGTTGGTTGTAGCATTTTGGTTTAAAATATCTCAGAGCGACACAAAAAGTCCTTACAGCGTTACTTTTATAAATTGGATAGTAATATTTTTGTTGAACTTTTTAAGGAAAGTATAAATATGGAAAATTTTAATATGACGAAACATACTTCTTTTTACGCCATTGGATTAAGTTATAAGAAAGCAGATGCTGAGGTTAGAGGTAAATTTAGTTTGGACGCCACCGCGAAATCAACCTTGTTAATGCAAGCCGAAGCTGAAGGAATTGAATCGTTAATCGTTACTTCAACATGCAACAGAACCGAAATCTACGGTTTTGCCAATCATCCATATGAGTTAATTAAATTGCTTTGTGAAAACAGCAAGGGAACAGTTGAAGAATTTCAGCAAGTAGCGTATATCTATAAAAATCAGGATGCAGTAAGTCATATGTTCCGAGTTGGAACGGGTTTAGATAGCCAAATTCTGGGTGATTTCGAAATCATAAGCCAATTAAAAATTGCTTTTATTCAAAGTAAATCAAACGGATTGGCGAATTCGTTTATGGAAAGATTGGTGAATTCCGTTATCCAGGCGAGCAAAAAAATAAAAACCGATACTGATATTTCTACCGGCGCGACTTCGGTTTCATTTGCCTCTGTGCAATATATTATCAGAAATGTAAAAGATGTTGCCAATAAAAATATTCTGCTTTTCGGAACTGGAAAAATTGGAAGAAACACTTGTGAGAATTTGGTAAAACATACCAAACACGACCATATCACTTTAATCAACAGAACAAAAGACAAAGCTGAGAAATTAGCTCAAAAACTGGATGTAGTTGTAAAAGATTATGCCGATTTGCAATTGGAATTACAAAAGGCAGACGTTGTCGTTGTCGCTACAGGCGCGCAAAATCCAACAATTGACAAAGCAATATTGAATTTAAAAAAGCCATTGTTGATTTTAGATTTATCAATTCCGAAAAATGTTAATGAAAATGTTCAGGAAGTGGAAGGCGTGACGCTAATTCACCTTGATCATCTTTCTCAAATTACGGATGAAACATTAGAAAACAGAAAACTCCACATACCGGCTGCGGAAGCTATCATTGAGGAAATCAAGGAAGAATTTACAGCCTGGACAAAAAACAGAAAGTTTGCACCAACCATTCAGGCGTTAAAGGAAAAATTGAATTCCATTAAGGAAAGCGAAATGAATGCTCACCGTAAAAAGAATTCAAGTTTTAATGAAGAGCAGGCCGAATTAATCAGCAACAGAATCATCCAAAAAATCACGAATCATTTTGTAAATCATCTAAAGGATGGCGACTCAATGGATGAAGGAATTGAGTGGATTGAAAAAGTATTTCAATTGGAACAAGAGAAATCATTCTTTTAAAGAGAATCAAAGTGGCTGAAAAAACCATTCGTATCGGAACCCGCGACAGCCAATTAGCACTTTGGCAGGCGAACACAGTTCAAAAACAACTTCAGGATTTAGGATATAAAACAGAAATTATTGCGGTAAAATCGGATGGCGATATCATTCTTGACAAACCGCTATACGAACTGGGAATCACCGGAATTTTTACCAAAACCTTAGATATTGCCATGATAAATGGCCAAGTTGATATTGCAGTGCATTCGATGAAGGATGTGCCGACAGCTTTACCAAAAGGAATTTTACAGGCTGCAGTTTTAGAACGTGCCAATGTGTTGGATATTTTAGTTCACAAAGGGAATCTTGATTTTCTTGATAAAGAAGGAACGATTGCCACAGGAAGCTTACGCCGTCAGGCGCAATGGTGGAATAAATATCCAAATCATATGGTTGTCGATTTACGTGGAAACGTGAATACCAGAATGCAAAAATTGAAGGATAACGAATGGAATGGCGCTGTTTTCGCCGCCGCTGGATTGGAACGGATTAACCTAAAACCTGATAATTTTATCGATTTGGATTGGATGATTCCGGCACCGGCTCAAGGCGCAATGGTTGTTGTAGCAATGGAAAATGACAGCTTTACGATTGATGCAGTTTCACAACTCAACGACATTGAAACCGAAATCTGCACTTATATCGAACGTCAGTTTTTGAAAACACTCGAAGGTGGTTGTACCGCGCCAATTGGAGCTTTAGCAAAATATAATGAAGAGGAAGACACGATAGATTTTAAAGGAATTTTGTTATCGATTGATGGAAGACAAAAGCTTGAAATCGATAAAAAAGTCGACATTTCAGAGTGGAAGAAATTAGGATTTAATTCGGCTCAGGAAATCTTGGAAAATGGCGGAACTGAGTTGATGGCAAAAATTAAGAACGAATTGAAAAAATGATGCAAAATAAAATTCGCATAGTGTCAACCAAGAAGCTTTCTGAAAAACAAAAGCAAACCTTGTTGACCGCGGATTTTTCAGTTTTTGACGAAGATTTTATTGCCATTAAGAACAAGGAATTCGACCTTGATAAAACAAAAGATTATTTGATTTTCACGAGTCAAAATGCTGTCGAAAGCGTTCTTAAAAATAAAAAAGCTGCGGAGATTAAGATAAAAAAGTGCTTTTGCGTGGGCGAAAAAACCAAAGCATTGTTGGAGGATAATGGGTTTGAAGTTATAGAATATTCGGAGTATGCAGCTGAATTAGCTTCGCTTATTTGCAACCAATATCCCAAAAACAGCTTCACCTTTTTTTGCGGAAATATGCGAAGAAATTTTCTGCCCGATGCTTTACGGTTAGGTCAAATCAGCCTGGAAGAAATTGAAGTTTACGAAACAATCCTAACACCGCATAAAATTGATTTTATTCCTAACGGAATTTTCTTTTTCAGTCCTTCGGGAGTTAAAAGTTACCTGCAGGAAAACAAAATTGAAAATGAAAATTGCTTCTGTATTGGCAATACAACCGCGGAAGCATTAAAACAGATAACACCAAACAGAATCATCGGCAATCAGCCAACAATCGAAAGTGTGATAATAAGATGTATAGAAAATTATAGAGAATAAAATGATTAAAAACGACCTTTTTTTAAGAGCCTTAAATAACGAAACCGTAGAACGTCCGCCAGTTTGGATGATGCGCCAGGCCGGAAGATATTTACCGGAATTCCGTGCTTTGCGTGACAAATATGATTTCTTCACGCGTTGCGAAACACCGGAATTAGCAGCAGAAATCACTGTGCAACCCATTAGAATCGTAAAACCGGATGCAGCGATTTTGTTTTCGGATATTTTAGTTGTGCCACGAGCAATGGGAATTCACGTAGAACTTAAAGACAATTTGGGGCCAATAATCCCAAATCCAATCCGCTCAATGGAAGACGTAAATAAAACCTTTGTGCCGGATGTTCATGAAACGTTGGGCTATGTTTTCGACGCCATAAAATTAACCAAGGAAATGTTGAACGATGAAGTCCCATTGATAGGTTTTGCAGGTTCGCCGTGGACAATTTTTTGTTATGCTGTGGAAGGAAAAGGCTCTAAAAGTTTTGATACCGCGAAAGGATTCTGTTTTTCAAATCCGATTGCAGCACATACATTATTGCAAAAAATCACAGACACCACTATTTTATATTTAAAGGAAAAAGTAAAAGCCGGTTGTAACGCAGTTCAGATTTTTGATTCCTGGGGCGGAATGTTGTCGCCAACAGATTATCAGGAATTCTCATGGAAATACATCAATCAGATTGTGGAAGCATTAGCCGCGGATACTAAAGTAATCGTGTTCGGAAAAGGATGCTGGTTTGCCCTAAACGATATGGCAAAATCAAAAGCTTCCGCACTTGGCGTGGACTGGACATGCTCGGCAAGAAACGCACGTTATTTATCAGGCGGAAAAATCACTTTACAGGGAAATTTTGATCCAAGCCGTTTGTTGTCTCCAATTCCAACCATCAAAAAAATGGTCCACGAAATGATAAACGAATTCGGAAAAGACAATTACATAGTAAATCTTGGCCACGGAATCTTACCAAATATTCCGGTCGACCATGCCAAGGCTTTTATCGAAGCTGTTAAGGAGTATAAATAGGGCGTGCCCCTTCGGGTCGGGCTTTCCATTTGATATTAAGAGGAGAATGTCCGGTGGACATTCGGTTTTTATTAGATAAAACAGTCTACCTGACTGCCATTGGCAGTCCTCCTCTTAATATCAAATCTCACGCAAAACACGAACGTAGTGAAAGACAAGTTTTATCAATACATACAAAATCTACAAGACCAAATCACTTCAGGATTAGAAGCTGTTGATGGTGTTGCCAAATTCCGTGAAGATATCTGGGAACGACCGGAAGGCGGCGGCGGTAGAACGCGTGTGATTGAAAACGGAAAAGTCTTTGAAAAAGGCGGAGTAAACATTTCGGCTGTTCACGGAAAATTGCCGGAAGCGATGCAGAAAATGTTCAATGTTGGTGAAGCAGATTTTTTTGCCTGTGGATTGAGTTTGGTTATTCATCCAAAAAGCCCGATGGTTCCAACAGTCCATGCAAACTGGCGCTATTTTGAAATGTATGACAATAACGGAAATGTAATCAATTCATGGTTCGGCGGCGGTCAGGACTTAACGCCATATTATTTGTTTGAGGAAGACGCAAAACATTTTCATCAAACCTGTAAAACTGCCTGCGATAAACATAACCCGGAGTTTTATCCGAAATTTAAAAAACAATGCGACGACTATTTTTGGAACGCACACCGAAATGAAGCCCGTGGAATTGGCGGATTGTTTTTCGATTATTGCAAAGAAACTGAACAAATGAAAATGGAAGATTGGTATAACTTTGTATCCGAAGTTGGCAATAGTTTCCTTGAAGCGTATGTTCCAATTGTTGAAAGAAGAAAAAGTTTAGAGTATACCGAAACCCAAAAAACCTGGCAGGAAATCCGTCGTGGACGTTATGTCGAATTCAATTTGGTTCACGATAAAGGAACTTTATTTGGGCTCAAAACAAACGGCAGAATTGAATCGATTTTGATGAGTTTACCGCCGCATGTACAATGGGTTTATGATCATCATCCAGAGCCAAATTCGGCTGAAGAAAAATTAATCAGAGTACTAACAAACCCAATTGATTGGGTGTAAAATATAAAAAATATGTTTCCGTTACAGAGAGGAAGAAGATTAAGAACAACCGAAGCTATAAGAAGTATTGTTAGGGAAACATCGCTTTCACCAGCTGACTTTATGTTCCCAATGTTTATCACGGAAGGCGAAAATTACCAATCTGAAATTGCATCGATGCCGGGTATTTTCC
>JAZKCP010000110.1:49915-50256 GCA_040388035.1 Bacteroidota bacterium | reverse complement strand
TTTGTTTTCAAAAGCCAAAAACGGCTCCACCGAATCTTTTCCCATATATGGAGCAACGGTAATGCTGTCGAAATTTAAATCCTCAAGAAATGCTTTCGCATACATGGTTGATGTGTTTCCAATGTCGCCACGCTTTGCATCGGCAATAGTAAAAATTTCAGGAAAGCTCTCGTTTAGGTAATTGATCGTCTTTTGTAACGATTGCCAACCCTTAAGTCCGTAAGCCTCATAAAATGCGATGTTGGGTTTATAGGAAACACACAAGTCATGAGTAGCATCGATTATAGCTTTATTGAATTCAAAAATTGGATCATCAAGCTCCAATAAATGTTTAGGGATTT
>JAZKCP010000110.1:18159-49905 GCA_040388035.1 Bacteroidota bacterium | reverse complement strand
AGAGGAAAGACTTTTTTTGTTTTATTTGCTGAACGAGTTGTTGTGTTGTCATTTTGAAGTTGTTTGCTGCAAAGCTACAAAAATGAAACTCAAAGTGAAAATTTTATAACATTACCCTAAAATTATGTAACCAATCCCTACAGAGCTAAAATATCTTTGTAAAGCATAATGATACGCAAACCTACTGCCATTATGCTGATAATAAAAAGTTGGGGTTAGAGAGAAAAAAAGCCGTATTAAATTACGGCTTTTTTGATAGGATTATTTTATATACATTTACAGTTATTATTACTAATTAACCTGATCATATTTTATGAAGATCTTTATTAAATTTGATTTTAACGCAGTTTGCCGAAGAGTTTTAGAAGAAAAACTAATTAAGCATAACATTAAGTACCGGATATTGGGCTTTGGTGAGGTTGATGTTTTGGAAAAAATTGATATTTCCGTTTTTTCGGCATTAACCGCTGAACTTAAAGAATATGGTATTGACATTATAGAAAACCAAAAAAGTGTCTTGGTTCAAAAAATAAAAGACACCATCATCGAAATGATCCATGCGCCGGAATTGATTAACGTCAAGAGTTCGGTCTACCTTGCCGAAAAACTTAGCCATAGCTATGGTTATCTTTCCAATTTGTTCTCCGACGTAACGTATACTTCTATTGAAAATTACATTATTTTGCAAAAAATAGAATATGCCAAGCAATTAATTGTGAGTAGCGACTTGAGTTTGACTGAAATTGCTTTTCAGCTTAATTACTCCAGCGTTGCGCATTTGAGTACCCAATTTAAAAATGTAACTGGAATCACCCCTTCGGCCTTCCAGCGAATAATAGCTAAAAGAAGAGAAATCGCTAATAAAAAATAAACTTAATGGACAAAGACTATATACATATTATTTTGGCTGATGATGACGAGGATGACAGATTGCTTTTTACAGATGCGTTTGAAGAATTGAAGATAAATACGAAAGTAAATACGTTTAACGACGGCGTAGAATTAATGGATTATTTAAATAGTCCCGATGCTGTCTTACCAAATGTTTTATTTCTCGATTTAAATATGCCAAAGAAAAATGGGATAGAATGCCTTTATGAAATAAAAGCCGATGAGCGTTTCAGCGAAATTGCCATAGCGATATTTTCTACTTCATCCTCAGAAGAGCATATAGAGGAAACTTTTGTACAAGGAGCTAATATTTATATCAAAAAGCCAAGCGATTTTGCTACGCTCAAAAAAGTACTGTCTGACGTAGTTACTATAAATTGGCAATATTATACATCAGGATTAAACAGGGATAATTTTTTATTGCGATTATAGCCCCATAACGTTATGAAATTAAGGCGAATTTACAAATCCACAATCTTTCTCAAAAGCATTTTTGTGATTTCTATTTTTGCCATTTTTTTTATTTCAGCTGTAACCTATAAACATATAAGTTTACTGAACAGATCTTCCCAATGGGTTAATCATTCTTATGATATCAACTTAGAGTTAGAACGGTTATTCTCTTATTTAAAGGATTCAGAAACCGGGCAACGAGGATTCCTAATAACTAAAGACTCCACTTTTTTAAAGCCTTATATCGATTCCAAAGAAAAAATTGACCGTTCATTTGATTTAGTAAAAGGCTATATCGAAAACAATCCGGCGCAGGAAGACAATCTCAGAAGATTGGAATTTTACATCAGCAAAAGACAAAATTACCTTTCGGCCGCCATGCATATGTCTTTAGACAGGCCACTGTCTGATAGCATACTGAAAGAAAAATTAGTTATTGGCAGACAAACCATGGATAGTGTCAGAAACCAAATAAATGAGATGATTCTTTTGGAAAAAAAAACATTAAAAGGAAGAGAACTTTATTATAATGATACTATTAAAGTCACTCCTTTTTTTGTTTATGTAACACTCATAATTACGCTTATATTAATTTCCATTTCCTATAATCGAATCACCAAAGATTTAGAAAAATTGCAGGTTTCCAACAATCGTTTGTCCGTGCTGAATGAATCAAATAATCAAGCAGAAATTGTTGGCAGTTTTGGTAGTTGGGAAATAAATATTGATACCAAAGAATATACTTTTTCAGATAACAGCTACCGATTGCTTGGTTTGGAACCGAAAGCTTTTTTTGCAAGCCAGGAAAACTTCATGAAGTATATTCACCCCGATGATATTGCAGCATTTCGTAATGCGACTTCTAAAATGATAGAAAATGGCATCCTGGCGCCATTTACTTACAGAATAATCAGAAAAGATAAAAAAATAAGGTATTTCAGAACCACAGCCCGAATTGTAACTAATAAATCAGGCGACCAAATTTTAATTGGCACCACCAGTGATGTTACGGAGGAAGTTTTGGCATCATTGTCACTGGAACAACAAAACATAGAATTAGAAGCCAGCAATAAAGAGCTGTTAGCTTTTAATTATGTGGCAAGCCACGATTTACAAGAGCCGTTGCGGAAAATTCAAACCTTCGTTTCCCGATTGTCCGATAAAGAATATGATAATCTCTCCGATGAAGGAAAGGAATTTATGGTTCGAATCAACAATTCAGTTGAACGAATGCGTATTCTTATTGATGACTTATTGCAATATTCAAGAACTACTAAAACAGAGAAAAATTTTGAAACTACCGATCTGAATGAGTTATTTGAAAATGCCAAAGGTGATTTATTGCAAATCATTGAGGAAAAGCAAGCGATTATACAAAATGATAAGTTGCCAACTATGACGGTAATACCTTTTCAAATTCAGCAGTTATTTGTCAATCTCATTGGTAATTCATTAAAATACAGCAAAAAAGATGCTGTGCCTAAAATTAAGATTTCGTGCAAAAAAATAATAGCTGCCGATGAAGACCTGATTCCCAAAATGACCAAAGAGAAGTTCTATAAAATCACTTTTAAGGACAACGGTATTGGTTTCGAACAGGAATATGCAGAAAAAATATTTGTTTTATTCAACCGCCTTCACAACAAGAATGAATATGTTGGCACCGGAATTGGTTTGGCAATTTGTAAAAAAATTGTAGAAAATCATAAAGGATTTATTTTCGGAGAAGGAAAACCAGATGCTGGTGCAACTTTTACTATTTATCTTCCTGAAGATTTAGCTATTTAATTCTTACTAAATCTTACGCTGAAAATTAACGCTTTACGCTTCAAGCCCTTTTCATTCCTGAGTTTCTTCAAATTGAAATTCTATAACAATTCCAAAAAATGCTATAACGGAAAGCTTTTGTATTCATTGCAACTTTGTAATGTAATAACCTACTAAAAATTCTGTCATGCAACATCTACTCTACTCAATCGTAATATTATTAATAATATTTTGGGCTTTTGGGTTTTTCGTTTACAACACCGGTTCTATTATTCACCTACTATTATTGGCTGCCGTTGGTGTTGTATTGCTAAAAATCGTAAAAGGAGAAAAAGTGTAGAAAAACTACACAACTTTAATCTAAATTAAATACCATGAAAACTATTTTAAGAAATTCACTAAAATTAGCCGTAGTTGCCCTATGTCTACTCTCTGTTCCAACTTTCGCTCAGGATACAGGAACAGGAACATCAACAGAAACAAAAAATTATGATCAAGGCTGGCGCCTTGGATTTGGTCTAAGCGGCGGAGTGCCATTAAATGCAGAACCTTATGAATGGAATTTAGGAGGTGATGTGAGACTTCAATATGATTTGTCAACGAAATATTCGATAACAATGACCTCAGGTTTCAATAACTTCTTCATCAACGGAGACGATAACGATTTAGGATATATTCCGGTAAAAGGAGGTTTTAAAGCTTTTGTTTTAAAAGATCAGCTTTACTTATTGGGTGAAGTTGGATATGCATTCACGGTTACCAATGATTATGATCACAACTCATTTTTGGTTAGTCCTGGTATAGGTTATGCAAACGAATATTTTGATGCCAGTTTACGATATGAACATTATACTGAGTTTCCAACGCTTAATGACGATGGAACAACAGACAAAGGTTTGGGAATGATTGCTTTGAGACTTGCTTACGGATTTAGACTTTAAACTTTATTGTCTACTGCTGCGTAAGCAAAAGAAAAGGGCCAACATTTAATGTTAGCCCTTTTTTATTTTTAGAAAACTTCGCTTTCTTTAAGTTTTTCCATATTGTTAACCAACTGAAGTTCGTCAACAAATTTCTGAATTTTTCCGTTCATTACGCCATCCATGTCAAAAACATCCAATCCTATCCTGTGATCGGTTACACGGCCTTGAGCATAATTATAGGTTCTGATTTTTGCCGAACGGTCGCCAGAGCTTACCTGTGAAGTACGTTTTACAGCATCTTCCGCTTCTTTTTTCGCTAATTCCTGTTCGTATAATCTGGAGCGTAAAACAGTTAATGCCTTATCTTTATTCTTATGCTGCGATTTTTGATCCTGGCATTGAGCAACCAAACCGGTTGGAATGTGTGTCAAACGCACAGCCGATTTAGTCGTATTTACCGATTGTCCACCTGGACCAGACGAGCAAAAGAAATCGACACGAACATCATTCATATCAATCTGTACGTCAAATTCTTCGGCTTCAGGTAAAACCATAACCGTCGCTGCGGAAGTATGAACCCGACCCTGAGTTTCGGTTTGTGGCACACGTTGCACACGGTGAACACCAGCTTCAAACTTTAATGTTCCGTAAACATCTTCACCGGTTACTTCAAAAATAACCTCTTTAAAACCACCAGAAGTTCCTTCGTTCATATCAACTGTAGAAGTTCTCCATCCGCGGCTTTCGCAATATTTGGTGTACATTCTGTATAAATCTCCCGCAAAAATGGAAGCTTCATCGCCACCGGTTCCGGCACGGATTTCAACCATTACATTTTTGGCATCTTCAGGATCTTTAGGAATCAGCATGAATTTGATTTCTTCTTCCAATTCCGGTAAACGGTCTTTGGCTTCATCCAGTTGCATTTTTGCCATTTCTACCATTTCGGCATCCGATCCATCGGCAATAATTTCATTTGCTTCAGTGATGTTTGCAGTAACATTAATAAGCTCCTCACGCTTTTCCATCAGCGCTTTTAAACCTTTATATTCCTGATTTAATTGCACATAACGTTTTTGATCGGCGATAACATCGGGCTGAATAATCAAATCCGAAATCTCGTCGAAACGCTGTTTTACATATTGAAGTCTTTCTAACATTATCTTGTATTCTTTAATTTGGGTGCAAAAATACAACTTTTTGTTCAAGTTTAAAATTTACTATTTCAAGTTTTAGGATAGTTTTATGATTGCAACTAAAGTTTTAGGATAATGATTCAGTAATTTTGTAAAACACAATATTCCAAATGACCACATTTGCAAAAATTAAAAAAAACTTCCGCCTAATAGTAATCCAAAAACTTATTTTAGCTTCTTTTCTGATTAGCATACTTTCTGCATTTTTGGCAATATCATTGAAACGTACAACAGAATATTTGGAAGGCATCTTCTTTTTGAAAGCCACTATCAATATTGTTTATATTTTCATTTTTCCGATTATCGGATTGCTTATAATCCACTTTTTAAGGCAGTATTTGTTTAAGAAAAAGGAAAATAAGGGCATCACCGAAATCTTCGTTGCAACGAACTCAAAAAACAAAAGCTTACCGCTTTATAAAATTCCATCTCATTTTATCAACGGATTGTTTACTGTGGCTTTCGGTGGTTCTACCGGAATTGAAGTTTCGACTGTTGTGTCTACAGCTGCCATTGGTGCTGCAACACAGCGAAAAGAGAATGCGTTCAGAAATTACAAGACCGAGTTGATTTGCGCCGGAATTACTGCTGGTATCACCATTTTATTCAGTAGCCCGATTGCCGGAATTTTGTTTTCGATGGAAGTCATTGCGAAAAAAACCAATAAAGTTTTCTTCCTGACCAATATCATTGCTTTGACCGTAGCTTCTGCGTTGCTCCTATTATTGGGTGAAGAACCTTTATTTAAAGTCGCAATTACCACTTGGCATTTTTATGCGATTCCTTATTTTATTTTACTTGGAATATTAGCTGGAATTCATTCTGTTTTCTTAACTAAAATGGTAATATTCTTCAAATTTCAGTATGCGAAAATTGCCAATGATTATCATAAAATTATCATTGGCGCTTTGATTCTAAGCATTTCATTAGCTGGATTTCCACAACTGTATGGCGATGGTTATCATGCGATGAAAGATTTGTTTTCAACTCCGAATCCGATAGTTACTTTAGGTTTTATTGCTACAATGCTCGGAATACTGATTTTAAAACCTATTGTTACGTCCGCAACCCTTGCTTCGGGTGGTGATGGCGGTGTATTTGCTCCCAGCCTGTTTATAGGAGCGTTTTTAGGTTTATTGGTAGCTTCTATTTTAAATACATTCTTTAATGTCAACGTTATTCCCATTAATTTTATGATTATTGGAATGGCTGCAGTCTTAAGTGCCAGCATTCAAGCTCCGTTTACTTCATTGTTTCTTGTATGCGGAATGATAAATGATTATACTTTGTTTTTTCCAATCTTAATGGTGTGTTTAATTGCAAAATATACATCAAAGCTGATTTTTCCCTTTACGGTTTACAATTATAACAAAACCAGTTATGCCGATTAAAAAAATAAAAAGAGGTTATCGCAGAACCAGATACATCCTTTACAAGGAAACTTTAATCAATTTCAGGGAACATTTTTGGGCATTCGTTGGTTCCTTTGTTGGCATTGGGATAATTGCTTATTTACAATCCAAAACCTTACCGAATTCTGATGTGATTTATCTTATTGGTTCGTTTGGGGCTTCGAGTGTATTGGTATATGGTGTGATTCAAAGTCCACTAGCGCAACCACGAAATCTAATAGGCGGTCATTTAGTTTCGGCATTGATTGGCGTTACTGTACAAAAATTTGCTCCGGATGTTTTATGGATTACAGCACCGCTTGCCGTATCACTTTCGATTGTGTTGATGCAGATAACAAAAACCCTGCATCCGCCTGGCGGCGCCACTGCCTTGATTGCAGTTACCGGTTCGGCTGAATTAAAAAATCTTGGCTACTGGTATGTCATTTCTCCTGTTTTGGCTGGAAGCATGATTCTACTTCTTGCTGCTTTGTTTTTTAATAATATTACTTCAAACAGGCAGTATCCTGTTGATAAAAAGTTTTCTGAAATCAGGAAAAAAATTCCTTTCTTTCCAAAATATGTAAATCACAAATAAGTTTACTATTTTTAGCTTTTATAAATCAACCTCTATGAAAGCGTACAAACTTCCTTTAATTACTTCGTTATTATTTGTTTGCTTAACGTCCTGCAAAAACAATTCTTCAGAAAACAAATTCGGCAAACTTGAAAAAATGAATTGGCTTATTGGCAATTGGGAACAAAAACTTCCTGATGGCATATTAAAAGAAACATGGACGAAGCAAAATGACAGCACATTTAGCGGAGACAGCTATTTTATAAACACCAAAGATACCGTTCATTTTGAGAGTATAAAACTTGTTCAAAAAGCTGAAGAATTGACCTATAACGCTACAGTTGTTGGTCAAAATGAGGATGAACCCGTGGCTTTTAACTTGACTTCTGATGTTAACAATACATTTACTTTTGAAAATCCGGCACACGATTATCCTCGAAAAATCACATATAAAAAAGTTGCCAGTGACCGTTTAATAGCCACTATATCTGGTAAGCAACAAGGAAAGCACACCCAAGAAAGTTATCCAATGTCTAAGAAATAAACTTTTCTTTATCTATAACAAGACGAAACCTTACTCACAGTAAGGTTTTTTCATTTATAAACAATAGTAAATCAGTTTGTTGAAAATATTATTTATATTTAGTCTAAATAAACTTTTTTTATTCGTTTTCGGTATTTATATTTGCACCACTATTTTTAATTAATCTAAATAAGAATGAAAAACATATTTATCTTATCTGCCGTTTTATTATTTTCAATGACAAGTTTTGGACAGGATACGAGCGTAACCCAACTGGCGAAGGAAACCAAAAATGATACTCTTAATAAAATTAAAGAAGTTGAAATCCTCAACAAATACAAATATAAAAGAGAAAAAAGCAATACGGTTTCAAAAATGCCGCTCAATAATATTGAAAACCCACAAGTTTACAATACCGTTACCAGTGAGCTTTTGAAAGAACAGGTAGTTACCAATTTCAATGATGCTTTAAAAAATGCAACCGGAGTAACGAGACTTTGGGAATCAACAGGTCGTGGCGGTGATGGAGCAGAATTTTACAGTATGCGAGGATTTGCCGTGCAACCTACTATGATTAATGGTTTGCCAGGTATAAACAACGGAAACATCGATCCAATTAATATAGATAATATCGAAGTAATAAAAGGCCCTTCTGGAACTTTGTTTGGAAGCAGTTTGATTTCTTATGGAGGTTTGATTAATATTGTTACCAAAAAACCGCATCAAAATTTTGGTGGTGAAATTAGCTATAATGCAGGAACTTATGGCATGGACAGAATTACAGCTGATGTAAATATCCCGCTGAACAAAGAAGTGGCATTGAGAGTTACCACAGCATATCAAAACGAAAATTCATTTCAAGATGCCGGATTTTCAAAATCTCTTTTTGTAGCGCCATCACTAAGTTATAAAGTAAGCGATAAGTTATCTTTTTTAATTAATACTGAATTTACAAACCGGACTTCTGCTAATGCACCTATGATTTTCTTGAGCAGATATTCTCCATTGTCATTTAATTCAATAGATGTATTTGAACAAAATTATAAGAAATCATACACTTCAAATGAATTAACGATCAGCAATCCAACCTTTACGCTTCAGGCTCAGATGAACTATAAATTATCAAATCAGTGGACATCACAAACTGTATTGTCAAGAAGTAATAGTAAAACTGATGGTTATTACTCGTACTTATGGGATTCTGCAAATGGAGATGAATTTACCAGATTTATTTCCAAAAGAAATGGTCAAACCCTCGCGACAGATATTCAGCAAAATTTTATTGGAGATTTCAAAATCGGTGACATCCGAAACAGAATGGTTGTTGGTATAGATTACTATTCACAAAACATTTTAAACGGAAGTGCTAACTGGGTTGGTGCAGGAACTATTTCTTTGGTAAATCAAACTGATTCCGGTGAAGCCAATTTAACACAGGCAGGAATCGACAATTTATTAGCCGGTACCATTGAACCAAATTCTGATACCGAATCACAAGTTGTCAGTGCTTATGTATCAGATGTAATCAACATAACTGATAAATTCTCTGTTATGGCAAGTTTGCGTGTAGATGAATTCAGAGGAAAAACATCTTCATACGCAGCCGAAGAAGTAAAAAGTCAGATTGCAGTTTCTCCAAAATTTGGTGCAGTTTATCAAATTATCCAAAACAAAGTTTCTGTTTTTGGAAACTATATGAACGGATTTAAAAACATTGAGCCTGGACAAACTGATGTTGATGGCACAAACACAACTACTTCGATATTTGAGCCTGAACACGCAAACCAATTTGAATTTGGTTTAAAAACAAATCTTTACAAAGACATGGTTTCGGCTTCATTAAGCTATTATGACATTAATGTAAAAAATAGATTAATGGCACATCCCATCAATCCAAATGCTAATGTTCAAGGTGGTGAAGTTGAAAGCAAAGGAGTTGAATTAAGTTTAACCATCAACCCTATTAAAGGCCTTAACATCATCGGAGGCTACAGCTACAACGAAAGCGAAGTAGTAAAAGATAATACCGACAGCGGTTATTTGGGATTACGCCCGGAAGAAGCAGGACCAAAAACATTAGTAAATCTTTGGGCAAACTATTTTTTCACGGAAGGCAATTTAAAAGGTTTTGGAGTTGGAATTGGAGGAAATCATGCCAGCGAACACAAAACATTGAACAGGTCTAACATCGGTACTTTTGCCTTACCTGATTATACTATTTTGAATTCAGCATTGTCATACAACAATGATAAATTCAACATCACTTTAAAAGTCAACAATTTACTAAACGAAAAATATTATACTGGTTGGTCAACCGTAACGCCACAGCGTTTAAGAAGCTTGACTGCAGGTTTGACTTATAAATTTTAATTCAGTTAGAATTTATTTTCTTGTTTGTTTTAAATTAAACTCCTCGTTTAAATGAGGAGTTTTTATACTTTATAGATGAAAAAAGACCGCTTCAAAAAAACCATTAGAAATATTCATCTCTGGTTGGGATTATCTTCCGGTATTATTGTTTTTATCATTGCCATAACAGGATGTTTGTATGCTTTCCAGGAAGAGATACAAAACATAACGGAAAAATATCGTTTTGTGGAAAAACAGAATGCACCTTTCCTATTGCCTTCTGAACTGGAAAAAATTGCTCGGGCAGAATTTCCGGATAAAGTACTTCATGCACTTAAATACAATGGTTCTGAGAAGTCTGCCGAGGCCATTTTCTTTCACTATGATGAAGTAGTTGAAAGCAATAATTATTATGAAATTATTCATATTAATCCATATACAGGTGAAATATTGGAAATCGCCGACATGTATTCCGGCTTTTTTCGATGGGTCTTAGACGGTCATTTCTATCTTTGGCTGCCTCACGAAATTGGCCAGACGATTTGCGCATCGACATTAATCTTTTTGGTAATGTTGATTACGGGCTTAATTCTCTGGTTTCCCAAAAATAAAAAAGCAGCAAAACAACGCTTTTGGTTTCGCTGGAAAAAAGGATTGAAATGGAAACGCAAAAATTACGATTTACACAACATCACTGGGTTTTATATAATGTCGATTGCACTGATTTTCGCAGTAACCGGCTTGGTCTGGGGTTTTCAATGGTTTTCGTATGGATATTATACTAATATTGGTGGCACAAAATCACTGATTTATGAAGATCCAGCTTCTAAAAAAGAAGTGACTATTAAAGCTGTTGAAAAACCTTTGGACAAAGTTTGGATGCTGATGCAGAAAGAGTATCCAAAAGCGGAATCTATAGAAGTCCATCCACCCGAAACAGATTCGTCATCAATAGCTGCCAATGCTAATTTAGAAAAAGGAACTTACTGGAAAACCGATTATCGCTATTTCGACCAATATACTTTAAAAGAGAAAAATGTAAATCACATCTATGGAAAACTGAAAGATGCCAATGCATCTGATAAATTGATGCGAATGAATTATGATATTCATACCGGAGCTATATTGGGTTTGCCCGGAAAAGTGTTTGCGTTTTTAATTAGTTTAATGATTGCCAGTTTACCCATCACCGGCTTTTTAGTCTGGTATGGAAGAAGAAATAAAAAAACTCATAATTAATTATGAGTTTTTTTTATTCATATTATTAAGTAGATCAAACCCTTACAAAATTCTTGTTAACAACTATTTATATTTAATCTAAATAAACTTTTTTAATCCAATTACCGTAATTATATTTGCACCACTATTTTTAATTATTCTAAATAAATGCGCAAATATACTCTACTCCAAATCGCAGCACTTAGCATTAGTGCCATCAGTTTTGCCCAAGTCAGCAAAAACATTACCAATTCCCAGGAAGAATTCTATGCCTCAGTCGGTGACACCGTAAAAAACAAAAAAGGAGAAATCCTGCAGGAAGTTGTAATTATTTCACAACAACAAAAAACTGTAGTAAAAGGCGGTAAAACAAATATCAAGCCTTTGGACTTACCACAAGCGACTTTTGTTATCGGTAAGGAAACTATCAAACAACAACAAATATTAAGATTATCTGATGCCTTAAAAAATGCAAATGGTGTTTATGTATCCGGTGCAAGCAATGCTTCGGGAAATAACCAGGAAGAATTAGGTTCGAGAGGTTTTACGTTTAGTGGTGCCAACACCTTCAAAAATGGAGTTCGCTTTAATGGTTCGTTAATTCCCGAAACCAGTTCTTTGGAAAGCATTGAAATCTTAAAAGGAAGTTCGGCGCTTTTATACGGAAATGTAGCACCAGGAGGAATTTTGAATCTGATTACGAAAAAACCAAAATTTGCCCATGGTGGCGAATTGAGTTTCAGGGCAACTGAATACAATTTTTTAAAACCGACCATTGATGTATACGGTGCAGTGAACAACAGCAATACAGTAGCTTACCGATTCATTACCAGTTATGAGCAAGGCAACAGCTTTAGGGATGACGTGCAAACTCAAAGAATTTATTTCAATCCTTCGTTCCTATTCGATATTTCTGCAAAAACCAATATTATTGTAGAAGCTGATTACACTAAGGATAACAGAACGCCAGATTTTGGTTTGGCAGCCATTGACTATAATGTCGTTAAATTGCCAATAAACTCTTTCCTGGGTTTCAATTGGGGAAGATTTGATTCAGAGCAAATAGGTTTTACTTCTACTATTAACCATGATTTGAATAAAAACTGGCAATTAAAAGGAATCTTTTCATACCAAGGTTACGGCACTAAGTTGTTGTCGAGTTTAAGACCAAATGCTGGGGTGAATGATCCTACTGTTAGTCCAAACAATTTGGTTCAGGCCAATGGTGATTGGAGAAGAGGTGTTCAAAAAACCGATACCGAGCAAGATTACAGTTTGGCTGAAATTGATTTAAACGGAACCTTCAATACCTGGAAAATAAAACACAGCCTACTTTTAGGTGCTGATGCAGATCAAAGCAACACAACGACTTTGGCTTATAAAAACATCAATTATTACGATTATATAAACATATACAATCCTAAAGTTTCTTTTAACAGAAATACGGCCTATGCCAATGCTTTGATACCAACCATGGACAAAAACACCAACACGTTAGCGAATGTAAAAAGAGCAGGTGTTTATTTTCAGGATTTGATTGAATTACATTCAAAATTCAAAATACTGGCCGGACTTCGCTATAGCTATCTGGAAAACACAACTAACACTTTGACTATCGCTACAGACGCTACTGTTGAAACGGTAACGCATGATAACATCGTGTCATCCAAATTAGGCTTTGTTTTCCAGCCAACGAAAACCAACTCAATATTTGCCAGCTATTCTGATTCATTTGTTTTGAATACCGGAACCGACAGAAACCTTAACGCTTTGCCTCATTCAACAGTTAATCAATATGAAGTTGGACTTAAAAACGAATTTTTCAAGGGTCATTTGATTGCCAATCTAACGACTTATTTAATTGACTTCAGTAATTTGGCGCAACAAGATTTAGATGCTCCAAACCCTAATGCCAATATTAAAGAATTAGCCGGTGCTTACCAAAGCAAAGGTGTTGAATTGGACATTACCGCTCACCACAAAGGATTGAGACTGATAGCCGGATATAGTTTTAACGAAACAAAATACACCAAAAGCAACATTTACAATTCAGGTACTTATTTGAGATTCTCACCAAAACACACAGCAAATGCCAGTGCGTTCTACACTTTTGAAAACACTAAATTGAAAGGATTGGAGTTAGGGATACAATCTACTTTTATCGGAGAACGATTAGGTGGAAGATTAAGACCAAACAATGCTTCAACTCCGGCAGAACAAGCCAGAAAACCAATTCCGGTTGATGGATTTCTACAATTTGATGCTTCTATTGGATATTCCATCAAAGAGTTTTCTATCAGAGCGAGATTATCCAACTTAGGAAATGTAGTAAGTTACTACGTTTACGATGACAATACTGTTACCCCGATTGCTCCAAGAATGCTTTCAACGACTTTGTCCTATAAATTTTAAGTAATGAAACAAGCCACTATCAGAAACCTTCACCGTGATTTAGGGTATTTCTATATCGGATTAATAATTTCTTTTGCCTTTTCAGGGATTTTGATGAACCACAGGGAAAGTTGGCATCCGGAAAAATACACGATTGAAACTAAAGCTATCGAAGTAAAATTGCCCGCCGAAGAAAAAATCAATGAGCCGTTTGCTGATTCTTTGGGGAAAGCCTTGGGCATTGATGACAAAATCCGTCGTCATAATGTAAAAAAAGGAACATTCAAGATTTCATTTGAAAAACACGATGTGGAAATTGATATGAAAACGGGTAAAGGTGAAATTGTTTCCTTTCTAAAAACACCTATCATAAGCCAGACGATGAAGCTTCACAAAAGCACTTCCAATTGGTGGATTTACTACGGCGATATTTTTGGGATTTCGTTAATCGTAATTGCCGTTACCGGCTCGATTATGATACCGGCAGGAAAATTTAACTTTAAAAGAAGAGGCTGGAAATTAGCCTTGGCCGGAATACTATTCCCATTACTGATATTGTTGTTTGTTTAATATAAAAGAAACCCGCTTATCACTAAGCGGGTTTTTCTATATTCTATGCCTCTTTCCTTTCCTCTATTTTCTCTGCGGAATATTCGCCAATATCTCCAAATAAAACTTCCAGAATTTCTGTGAAGATTTAATCGACGCTCTTTCATCAGGGCTATGCGCACCGTGAATAGTTGGCCCAAAAGAAATCATGTCCATTCCCGGATAATTAGTTCCAAGGATTCCACATTCCAATCCGGCGTGACAAGCCACAACTTTTGGTTTGTCGCTATTTTGTTTTTCATATATATCAACCAAAACATCCAATATTTCAGATTTTACATTTGGTGTCCAACCAGGATAACTTCCGCCAAATTCAACTTCACAGCCAAACAATTCATAAGCCGAACGCAACGCATTAGCTAAATCAAACTTAGAGCTTTCCACAGACGAACGCGTCAAATTCTGAATGGAAATTGTACCGTCTTTCACAACAACCTTAGAAATATTATTGGATGTCTCCACCAAGTCAGCCATGTCAGCGCTCATTCGGTAAACACCATTGTGAGCAGCATAAATTGCACGCAATAAACCTTCCTGAACACCTAATTCCATAACGGCTGCAGGCAAATCGCTTTTTACAATTTCAATAGTCAGATTAGGTTCTGTAGTCTTAAATTCAAATTTGATGTCATTGATGATTTCCTGCATATCAAAAACAAAAGCTTCGTCATACATACCGGCAACAATCACTTTGGCAACACTTTCACGCGGAATTGCATTACGCAAACTTCCACCATTTATTTCAGCAATCTGCAAGCCAAAATTCTCAAAACCGTCAAACAATAAACGGTTCATAATCTTATTGGCATTTCCCAAACCTTTATGGATATCCATTCCTGAATGTCCACCGTTCAAGCCTTTCACGGTAATCGTATAACCAACAGAAGCTTCAGGAACTTCTTCCGTATTATATCCTCTCGTTGCTGTCACGTCTACTCCACCTGCACATCCAATATCAATTTCATCGTCTTCTTCGGTATCTAAATTCAACAGGATTTCGCCTTTCAGGATTCCGCCTTTTAGATTTAAAGCACCTGTCATTCCGGTTTCCTCATCAATGGTAAACAGCGCATCAATAGCAGGGTGCGGAATATCTTTACTTTCCAAACTGGCCATAATAGCCGCAACTCCCAATCCGTTATCAGCACCAAGTGTTGTTCCTCGTGCGCGAACCCAATCGCCATCAACATACATATCGATACCTTGTGTGTCAAAATCAAAATTGGTATCATTATTTTTTTGGTGCACCATATCCAAATGCCCTTGAAGGACAATGGTTTTACGGTTTTCCATTCCCGGAGTTGCCGGTTTGCGTATGATTACGTTTCGGATTTCGTCTTCAAAAGTTTCCAATCCAAGGCTTTCACCAAATTTTTTCATGAATTCAATTACTCTTCCTTCTTTCTTTGAAGGACGAGGAACAGCATTTAAATCGGCAAATTTGTTCCAAAGCACTTTTGGTTCAAGGTTTCTAATTTCCTGGCTCATTATGTATTTTTTAGTTTTGTAATTTTCAAGAACACAAAGTTACAAAGTTTAACTACTTCCGAAATTAATTAGTGATTATATTTACATTTTAAATCCGAAACGTGAAACGCAAGTATATCCTTCCTCTTTTCCTGCTTATCCAAATCATATTCCTAAAGATATTAGCCTTCTTTCCCGAAGTTGTCGAACGTTTTTACAGCAACGGATTATATGTTTATATTTCAAGATTTGAACGCATTGTTTTTGGCTGGATTCCGTTCTCATTTGGCGACATACTATACGGAATCCTGATTGTTTATTTGCTGGTTTCCCTTTGGAAAAACCGAAAAACATGGCGCAAACTATGGAAAGACAATCTTTTGAAAGTCTTAAGCGGTCTTTCAATTTTCTATTTTATTTTTCATCTGCTTTGGGCATTTAATTATTATCGTGTACCACTTTTTGAGAAAATGAATATCAAACGAGAATATTCCACTCCGGAATTAATTGATTTTACACAAAAGCTAATTGCAAAAACCAACGAGATACAATTCGCGATCACACACGATAAAAATAAAAAAGTCAGCAATCCGTATTCTCAGGATTCGGTATTCAAAATGACTCAAAATGGTTATGACAACTTAGCAAAACAATATCCTTTTTTCAACTATGAAATTCCAAGCCGAAAGAAATCGCTATACAGTTTACCCTTAACCTATATGGGTTTTGGCGGTTATCTCAATCCGTTTACGAATGAATCACAAGTGAACGATAAGCTGCCAATGTATGGCTTCCCGAATGTCGTTTGCCACGAAATGGCGCATCAGATTGGCTATGCGAGCGAAAGTGAATGCAACTTTATTGGGTTTATGGCCTGCATCAAAAATGAGGATTTGTATTTTCAATATGCGGCTTATTCAAATGCTTTACGATATTGCATGGAAAACATTATCATGAAAGATGAAGAAAAGTTTAAAGAATTACGCCCAACGATAAATCCCGGAATTATTAAAAACTTTAAGGAAAGTCAGCTTTTTTGGGAAGAGTATGACACGTTTATCGACAAAGGCTTTCACGCTTTTTACGACCAATTCCTGAAAGCAAATCAGCAGAAAGATGGCTTGGAAAGCTATAGCAAGTTTGTGGATTTATTGATTAATTATTATAAAGGAAAAGAAATCAAATAAGCTTCACATTCTGCTTAAAGTAAACTTCCGTTGCGCCTAGCCCATACTTCTGATAATTAGCTTCTTGAAAAACTATATTGTCATATCGCCCTAACAGGAAATCGAGGTCAGACTTAAGAACACCTTCTCCGACACCATGAATAAAAACTATCTTTGGAATCCGGTTTCTAATGGCAAATTCAATGTGGTATTTGGCGGTATCAATTTGCTTGGTCAGGATATCATAATTGTTCATCGACTTCCAGTTTTTGACCAGCTTTTCGATGTGCAAATCAAATTCCGGTGGTGGAATTTCTTTCTTGTTTTTTTTCTCGGTATTGCTATAATTTGGTTTCGAAACTTCCTTTTCGCTAATTACCTGACTTTTGTTAAAACTGAAGTTCATTACATTGCCATTCTCAATTTTGATTAACTCATTGCTTTTGAACGTCAGGTTAAACCCGTCAGTGGTTTCGATAGTTACCTCCGAACCACTAATTTCAACAACAATGCCATCGATAGCATCATCCAATACAGAAACCTTATCTCCTTTATTCAACATCATTCTCTTCTTTTTCTTCCTGATTTTTACTTGGTGTGTTGGCACTTAATTTCATAACACCATATATAAATATTGCGATTGCAATACATACAATATAAATGTTCGGCTTTGCTTTTGATTGCTCGTACAAAGCGACAATTATCGCTACAAGTGTAAAAGGTATTAGTAGTTTTTTCATATTCCAAAAATAAATAAAACCAGCCAAAACAGCTGGTTTTACAGAAATATATTTCAGTATGATTATGCGGCAACTACTGCACCTGCATTACTGGCAGCAAAAATGAAAATGCCAATAATTCCTATAATGTATAGAGAAATCACTATGATAGTGGCTATTCCGATAAACTTGTGGTGTGATTTTAAATTTACCAGAGCGTTTGCTAATGCAGTATCGGTGCCTGCCTCCAGAGCGCGTTTTGTTTCTGTTGCATATTTAAACAAATAATAGACCGGAAAAAAATGCAGAACAGCAATCAGCAGATAAAACAGCCCAAAATAAGATTTCATTTTTGAAACCACAGATAAGGCAGCGGCATTCGTTTCATTGGCGCCTGCCATCATGACATCATCCGGCATCGCTGACATCACAACGGTCATAAAGATTCCCATAATTACCATTAATCCGATAAATAGAAATCCTACAATCGACAGAAACAAACACCATTTGGCACTTTCCCTTAACGCGGCAATTGCTAAATCATTCAATTTTAATTCATGCTTATTCATAATTATAAAAAGTTAATTGGTTATTAAAAGGTTAATTTTAGCTTGATATTAAGTTTGATTTGACCTTACGCCGAATGTCCACTGACATTCTCCTCTTTATATCAAAGGTTTATTACTTTTCAAATTGCGTTAACGTCTTGATGATAATAGAGACGCAATCCAATAATTGTTCTTCATTCATTACCAATGGCGGCGCAAAACGGATGATGTTGCCATGCGTTGGTTTGGCTAACAAACCATTGTCACGCAAAGCCATACATATATTCCAGGCAGTTTCGCTTTCCTCGGTATCGTTAATTACGACAGCGTTTAGCAATCCCTTTCCACGAACTAATGTCGCAATGTTTGAGGTTTCAATATATTTAGCCAGTTCAGCACGGAAGATTTTGCCTAATCGCTCTGCATTTTCTGCTAACTTTTCATCTTTTACAACATCTAACGCTGCAATGGCAACAGCTGCAGCAACCGGGTTTCCGCCAAAAGTAGAACCGTGTTGCCCAGGTTTGATGACATTCATAATCGCATCGTTTGCCAAAACTGCCGAAACAGGATATGCTCCACCAGAAATGGCTTTACCCAAAATCAAGATATCTGGTTGTACGTTTTCATGGTTGACTGCCAATAATTTTCCCGTACGCGCGATTCCGGTTTGCACTTCGTCCGCAATGAATAAGACATTGTTGGCTTCGCATAAAGCTTTGGCTTTTGCCAAATAACCTTCCGCTGGCACATAAACTCCGGCTTCACCTTGTATTGGTTCCACTAAGAATCCTGAAATGTTTTTTGAAGAGGTGATTGCTTTTTCCAGTGCATCAATATCATCGTAAGCGATTTTTATAAATCCGGCTGTATATGGACCAAAGTTTTTGCGAGCGTTTTCATCATTGGAAAACGAAATGATAGTGGTGGTCCTTCCGTGGAAGTTACCGTCACACACTATAATCTGTGCTTCGTTTTCGTTTATTCCTTTTTTTTCATACGCCCATTTTCTACACAGTTTCAAAGCAGTCTCAACCGCTTCGGCACCTGTATTCATTGGCAATACTTTATCAAATCCAAAATATTTGGTGATATATTCTTCGTAAACGCCTAATTTATCATTGTAAAAAGCTCTTGAAGTAAGCGTCAGGGTCTGTGCCTGCTCGATCATTGCACTAACAATCTTTGGATGGCAATGCCCTTGGTTTACGGCAGAATAAGCCGAAAGGAAATCATAATATTTTTTACCTTCTACATCCCAAACATAAACACCTTCTCCTCTACTTAAAACGACCGGTAACGGATGATAATTGTGCGCACCATATTTGTTTTCTAAAGCAATTGCTTCGGTTGAACTCATTTTTTCTAAAACTGACATTTCTTGTAATTTAAAGTCTTTAATATCAATTCCTTCTTTTGGAGAGAAATCATCCAGCGTTTTACAAAAGTAAAACTTAATTGTGAATTATAACTATTTCTTACTCTCAATCCTTTTGAGGATATCATTCATCATTTCAATCTGAACCTTTTGTATTTCTATTAATTCCTGTTGTTGGTGCATGATTAAATGATCTAATTTATCATCCAACATCCTGATTTCCAATTCTGACTTAAGGTTAATCATATAATCTTTCTTGGCGCGTTCCCTGTCTTTTTCCTCCTGGCGATTTTGGCTCATCATGATGATGGGTGCCTGCAGCGAGGCCAAACAGGACAAAATTAAATTCAGTAATATAAACGGATACGGATCAAAACCTTTGTTCAATAACAGAAAAGCATTGGCTCCAATCCAAACTACAATAACTACAAAAAACCAAATAATAAACGTCCAGCTGCCGCCAAAATCTGCTACGTTATCTGCAAGTCTTTGCCCAAAAGTCCGGTTGTCGGGTTCATCTTCTACTTTGCTAACCAATGATTTGTCATCAGTCAATGCTTTGACAACATTTTTATGCAAATCATTTAACTCGCCTACTTCGGATTTCAAAAATTTTGAAATGTATTTTTCCCGGTAGATATTCAATTCGCCAACAGTTATCTCTTTTGACATGTCTAAATCGGGATGGTCTTCTTTTATCAAATTGAGAATGGGAACGCGTATGCTTTTGCAGCTTACCTTATCATGTTCAGGAGCTTCTAAACCTGAAATGGTGCTTTTGAAAGTGGCTTTTGAACTCATATTGATATTTTATTTTGTTGCTAATTTACATTTTTAATCTACAAAAAAAACCTCACTTCAATAAAGAAATAAGGTTTGTATTTTCGCTCAGAGCATTTGGGCGTTACCACTCCTTCGGCGCGGTCAGGCTTTCCGCAGTACATGGTACTTGCTCCAATCCTTAACGCAGTCTTTTATAACAAAGTTGCTGATGAACTGATCTCAGTATTCAATAATTTAGAAATCGGGCAGTTTTTCTCTGCTTTGGTCACCAATTCCTGAAAAACATCATTCGATATTCCCGGTATCTTAGCTTCCACAGTCAACGTCGAACTAACGATAGCACCGTTCTGGAAATCGATTACGCATTTGGTTTCAAGCGTGTCCGGTGTAAATCCGGCCTCACCGATAAAGGCAGAAAGCTGCATCGTAAAGCAACCCGAATGTGCCGCGGCAACGAGTTCCTCAGGATTGGTTCCTACGCCTTCCTCAAAACGGGAACCGAAAGAATATTGTGTGTTATTTAATGTGGTACTTTGGGTAGTAAGCGCTCCCTTTCCTTCTTTTAGGGAACCTTTCCAGACTGCGGTGGCATTTCTTTTCATGATAGTTGATTGTTTAAAATTTGAGCAAATTTAGTATTGAATATTGGCATAAAGTTACGAAATCATTGTTAATTATTATACGGTTATATTAATTGGTAATTCGTAATTTCTAATTCGTAATTATTTCTCCCCGAACATCTCCAGCAACTTATTCACTGTGTTCCAGTTACGGGTTGTTGAAACCACATTCATGCTTTTCTCAATCCATTTATTGTCGAGTCTTGTTTTGGCTGGTGAGATATCGTATTTAAGATAAATGCGCTTGCCATCCAATTGGATTTCATCGGGTTTGATAAAGTTCAGGTTCAGCTGGGTAATCATATTGTCGGGCAGCATCGAGGAAATAAACGAAACATACAGTTTCTTTAAATCAACGCCTTCTTCGTTCAGGAATTGGTTACGATCCAGGCAAGCCTGCAAATCTTCCTTGCCAATCACAATCACCGGAACATCGTGCCCAAACTCCTTAAAGATTTCCTGCTTAATCAGGAATGCAACCTTTGACGGGTTTTCTTCATTAGTATCCACAAACACATTTCCTGACTGAATATAAGTGACCACGTTCTGGAAACCAATGGCTTCGAGTGCTTTTTTCAAAGCCACCATATTAATCATTTTATGTCCAGAGACATTGATACCGCGAAGAAGGGCTAAGTGGGTGTGCATATTGGGAGGAGCTTAAATATTCAGTTCTAAAGGTAAGTAAAATTTTAATTTAGTAATTTACGGTTAAGAAAAGCAACTATTGCGCGAAACCACTGTTGTGCTGGCGGCATTATAACTAATAATCAAGACGCAACCTTAGCTTTGACCCCGATGTTCTAATTGTATGTTCAATAAAATCAATGAATTTGTCGCCATACTTGTGAGATGAAGTAAGAATGTTTCTGTTTGCCCTAATGCTTTCAAGAACTCTGTGATCTCCAAATATACCTGCCAATTGTATGCAGTTGTATAGAAAATTTTTATTATCCCAATTGGTGAGCGTTAATTGTTCTTGAAGCCAAGGATTAAGAACAAAGCTAATTTTTTTGATTAATTCTTCATTAACCAAGGTCACTTGATTTGTTTCAAGATTAAATACTAAAGTTGGAAGTATTTTCATGATTTTATCGCTCAAACGACTTGATGAAATATCAAAATTCATTAGTATTCCTAAAGCAAAAATGGATACTTCTGTATTACTTTCTGCTAAAATATATAGCTTCTCAAGCTGATCATCGTTGAATTTGTTTTTTGCGTCTTTATCTGTGATTTCCTCAACTATACTGTAAGTTTTATTCCAGCTAGATGTTAAGCTATGCGCCCAGGTAGATATTATGCTAACCTTTTCTTTTATTGAAAGTCTATCTTCTTGCAACGAATTAATGATAATGTCATAATACTTCTTTAAACGTACTTGTGAGAGTGTTAAGACCGATAAAAAAAAGCTTCTTTTGTTTTTTGTTTTATATAAAATTTGTTCAAGCTTTTTATAGTCAGTTTCGGTAGCGATATTTAGGAAGGCCATTGAAAGCCACCAAGTATCAACTTTTTCATCTAGATTTTCTATTATTTGAAGGAGTGCCGGCATGGTTTCTTTCGCCTGCATTTCCCCAAGCCCAATTAAAATATGATTTGATAAAGAACTTGAAGGGTTAGCTACTAATAATTCTATAAATTTTGGAATAGCAGGCCGATAATTATTTGAACATATAGCTCTACATAACCAATCTGTTACATTCTCACTAAATTTTGAGTTGATAAATCTTTCAAATAAAATTTCCCCAGTATCCTTTAGCGTAGAATGCATTAGTGGATGTAATAATAGATATTGGAGAGAAGAGTCTTTTGAGTTGTCGAAATGGTTAATTATAATATCTCTCAGTTCATCGTCTTCTATGCGGGAGTACCAAGAATTTGCATAAAAAAGTACACTTTCTTTTTCTTTCCCATGTATTCTGAGATTAAGTAATGCCAAATAAATTTCTCTCAAATTTTCACCTTTTCTATGCCTGATAGGGTCAATTATAAATCTCCTAATCCTTCCGTCAAAATCAGGATTAAGAAGCATTTCCTTCAACTTAGCTGTAGATTCAGGTTTGTCATACTTCATTAAAATTCTGCTAATATCATAGCTGATATCATAACCATTTGCATGATGTGTATTTAATATTAATAGCAACTTAATTAGAAAATCATCCAAATTTTTTCTCTCCGATAATTTTATCAATACCTGCATAATTTCCTTACCGATTATTATATCGTTCTTTATCGCTGAAATAGTAAACAATATATGGTCTAAAATTAGTTCTATAATGTTTTCTTTTATTGTGTCTATAAAACTTAAGTCTTGTTGAGCTAAAAGTTTTAGGAGAGAGCCTTTTAGGTTATAATGGTCGTACCTAGTTAAACCAATTACACAATCTTCAATTTCCTCGCTCAATCCTGTTTTCAAAAAATAATTCACAGCATTTTCGCCGATATAAGAAGAGGCTGATTCGGAAATAATTTCAATTCTTTCGGGGCTTTTTTTGACATTAAGTTTTAAGAGATTAATTGAAATAATGTAATCTCGAATCTTTGAAAAATAAAATCCAATGAAAGTTTCACTTTGTGCAGGGATGTGACTTCGATATAAAAAATTCAAAGAGAACAGTTCAGGAGGAATTTCTTCATATAAAGATAAGTTTAATTCATGCCTAATTGTTAATTCTGAAACTTGAACCGCATCCTTGTTATATAATACTTGCGCTATGCTAATTAAAAATCGTTCAAGCTTTTCCGCAATATTTGTTTTATGTAATTTTTGTGCGATAAAAGTGTGCAAAGTTTCTCGATCATTTTGACTTAAATCCAATGGTAATTTTTTCTCAAAAGAAACTTCACAAGCAATTCTTAAACTAAAAGGGTTAAATAATTCACTGGTAATTTTTTTATAGTTGACTTCCAGATTGTACTTTCTTGAGTAGTTATTAAGGGCAATTAAAAGTTCTGACTCATTAAAATTATCTAAGTGAAATTCAGTGAAAAGATGTTTAGAAAAAAGTGTTGGAATTTCACGCTGAATTAAAAAATTACTCCATAGAAGATCTTTGCATGATACACACAATTTAATTTTATATCGAACAAGGATTTTTGTAAGATTTTCCAATTGCTTGCTTGCATCTTCCGTTATCCATTCATCCAGTGCGTCAAGATAAATTACAAAAGGTTTATCAGTCGAGATAGTCAAAGCACTAATTTTCCTCAACAGCGATAGTTCTGTTTCGTTTGGCGAGAATTCTAGGTTGAAATCAAACTTTAATTCGTCAAAAAAAGAATTGCCGAGTAAGGTCCCGGAATAAAATATTGAAGGATACTCTTGAAAAACTTCACACAGATTGATAATAGCATTTGTCTTGCCGACACCCGATTCCCCGATGATGGGGAAAATAAAAGCATTAGAATCTTGCAAAAAATCTTTAAAAGAGTTGACTATTTCGCTTCGTTGAACATATATTTCAGGAATGTATTTTTTCTGTAGCGATTCCTCTAGTGAATCGATCGCTGAAGATTTAAAATTTTCAATATATTTTCCATTAAAAGTAGAACAGAAAATTTTTAAATTATCAAGAGAATATCCCACAAAAGATTTTAATGCTTCGTATCTCAAGTTTATCTCTGAGTCAATTGAAATATGAAAGCCGTTTTTTTGAACGTGGGACTTATCAACCTCTTCTCCTGTAATCGTTTCATATATGTAAGTTTCCTTGCTATTTGTAACGATTACATATGGCGGCATAGGATTCAATAAACGGGCATAGGAAAGACCTTGTCGGGAATCGCTTTCTACATTTATATCAACATTTTCAGCTTTCAACTCTATTAAGAATATGTTGACTGAATCGGCTTTACAAAGTATATCTAAACGTCCGCCTATGAATTCCCTGAGTTGATTTTTAATATTATATACACCTCGTCCTAGCTGGATAGAAAAGGAAGTCTCAAATTCTAAATCATTGAAAGAATATCCTGCCTCTGTTAAAATAGGAACTACAATTTTTGACCGAATTTCTTCTTCATTAAATTTGCTCATATGTAAAAATTACATTGATTAATTAATCGTTTGCTGTCAGCGCTATTATTTTCTGTGCTTACATACAAATTACTTATACCCGAATAAAACTTCTATTCGTTTATAATTATACCAAATATAATAATTTCCTACAACAACTGTTAAAATTACTGTCTTACCTACTTCGGGATTTGAAACTTTCTACTCTGCAACTTTGAAACTTTAATTCCTAATTCCAAATTCGTAATTCGTAATTTATTATTTACTTTTGCGCCATGGGAAGAAAACAAACCAACAAAGTCATTTTTGAAAACATAACTGTCCTTGATGCCGGTGCCAAAGGCGTATCGGTAGCCAAAGCTCCTGAAGGCCAGGTCATCTTTATACCTAACGTCGTTCCCGGAGATGTGGTTGATGTGCAGACGCTAAAGAAAAGAAAGTCCTATTTTGAAGGCAAAGCCATCAAGTTCCACGCCTATTCTGAGAACAGGATTGAACCGTTGTGCCAGCACTTTGGTGCGTGCGGTGGCTGCAAGTGGCAGAACATGAAATACGAGCAGCAGTTGTTTTACAAAAATCAGGAAGTGTATAACAACCTGAAACGCATCGGTAAAATTGAGCTGCCCGACTTTGAGCCGATATTGGGTTCGGAGAAGCAATTCTTTTACAGGAATAAAATGGAATTTGGCTTTTCGGATACACGTTGGCTAAACGAAACCGAAATCAAATCAGAAGACCAATCATTAAGCAAAAAACCTGCATTAGGTTTCCATATTCCGAGAATGTGGGACAAGATCCTGGACATAGAGAAATGCTGGCTGCAGGAAGATCCATCGAATGCGATTAGAAATGAAGTCAAGCGTTTTGCTATAGAAAACGACATGACCTTCTTCAATGCCCGAAACCATGAAGGTTTGCTGCGGACACTAATGATAAGAACAGCTTCAACCGGAGAAATCATGGTGTTGATTCAGTTCTTCCACGAAGACAAAAAACAGCGTGAATTGTTATTGAATCATATTGACGCAACGTTTCCACAGATTACTTCTCTACAGTACGTAATCAACAGCAAAGCCAACGATACTTTGTACGATCAGGATATTAAACTTTACAAAGGCAGGGATTATATCTTGGAAGAAATGGAGGGTTTGAAGTTTAGTATCAATGCCAAATCATTTTACCAAACCAATTCAGACCAGGCTTACGAATTATATAAAATCACACGTGAATTTGCAGGCTTGACAGGCAATGAAGTAGTTTACGATTTATACACCGGAACAGGAACCATCGCACAATTTGTTTCCAAAAAGGCTAAAAAAGTAATTGGTGTCGAAGCCGTTCCCGAAGCGATTGCAGATGCGAAGGAAAATGCCAAACGCAACGAAATTACCAATTGTGAGTTTTATGTTGGCGATATGAAAAACGTTTTCAATGACGATTTCATTGCACAGCACGGTCATCCGGATGTTATCATCACCGATCCGCCACGTGACGGCATGCACAAAGATGTGGTGGAGCAATTACTGAAAATTGGTGCCGATAAGATTGTGTATGTGAGTTGTAACTCGGCAACACAAGCCCGTGATTTAGCCTTAATGGATGAACAATACAAAGTAACGCGCGTTCGTCCGGTAGATATGTTTCCGCAGACGCATCATGTGGAAAATGTTGTACTTTTGGAGGCGCGAACGTAAAGAAACAGTCCGGTGGACTGTTTTAGTGAAGTGGCCAGGCGGCGCGCTGGCATATTCCGTAAACAGATTAAAAAGAACAGATGAAAAAAATACTTGCCCTATTTCTAATTACACTATCCTTATCAGGTTGTGAAAAGGACGATATCTGCACCGATGATACCACTCCGCGATTGATATTGGAGTTTTATGATATTTCGAATCCCGCGATTCTAAAGAATGTGGTGAATTTAAAAGTCAAAGCTGATGGAGCCACTGATTTTATAGTTTTTAACAGCGCGCTTTTGGAAACAGAACCAAGCCGCTATCTTTTTAATGGCAATAAACTTGAATTACCTCTTGATATTTTAAATGACACTACGAAATACAGCCTGATACTAAACAGCACAAGTCCGACAGGTACTAATCTGGATTCGCTTCAATTTAATTATACCCGTCAAAACGTTTTTGTTTCGAGGGCATGTGGTTATAAGACTATTTTTGAATTGAATCCTACTCCTAACGGCGTCATCCTAACCGATGCGGCAATACCTGCTGATTTTTGGATAAAGGACATCAACATACAAACGACTAACATTGAAACCGAAAATGAAGTACATATCAAGATTTTATTTTAGCATATTCTTGGTATTGCTTACGTTTTTAGGCAATGCACAAGAAACAGCCACAGCAAAAAAAGACAGCATTCCGGTTAAAAAAGAACGCTATGGTTTGCGTTTGGGTGTCGATTTATTCAAACTGACGCGGTCGTTTTATGAAGAGGATTACCGCGTAGGCATTATTTGGCTGCCGAAATTGGTAATGAAAACAAAACCGTCGATGATGACCAGGTCAACTTTACCGCAAAAGGAACGTATCTGAAAGTCGGCTTTGATTATAACTCGTTTCAGAATTGGGGGGATATGGAAAACATTATTTCTGTTGGACTGCGTTATGGCGCGAGCAGTTTCAGCCAAACGCTGAACAGCTATCAAATCTATAATCCTAATCCTTACTTTGGAGAATCTCCGGTAGTTATTTCGGGCGATAACTTTGATGGTTTATCGGCACAATGGATAGAAGTAGTTGCAGGTATGAAAGCCGAAGTCTTTGATAATGTCTTTGTTGGTTTCAGCTTTAGGATAAACCGATTGGTATCCCAAAAACGTCCAAATAACTTTGACAATCTTTATATTCCCGGCTTTAACAGAACCTATAATGGCGATTTTGGCGTAGGCTTTAACTATACCGTTTCGTACTTTATTCCTTTTTATAAAGCGACCGTTAAGGCGAGAGAGAAAAAGGAAGAGAAGAAAAAAAAAGTGACAAAGTAGCAAAGTAGCAAGTCTTCTATTTTACTACCAAACTTAACTTTGGAACTCTGTAACTTTGCAACTTTGTAACTCAAATTTTAAACCATGAACAAAAAAGTAAAATCATTCCTCTATAACCTTATCTGCTTTGCAATTCTATTTATATTGTTTCGCTTCCTGATTGATAAATATACCAACCTAACCGGTTTGTTCGTTCCTGTTACAGCCTTTGTAGTCGGAACACTTTTAGCTCCTAAATTCCAGGCAGTGCAGACTCCGGATGGTGAAAAGATATTCATGCGTTGGCTGCTGTTAAAAGGCGTTCGCCAGGTTGGATAGTATAATTGGGCTAAAACGTTTATCTTTAGTTCCTGAAAATAAACCAACAATGGAAAATACAAAATTTAATATAGCCGTTTTAATCGACGGTGACAATGCGCAACCCAAGTTAATAAAGGAAATCCTCGAAGAAGTTTCCAAATATGGGAAAGCCACTATCAGAAGGATTTATGGCGACTGGACAATGCCACAAATGAAAGGATGGAAAGATATCATCAATCAATATTCCATCAGTCCAATTCAAAAATTTGCCTACACCACCGGCAAAAACTCTACAGACAGTTCGCTGATTATCGAAGCCATGGATATCCTGCACAGCAAAAATGCTGAAGGCTTTTGCATCGTTTCCAGTGACAGCGATTATACTGGTTTGGCCAAACGAATTCGCGAAGAAGGACTTTTTGTTATGGGAATCGGGCAAAAGAAAACACCAAGTGCGTTTGTCCAATCGTGTGAAATCTTCACGTTTACAGAAAATCTTCTTATTGAACCTGAAACGGTTCGTGTTGCTAAAAAGAAAGCTAGCACTAAAATAGCCGCGAAAGAAACGGACACTGCTTCCAAAATAAATCTATCCATTATTGACAAAGCTTTTGAGATATCAGCCAATGAAGACGATGAAGCTTATATTTCAAATATCGGAACCAATCTGCGTAAAATATCACCAAGTTTTGACTCCAGAACCTACGGTTTCCGAAACCTGACCAAGCTTTTTGAAAGCATCGAGAAATACCATGTGGTAAAAAATATAGTCAATGGGCTGAACCACCCATTGGTAAGATTGCGATAATTAATAAAATTTAAGTAAACTTTAAAAAAGCAATGTTCTATTTCTTTGATAAATGCATTATTTTTGACCGTCGAAATCATTTTAAGGAAATAACATCTTTGTTTATGAAGAAATTGCTACTTACCGCTGTCTTTTGTTTCTCTTCATTATTTGCGGTTGCCCAAAAAGGTTATGAGATTACCATCAACCTAAAAAACGCACCCGATTCCATAGCGTATCTTACCTTTTACCAATTTGACAAAACCTTAATCAAGGATACATGTACCGGTATCAAAAACGGAAAGATTGTATTTAAGGGAAAAGGGAAACTCGACAAGGGAATTTACTCCTTGGTAAGCCAGGGAAAAGGTATTTACTTTGATTTCTTTATTGATGATAATACTCAAAATCTTGAACTTAAAACGGAAGCAAGCCCAAATATCGGTAAAGAACTTACAGCGCTTAATTCGCCGTTGGAAAATGAGTTTTTCCGTTATGTCCAATTTATCAACCAACAAAACAAGGAATTTCAGGCCTACAAGCAAAGTACTTCATTAGCAACCAAAAAAGATACACTGGCGCTAACCGGCAAACAAAGAGAAGTCGAGAAAAATATCAACGATTTTGAAGAAAAGTTTATCAGTGACCATAAAGGAACTTATATTGCTGATGTGGTAAATATAAAAGTTGAAAAACTGCTAAAAGACATTCCTAAAGCTTCTAACGGAAGACCTGACAGTATTCAGGTTTACAAGTATTACAAAAAACATTATTGGGACAATATCGATTTTACGGATGATGGCACCATTAGAAATCCATTTTTCAATACTAAACTAAAAAGATATTTCGAATCGGTTGTCATTACACATCCTGATTCTGTTGCTGTTGAAGTTGACAAAATCATGAACAAGACCAAACCCGGAAGCCTTACCTTCAAACTTTTATTGGCTCATTTTACGTATGCCTATGAAACCTCCAAAATAATGGGGTTTGACAAAGTGTTCGTGCACATGTCTGATACCTATTTTAAAACCGGTAGGGCCGATGGCATTTATGAGGATAATGAGGTTGTACAAAAAATCATCAAGCGCGCGAACAAGTTGAAACCGTTATTGGTTGGTGCGCCTGCCCAAGATTTGTGGATGATAAAGGCAGAAGACTTTCCGAAGATGAAAGCCATGGGATTTGAGGATGCCAAAAACAGCGAGGAAATGACCAATGTTTATTATAAAAATGCCGATCGGGTTACAAAAATGTTTGTCAAGCTAAGCGATGTAAAAGCTGACTATACTGTGCTTGTTTTTTGGGATGTTGACTGCAACCATTGTCAAAAAGAAATTCCGATATTGGTAGAGCAGTATAATGACTTGATAAAGGAAAAGAAAGATATAAAAGTGTTTAGCGTCTATATGCAGCACGAAGGCGACAAGTACCTTAAATATCTAGCCGAACATAAATTGCCTTGGATAAATGTCTACGACGGTGCGCATTACAACAATGCGGTTGAGAAGTATGATGTTTACTCTACGCCGGTAATTTATATCCTGGATAAAAATAAGGTTATCAAAGCCAAACGAATCGATGCCGATAAATTGAAACCTATAATTAAAGCCTTGGATAGTGGCGCCAAAAAAGGAGCATAAACTATTCTTCCAGGTTCATATACTTCCCTTTTTTACTACCTTCATACATTTCGTATTTCACCAAACGCGCTTCAAGGCTTCCGTTAAAGAGTTTTATTTTGCGTGAAGGACGAAGCCCTACAAATTTTAAAGCTTCAAGATTTGCCGTAATAAACCAGGCATTGGTATTCGGATAATTATTCTTTAAGGTATCGCCTATTTCCCTGTAGAATCTTTCCAACTCAATATTCAGACGTTCTCCGTAAGGCGGATTGAAAACCATGTGCAATGGTCCTGTATTTTCTTTTTTACTGTCAAAAAAATCTCCCTGAATAATACTTACATATTCATCCAGATTGGCATTCTGGATATTGTCTTTTGCTTTTTGGACAGCACTTGGCGCTTTATCATAACCAATAATTGTGTAATGGAATTCACGTGTTTTCTTCATTAACGCGTCAATAATCTGGTCAAACAAATCGTTATCCCAGTCGTTCCACTTCTCGAAAGCAAATTCTTTTCTGTTAATGTTCGCCGGAATATTGCAGGCAATCATCGCGGCTTCGGCCAATAAAGTTCCGGAGCCACACATTGGGTCTAAAAAGTCACTGCTTCCATCCCAACCCGAAAGCAATAACATTCCTGCTGCCAACACTTCATTAATTGGTGCGATATTGGTAGCTGTTCTGTAACCACGATGATGCAGCGAAGCACCCGAAGTATCAAGCGCTACCGAAACCTGATCTCTATCAATGTGAATGTTAATCCTTAAATCCGGGAAATCCTTATCTACACTTGGACGTTGTCCTGTTTTCTCACGGAATTGGTCTACGATAGCGTCTTTTGCCTTTTGGGAAACAAACTGCGAATGCTTGAAATTATCGGAATGAATGGTAGTGTCAATCACAAAAGTCTGTTTATCCCCAATATATTTTGACCAATCAATACCTTGTATTCCTTTGTATAAATTTTGGTCGTTTGTCGCTTTGAAATAATAGATAGGTTTTAGTATTTTCAGAGCGGTCCTCAGAGACAAATTGGCTTTG
>JAZKCP010000110.1:0-18149 GCA_040388035.1 Bacteroidota bacterium | reverse complement strand
ATAAACCCTTTATCTCCTTTAAAGCTTACAGCACGTGTACCAATTTCAACATCCTGAGCGCCTAACTGCTGCAATTCTTTGGCTAATATTTCCTCAAAACCAAAAAAGGTTTTGGCAATCATTTTAAAATTCTCCATTTTCAATATAAGTTTCAACAGCAATACAATATTCGTTTTGCTATAACTTCGGCAAAAATACACTAAATTTGCACGTTCAGAATTCATTTGAAAAGAATAAATGTCTACACCAGAAAATCTAAAATCCCAAACGCCAAATTCTAAATCAGAAAATTGGTATACTTCATGGTTTGATACGCCTTATTATCACATCCTTTACAAAGACAGAAACTATCGTGAAGCTCAGATTTTCATGGATAATCTTACGCATTATCTAAACCTGCCGGAAAAAGCAAAAGTGCTGGATTTGGCTTGTGGCAAAGGACGTCACGCTATTTACCTGAACCAACTTGGTTTTGATGTTGTTGGTGCCGATTTATCCGAAAACAGTATTGCGGAAGCCAGTAAAAATACCAACGAAACCCTGCATTTTGTCGTGCACGACAAACGTGAACCCTATGATGAAAAGTTTGATGCAATTTTCAACCTGTTTACCAGTTTTGGGTATTTTGAAAGCCGTGAAGACGACATAAAAACCCTAGTCGCTATAAAAGAAAGCCTTTCGGAATATGGTTTTGCCGTGATTGATTTTATGAATTCGCAGGTCGTGATTGATAATTTAATTCCTGAAGAAACCAAAGAAGTTGACGGCATTACGTTTCATATCAAACGCTTTGTTGTTGATGGTTTTATCATCAAAGAGATTGATTTTGAAGACAAGGGCGAAAAATTCCATTTCACCGAAAAAGTACGAGCTTACACGCTGGAGGATTTCCAGAATATGATGGACGAAACAGGCATTTATCTCTTGGACACTTTTGGTGATTATAAATTAAAAAAATACCACAAGAACACCAGCGAACGTTTAATAATGATATTCAAATAATGAATTACTTATTACCCTTACTTTCAGTACTTATCGGCTACCTAATTGCGATATCACTTAAACCAAGAGTAAAGCAAAACCTAAAGCTTTTATTGGCATTTAGCGGTTCGTTTTTATTGTCGTTGACGGTAATGCATTTGCTGCCGGATGTGTATCAAAGTAGCAATAGCAGTGTCGGGATTTTTATCATGGTTGGAATCCTATTCCAAATCATTCTGGAGTTCTTTTCTAAAGGTGCCGAACACGGACACGTTCATGGACATGATAAATTGACTCAAATGCCTTGGTTGTTGTTTATCAGTTTGTGTATTCATGCTTTGCTGGAAGGATTTCCTGTTGGGCATCACCACGATTTAGCTTACGGAATTGCGATACACCACTTACCTATCGCGATTATATTAACGACATTTTTTATTCAAGCTGAACTGAATAAAACGGCATTGTTTTTCTTTATGCTGACGTTTGCTGTAATGACACCGTTAGGAACTTTAGCTTCAGACAGTTTTCCAGTACTAAACCAATACTACACTCAAATCACAGCGGTTGTGATTGGAATCCTGTTTCATATTTCTTCCACAATTATATTTGAAAGCAGCGAAGGACATAAGTTCAACATCGCCAAGGTTACGATGATTATCCTTGGAATTGTATTGGCGAGTTTTTTGTAAACTCAGTCGTTTATTTCTATATTTGATATTCTAATTAAAACAACATTTTATGGGATTATTTTCTGCATTATTAGGAAACGCCGGAGCAGTTTCAAAAGAAACTCTAATTAACGATTACGGAAAGTTACTGATTGAAGGCGAAGAAATTGAATTGGGTTTCAAATTAATACGCGACACTTTTATTTTCACTACGAAAAGATTAATCCTTATTGAAAAACAGGGAATAACGGGAAGTAAAGTAGAATACAAATCCATTATCTATAAAAGTATTTCCAGATTTAGTGTGGAAACGGCCGGAACTTTTGATCTGGAAGCCGAATTGAAAATCTGGGTTTCCAGTGAGACAAACCCAAGTATCGTTAAGCAATTCAATAAATCAGTTAATGTTTATGATGTCCAAACTGTATTGGCACATCATGTTTTAAGATAACAGTATGAACTTCACCAAAACCACTGAACAATCCTCGAATTATGAGCATTTGGAAAAAATGTCGGTTGCCGATTTGTTAGCCAATATCAATAAAGAAGATAAAACCGTTCCGCTGGCTGTTGAAAAAGCATTGCCGCAAATAGAAACCCTGATTACTAAAATCGTCGAAAAAATAAAACTTGGCGGAAGGCTTTTCTACATCGGTGCCGGAACTTCAGGAAGACTGGGAATTGTTGATGCGTCGGAATGCCCGCCAACTTTTGGCGTTCCGTTTGATTTGGTTAACGGACTCATTGCCGGCGGAGACAAAGCCATCCGACGCGCTGTAGAGAATGCCGAAGACGATAAACTTCAGGCGTGGATTGACCTTCAGGAACATGGAATAATGCAGAACGATGTTGTTATAGGAATAGCCGCGTCGGGAACTACGCCTTATGTAATTGGTGGTTTGGAAAAATGCAATTCAAAAAATATTGTTACCGGTTGTATTACCTGCAACGAAGGAAGCCCGATTGCTTTGACGGCAAAGTTTCCTATAGTTGTTGTTGTCGGACCCGAATTTGTAACCGGAAGCTCACGTATGAAAGCCGGCACCGCACAGAAACTCGTCCTAAATATGATTTCTACCGCAACAATGATTCAGCTTGGGAAAGTCAAAGGAAACAAAATGGTTGATATGCAATTGAGCAATGACAAACTTGTAGATCGTGGCGTGAAAATGATTATGAGTGAAATTCCCGTTGACTATGAAAAAGCTTCAGAATTGCTAAAGGAATCTGGCAGCGTTAGAAAAGCGGTCGATAATTACAATAAATCTCAAAACCAAAACCATAGATGAAACAATTACTTCTCATAACCATTTTACTCATTGGATTTACCGCTTTTTCGCAACTTACCCTGAAAAACAATACGCCGAACGAACTGAAATTAGAAAAAGGAAAAATATATCAGAACGGTGTTCAGATTCCAAGTTACCAGATGAAAAAAATATTGGCTTCGAACCTGCATTCGCTGCATCTTTACAAGCAGGCAAAATCAAAGGAAACACTGGGCGCAACACTGCTTGGGTTAGGAATAACGCTTTCGGTAGTTGATTTGGCAGTGGGATTATTTTCAGATGTGAAATATCCAACGGCACTGACTTATGTAGGTGTTGGTATGGCCGCAGTTTCAATTCCGGTATTATCCGGAAGGTCAAAAAAAATCAAGGAGGCTGTCCAATCGTATAACGATGGCTTAAAAAATACCGTTTCCTTAGATTTTGATTTAAACGCGGTGGCAAATCAAAACGGACTTGGAATTCAAATAAAATTTTAAAATGCCGACTAACAAACAACTTTTAGACAAAGGAATCAAATATATGCTTTACGCGTTGCCGCTAATGTTTATTGGACCCAGCGTGATTTACAATGCGTTTATCAATAAACAGAATGCCTGGCATTATCTCGTATTGGCTTTTGGAATTACTTTCTGTTTTCTGGCAGTCTATTTTATGTTTAAAGGAATCAAAACCTTAACCGACGCACTTTTCCATCATGATAAATAACATTTATTTAGAAAGCGTAAAAAAACAATTTCTCTATTATAAAACGTTGGGAGAAAAAGCGATGGAACAACTTGAGCCGGAACAACTGTTTATGTCGGTAAATGAAGACACCAATTCGATTGCCGTAATTGTAAAACATCTTTCAGGAAATATGATTTCGCGCTGGACTGATTTTTTAACCAGTGACGGCGAAAAGGAATGGCGCAACCGTGATGGTGAGTTTGATCCCGATTTCAATCGGGATGATAAAGCGGAACTTATGAAATTTTGGAATAAAGGCTGGGATTGTTTTTTCAATACAATAAACGGATTAAGTCCAGATCAACTCGAAACCATCATTTACATCCGCAACGAAGGCCACACCGTTATGGAAGCGATAAACCGGCAGTTGGCGCATTATCCGTATCATATTGGGCAAATGGTTTTTTATGCCAAAATGTTGAAAAAAGGTGAATGGAATTCACTTTCTATTCCTAAGAACAAATCGATCAGTTATAACGCCGACAAGTTTTCGAAAGAGAAAAGCATTAAGAATTTTACCGATGATGAACTTAATAAACTGAAATAAATTAGCCCCGATTGCAGCGGCATCCTTTTTCCTAATGGAAAAAAATATAGCGAAAAGCGGGAAACAGCTTCAAATAATGAAAAAATTAACTCTACTTCTACTTCCTTTATTTATACTGTCCTGTAACAAGCACGAACGCAATTGCCAGGATTTCAAAACAGGGAAATTTGAATTCGTACAGGATATTGATGGTAAAAAACATAGGTCAACATTTATCCGAACTGAGAAGCTTCAGATTGAAACCTACAACGGGAAAACCGACACGGCTTCAGTACGTTGGGTAAATGACTGCGAATTCATACTGCAGAAACTGTATCCAAAATCGATGAAGGAAGAAAAGGCAATCAGCATGAAAATTTTGTTTACTGAAAAAAATAGCTATACTTTTGAATATGCCTTTGTCGGAAGCAATAAAAAAGAACGAGGCGTTGTCACCAAACTCGATTAACAACAATAAACCAATATAAAAATGGAAATTTTATTTACGCCAAATGCCTTGATGGCTTTATTAACACTGACCTTTCTTGAAATCATCCTCGGAATTGACAACATAGTTTTTCTATCTATTGTTTCGGGAAAACTAAAAGCTGAAGATCAGCCAAAGGCGAGACGAATTGGACTGTTGCTTGCCATGCTTTTTAGAATTATCCTGTTGTTTGGAATCACCTGGGTTATGGGTTTAAAGGAAGTTTTATTCCATATTGACCTGGGATTTTTTGAAGCTGGAATTACGGGGCAAAGCCTTATTATTTTTGGTGGTGGATTATTCCTGTTATACAAATCGGTTTCTGAAATCCATCATAAGATGGAAGGCGAAGAAGACAGCGTTGGCGGAAAAGCCAGCAGTAGTTTATCTTCAGCTATTATACAAATCGCACTATTGAACATTGTTTTCTCCTTTGACAGTATTTTGACCGCCATCGGAATGGTGAGTAATGCTGAGCCAGCACAGGGCGGTTTTGGACATAACGGCGCTTTAATTATTATGATTTTAGCGGTAGTGATCTCAATCGTTATCATGATGATTTTTGCCGGACCGGTTTCCAAATTTGTAAACGAACATCCAACCATACAAATCCTTGGTTTGTCATTCCTAATCTTAATTGGAGTAATGTTGATTGCTGAAGGTTCGCATCTGGCTCACTTTAAATTTGGCAATGATGTCGAAATCGGTACGATACCAAAAGGCTATTTGTACTTCTCTATTTTCTTCTCATTGTTTGTCGAATTCCTGAACCTGCGAATGAAGAAAAACAGAAAACCTGTCAAACTGCATAACAACAAAATAATCGACAGGAAATTAAAGGATAAGGACGTTACGGATTAATAAAAAAAGCTCCCAAACAATTTGGGAGCTTTTTTATTAATAATTTTAAACTACAACGACAATAATAGTTACAATTATTCGTTTACCTTAAAACCAATAACGATGAAAAACTTTTTTGTTACCTCAATTTTAGCTCTTTGCCTCTTATCATTCAATGTTTCGTGTGACAGGCCAAATTGTAAAAACAACAACCCAATATTTGACAAATACGCTCCAAATGAAAAGGAGTATAAAGCTGAATTAGTCGAACAATTAGCAAAAACCGACGAGTCTAAACTGACTTATTGGATGGACACTTATCGGGAAGAGAATAACACTAAATATATGGAAGTTTACGTTCAGGGTGAAGGGCTTTGTGCCAAAATGGTACTTACAGTAAATGACTCAGAAAAAGGAATTGAGGGAATTATTAGGACTAAAGGCATAAGCTACGGCGGCGCTGAACTTGAAGGCCTGAAGTTTGACATAATGGAAACTCCCGAAGGTAAAATCTTCGTTTATAGAAGCCTAAATTATATTATAGATTAAACAAAAACTCCCAATTGCTTGGGAGTTTTTGTTGATAATTAGGCTATTTAATTGGTATAGCAAGGTCAATTAGAACAAATAATTGTTTTTGTTTTATTTAGTTTCTCCAGGTACAAGCTCTGTTAGCGCCATGCCACATTTGGAACATTCATCGTTCTGTTTTCCCTGTACTTCAGGATGCATAGAACACGCATAAAGTTGCGCTGGTAATGTTTCCGGCTCTTCGTTAACTGTATCTTTAACTACCACAACTTTTTCAGTAGCATTATCATCGGAAGTAACAGTTGTACTTGTTTCACTTTTTTTAGTGCAGGAAATTAATGTGAAAGCCATCATTATGGCGGAAATAAATACTGTTTTCATTTTAATTGAATTACTTGTAGATTAATTTCTACAGTATAAATATACAACCCTTTGTTTTATATAAAGTTATATAATTATAACATAAACTCCAATTGATGTCAAATTTTATCTCAGTAGTTATTCCAAACTCAACGTAATCTGACCATCATCACCGGTTTCCGTCTGAATGTCATCTGAAACATCGGTTTCATCGCTGACTTCCATTTCTTCTGCTGGTTCCGGTTCGGGTTCTTCATAAGGCAGGGATTCCAATAGATTTACCTGTTTTAGTTTATCTGTGGTCAGTTGATTTCCTAATGCCTTAATTCCTTTTACCGCAATAAATTCTTCGAGATTTATAGTTTGATTATCTTTTTGAACGCCTTTTACTTTGGCATAAATAATCTCTGCCATCGGACGCCAATCGGTGGAAACGATTTCCAGTTGGGATTTTTCGTGTTCGGTGATAAAGATTTCTTCCTTGTTTTCATTTTCGACTAAGAATCGCTTGATAAAATAACGCTCTTTTTCTCCGTCGTAATAAATTGCAGAAATCGGTTTGTTTGGATTCCATTTTTCCATCACGACAATATCTTCATCAAAATGTGTCGTCAGTTCAGGTATAATAGTTTTCAGTTTTCCTGATTGGTTGATAAGCAGCAATCGGTCGTTTGGCCTGAATTCGCCAAGCAATTCACCTCTTCCATCAACATTCAATCTTTGAACCGTATCATCAAACCACACTTTTCTCGGACGCAAAGTTGAAATTCCTTTTTCCTTAAGTTCAATTTTCTTGATTGGATATTTGGTTACGGTATTTCCGCGTGAAGCTCTTCCTTTGATGGCAATATCGGCAAAATCCAAATCCCATTTCAGTTTCTTAATGCTTCCCACCTGACGTAATAAAATTGTAATAACTTCGGCTTCACCATTCGGATTATGCGAAAAATACAAAACTTGTGAGCCCGCTTTTTCCTGTGTTAAATCATAGAATTTATCACGCGTAACTCCGGAAACATTAAAACGCTTTATGAATGTTGAACCATTTTTCCCGTCGCGGTAAATCATATTATAAATGGTGCGTTTATCGTTTTTATCAAAAACCGCAATATGAATGATATCTTTGCCGACGAACTTTTTGTCATCGACTTTGGCAATCATCATTTTTCCGTCACGAAGAAACACTATCACATCATCGATACCCGAACAATCGGCGACGTATTCGTCTTTCTTTAAACCGGTTCCAAAGAAACCTTCTTCCCTGTTTACATAGAGTTTGGTGTTTCGCAAAGCCACTTTCGTAGCTTCAATGTTATCAAAACTTCTCAATTCGGTTTGGCGCTCACGGCCTTTACCGTATTTATCTTTTAGTTTTTGGAAAAAGTCTATAGCAAAATCAATTATGTTGGCCAGATGATGTTTCACTTCTTCCATCTCAGTTTCCAGTTTGGAAATTGCATCATCGGCTTTATCTGAATCGAAACGTGTGATACGGATCATCGGAATCTGCGTCAGCTTTGCCAAATCGTCATCATTAATTTCCCGCACAAACGATTTGAGAAATGGTTTGAAAGCATTATACATATACACATAAAGCGTTTCCCTGTCGTGGTACAGTTTGAAATCGATATACATTTCCTCGCGGATGAAAATCTTTTCGAGTGTTGAAAAATGCCATTTATTTTCGAGTTCGTCCAATTGGATTTCCAACTCACGTTTGAGTAAATCAACTGTTCGGTGCGTTGAGATTTTCAACATATCAGAAACACCTATAAACAATGGTTTGTGGTTTTCAATTACACAACCTAATGGCGCCACCGAAGTTTCGCAAGCGGTAAACGCATAAAGCGCATCAATCGTTTTATCCGGAGAAACACCTGGTGGAAGATGGATTAAAATCTCAACTTCTGCAGCCGTATTGTCCTCTATTTTTTTGACTTTTATTTTTCCTTTCTCATTCGCTTTCAGTATACTATCAATCAGAGTTGAAGTATTGGTTGAAAACGGAATCTGCGTAATTACCAATGTCTGTTTGTCCAATTGCCCAATTTTGGCACGTACACGGACACGTCCGCCACGCAAACCATCATTGTAATTTGAAACATCTGCAATTCCCGCTGTTGGAAAATCAGGGAAAAGTGTAAAAGGCTTATTTTTTAAAATCTTAATCGAAGCGTCAAGAAGTTCGTTGAAGTTGTGTGGCAACACTTTCGTGGATAAACCAACGGCAATTCCTTCTGCACCTTGCGCCAATAACAACGGAAACTTTACCGGAAGGTTAATCGGTTCAGCACGACGACCGTCATAGGACATTCCCCATTGGGTAATCTTTGGAGAGAATAAAATATCATGACCCAACTTAGAAATTCTTGCTTCAATATAACGCGAAGCCGCAGCACTGTCGCCGGTTAGTATATTTCCCCAGTTTCCCTGCATGTCGATAATTAAATCCTTCTGCCCGATTTGCACCATTGCATCACCAATACTGGCATCTCCGTGAGGATGATACTGCATTGTGTGCCCAACGATATTCGCTACCTTATTGTAACGTCCATCATCAAGTTCCTTCATTGAGTGCATGATACGTCGCTGCACCGGCTTGAAACCGTCTTCAATGGCAGGAACAGCACGCTCGAGAATTACATAAGAAGCGTAATCGAGAAACCAATCCTTGTACATACCGGTTACTTTTGTAATGGTGTCTTCGGGATTTACTTCCTCGTGGTCATAGAAATGATCGCCCGAAGACTTGAGGTCTTCAAAACCTTCTTCGGCAGCTTCCTCCGACGATTCGTTGTTCTCGTTCCCGTCTTCGTTCTCGTTTGGAATTATATCGTCTTCTTCTTCGTCTTTCATAGTTTGTTGTTAACGGTTGACAGTTGACGGTTAACAGCTAAAAAACTGTAACCTGTGAACTGTAAGCTGTGAACTAATTTATTTTTCCACCACATCCAATTCCACTTTCAGGTTGTTGATAATGAAAACCTGTCTATCAGGTGTATTTTTCCCCATATAGAATTCCAATAAAGTTTCTATTGAAGTTGTTTTGTCCAACATTACCGGATCAAGCCTTATGCTGTCTCCAATAAAATGCTTGAACTCATCCGGAGAAATTTCTCCCAATCCTTTGAATCGTGTGATTTCGGGTTTTGGTTTCAGTTTTTCAATCGCGTCAACACGTTCCTGGTCGCTATAGCAATAGATGGTTTCTTTTTTGTTTCGCACACGGAATAATGGCGTTTGCAAGATGTATAAATGTCCGTCCTTAATTAATTCAGGGAAAAACTGAAGAAAAAATGTAATCAACAACAATCGGATGTGCATTCCATCGACATCGGCATCGGTGGCGATTACGATATTGTTGTAACGCAGATCGCCCATGTCTTCTTCAATATCCAAAGCTGCCTGGAGTAGATTGAACTCTTCGTTTTCGTAAACAATTTTCTTTGACATTCCATAAGAGTTCAAAGGCTTACCACGCAGACTGAAAACCGCCTGCGTATTCACATCACGGCTTTTGGTAATCGAACCCGAAGCCGAATCTCCCTCGGTAATGAACAGCGTACTTTCTAAACTTCTTGGGTTTTTGGCATCGGTTAAATGTACGCGGCAGTCGCGCAGTTTTTTATTGTGGAGACTTGATTTCTTGGCTCTGTCTTTTGCCAGTTTACGAATTCCGGAAAGTTCTTTACGTTCGCGTTCGGCCTGCAAAATCTTGCGTAAAAGCAAATCGGCTACTTCAGGGTTTTTATGTAAATAGTTATCCAGTTTCGTTTTGATAAAATCGTTTACAAATGTACGTACCGACGGACCTTTCGGACCAATATCGGTAGAACCCAGCTTGGTTTTGGTTTGGCTTTCAAATACCGGTTCCTCTACTTTTACTGCAACAGCAGAAACAATTGATTTACGGATATCAGAAGCTTCAAAAGGCTTGTTGTAAAACTCTTTGATGGTTTTCACAATCGCTTCGCGGAAAGCACCCAAATGCGTTCCACCCTGAGTGGTATTTTGACCGTTTACAAACGAATGATATTCTTCTGAGTATTGTGATTTACTATGTGTCAAAGCGATTTCAATATCATCGCCTTCCAGATGGATAACCGGATATTGCATGTCGTCTTCCGTAATGGTTTCTTCCAGTAAATCTTTTAATCCAAATTCGGAAAGGTATTTTTCACCGTTATAATAAATTGTTAAGCCACGATTTAAGTAACAGTAATTTTTGAGCATCTTGATGATGTACTCATTACGGTATTTGTAATTTTTGAAAATGGTTTCGTCGGCAACGAAAGAAACTTTGGTTCCTCTTCGTTTTGTGGATTCAACCACATCTTCTTCCGCAGTTAAATTCCCGGCTGAGAATTCGGCTGCTTTTTGCTGGTTGTCCCGAACGGATTCCACACGGAAATAATTGGATAATGCATTTACCGCTTTGGTACCAACTCCGTTCAAACCTACCGATTTCTTAAATGCTTTCGAATCGTATTTTCCACCCGTATTCATTTTGGAAACTACATCCACCACTTTCCCTAACGGAATGCCACGTCCATAATCGCGTACGGTAACCATTTTGTCTTTGATGGTAACTTCAATCACTTTCCCGGCACCCATGACAAACTCATCGATACAGTTATCAATTGTTTCTTTCAGAAGAATATAAATCCCATCGTCAGGAGAAGAGCCGTCACCGAGTTTCCCGATGTACATTCCGGGACGCATTCGGATGTGTTCCTTCCAGTCTAACGAACGGATATTGTCTTCTGTATATTGATTTGGTTCTTGCATTTTGAATTTAGCGATTTTAACTTCGTTTCGTTCGGTCGCTGCTTTTTGCAACAACCTCGGGTGTGCTAATATAGTGGAATTAGCATGATTTTTGAAGTGACAAATATCAAAGTTATTAAGAATGATATTGACAATGTTTAAAAAAGAAAATAGAAGAAAGAAGCAAGTGAAAAGACTAATAATATCCATAAAAAAACCGCTAAATTTCTTTAACGGTTTATATCTTGTTTCTTGACTCTTGCTTCTTTTCTCTAACTTACACGTTAAAACGGAAATGCATCACATCACCATCTTTTACGATATATTCTTTTCCTTCAACTCTTAATTTTCCGGCTTCTTTTGCTTTTGCTTCTGAACCCAAAGTAGAGTAATCATCAAAAGCAATAACTTCGGCACGGATGAATCCTTTTTCAAAATCGGTGTGAATAACTCCAGCTGCTTTTGGTGCTGTGTCGCCAACGTTGATTGTCCAGGCGCGAACTTCCTTTACTCCGGCCGTAAAATAGGTTTGCTGTTTCAAAAGTTTATAAGCAGCACGAATCAAAACTGCCGAACCCGGTTCTTTTAAACCTAAATCTTCCAGAAACATTTGACGTTCTTCGTAGGTTTCCAATTCGGTTATATCAGCTTCAGTACCTACAGCCAAAACGATAACTTCAGCGTTTTCGTCTTTTACCAATTCACGAACCTGATCCACATATTTATTTCCGATCGCAGCCGAATCTTCGTCAACATTGCAAACGTATAAAACAGGTTTGTTGGTTATCAATTGGAAATCTTCCAATAAAACTTCTTCGTCATTATTCTGAGCTACAACAGTTCTCGCCGATTTAGCCTGAAGTAATGCTTCACGAGTCCTATCCAAAAGTGCTTTTTCAGTTTGTGCTTCCTTGTTCCCTGTTTTGGCAGCGCGATTTACTTTTTCCAAACGCTTTTCAACAGTTTCCAAGTCTTTTAACTGCAATTCAATATCTATGGTTTCCTTGTCGCGGATTGGATTTACATTTCCATCTACGTGGATGATATTATCATTATCAAAACAACGCAAAACGTGAATAATCGCATTACATTCCCTGATATTTGCCAGGAACTGATTTCCCAAACCTTCACCTTTGCTGGCTCCTTTTACCAATCCGGCTATATCGACGATATCAACGGTTGCCATTTGAACGCGCTCAGGTTTTACCAATTCTTCCAGTCTGTTTATTCTTGGATCGGGAACATTTACAACGCCAATGTTTGGCTCAATGGTACAAAACGGAAAGTTAGCACTCTGCGCTTTGGCATTTGACAAACAATTAAATAAGGTTGATTTTCCGACGTTTGGTAATCCTACAATTCCTGCTTTCATATTGCTATATTATTTGCTTTTTACTGTAATATTTATAAAAAGTGTGCAAATATAGCGTAATAAAATCAAGAAGCAAAAAGCTGGCAAAGAGGTTTGACAACTTATTCACTATTTTCAATAGAGACAATTATTTTTTGTTCCTCTTTTGTAGATTTAAGTCCGGAAATTTCCCAATAATTGGTAAATATACTGTTCCTTTTATTGTATAATGTTTTGTCCTTGAATACCTCACTATCTTTGTAAGTGAAGCTTCTATCATTGAATTTGGTAACTACAAAGCAATTTTTGACTTCTATATCGATTGTTTTCTTTTTATCAATTTTTTCAAAACCGATTTCTTCTTTCGAACCTACTAAATAATATTCAGAATCCTCAATTCTATAAATTGCCTTAAATGAGGATTTGTATATATTTTTAGATCCAACCGCTTTTTTATCCTTCACATTGGCCAGTGTTATTGGAGAAACTACTGTGCTTACTTCTACAATCAATTTTTTTGTCCTGTCGTAAAGTATTGCATAATCATCCGGCAAACCCTTATGGCCTTCTACTGGAGTTACTACCATTAAATTATAATCCGAATTTGCAGAATAGCTTTTAATCATAAAATCATATTTTGACTTGCTGTCGTGTTCTAAAAGCGGATTAAGGTATTTGAATTCATAATAATTTTCCATGATGTCATTAAGATTGTACCCCAAAGTTTCTTCGCCGATTTCATCCTTAATCAAACCATAAGACCTGTTTTGTTCTATTAGAATATCGCTTTTGAGTTTGTCCTTACCGTATAATTGAAAATTCAATAATCCGTCATTGTAATAAGCGTAATTGCCATTGAGCTTTAAGAACTCCCGGGAATAAACTTTTAATCGTGCCGGAATTGTTAATTTTTTTTTAGAAACAGCTACCAATTCTTCTAATATCTCTCGAGCATGCTTTTTTGTAACGATGATTTCATCCAAACCATTTATTTTGTTTTTTAAATAGAAAACATTTTTCTTCTCTTTTAGAATCGTCGACCTTAACTGGATTGTATTATAAGCGGAATGGGTTACCTGGATAGTTGAAAGTCCATTTAAAACAAAAGTGGCTTTTCCTTCGGCGTTACTTAACAAGGTCTGTTTCGTTTTTGCAATAAAAACTGTTACATCCTCAATAGGAAGATTGGTATCGATGTCAATTAATACAATCGTCTTCTCAGTGTTTTGAGACAAAACACTGACGCAGGAGGTCAGAAGCAATAGTATAATTATACTTTTCATAGTAAATTTGGGTGAAACAAATTTTACAAAATTGTTTCTTCTTAAAGAAATTTACTCGATTAACTGTTAAGTAGTTACACCATTTTTATTATTTTTCTTAAAGAAACAGCTTTTGTAGTCACAATTACCAGAAATTAATCTGTACTACAGGTTTTGAGTTTTTATGTGAAAAGTATAATTTATACTTATAATCATGTAACGTCTTTAAGGCAGTATACAATTAAATTTGCTTACTAATCATTAAATTTATTATTATGAAAACTATAATTTTAGGAGCTGCTTTATTGCTTACAATGAGCATTCAGGCGCAAAATCAAAATAAGAAGACTGAAACAAAAACTACCACGACAACGGTGAAAGACGACAAAGGCGTACGTCAGGTTGTGAAAAATGAAGAGATAAAACAAGTTCAGGACATTGAATTGAACGATGTTCCGGCAGGCACAAAAAATACTGATATTAAACCTTCAGCTGTTCAGGTTACAGAAACAACTAAAGTTAGCGTAGACGGTGTTGAAAGAACAATTGATGTTGACCACTCAGCCGCTTATTCAAGTTCAGGCGAAACCTATAAATTAGCTGCTGACAAATCAGGTTATAGAGTTATGAATAATACTAATAACACTGTTTCGCTATTGAGAAGAACATCGAATAATAGTTATATCTATAAAAGTGGAGATAAATTTTCAGTAGGTTATTTTGATGCTAATGGAAACTTAGTGTTGGAAACTTATGATGAAAAAACAGATACTATAAGTACACAAGTTTATAACCTACAAAAATAAAATTGAGTTTTGCCCCTTAAAAAAATCCTGAGTGAAAGCTCAGGATTTTTTATTTACTCGTTATGCAGAAATGATTGTCTGTTAAGAAGCGTTTCTTCACTTTCAACATGATTATCATCGGGAACACAGCAGTCTACAGGGCAAACCGCCGCACATTGTGGCTCTTCATGGAAACCTTTGCACTCGGTACATTTTCCTGGAACTATATAATAAATATCGTCAGACAGCGGTGTTTGTGGCGCATCTGAATCTACTTCTGTGCCGTCAGGCAAAATTATTTTTCCCCTAAGTCTGGTTCCATCCTTATATCTCCAATCGTCTGCGCCCTCATAAATTGCGGTATTCGGGCACTCAGGCTCGCAGGCACCGCAGTTTATACATTCATCCGTTATAATGATTGCCATATTATATGTCTTAAAGTTTGAAAGCCTAAAGTCATAAAGCCAAATCAAGGATCAAAATAAACTTTTGACTTTCGACTTTTGACTTTCGACTAAATAAGCCGTATTTTTGCGCAAAATTACAATCAAAACACTTTATAAGCAAATCTAAATGGATTCTATTAACACAAAATTGTCTTTTGTTGAATTAGGAAAGTTTTTAAGCCAATTTACTTTGGATGAATCATCTGAGCATGCTGATGTACTTTACAATGAGTTGTATTTTGAAAAGTTTAAAGACTTATTAGCACTTTCCCAATCCCATAACGGCTGGTTTACACCTGAGCAGGTTTATTTTGCTGTTGAATCCTGGGCAAAAGCGTTGAAAGAAGACAATTTGAATGAATGGTTGGCAAGCTATGATTTTTCAAATGTAAAGTCCAAGACTGTCGGGCTAATCCTCGCCGGTAATATTCCGTTGGTTGGATTTCATGACTTCCTTTCGGTAGTGATTTCGGGCCATAAGGCGTTGGTGAAAACATCTTCAAATGATCAGCATCTGATAAAGTTTCTGGCAAATTATCTTATTAGTGTCGAACCAAAACTTTCTGAACGTATTACTTTCACCGATGGTAAATTGGAAAACTTCGATGCCGTCATCGCTACAGGAAGCAACAATACCGCACGTTATTTTGAATTTTATTTTAAAGGCAAACCCAGCATTATTAGAAAAAATCGAAATTCGGTGGCCGTTTTGAACGGAAAAGAGACACATGAAGACTTGGTAAATCTTGGTGAAGATATTTTTAGGTATTTTGGTTTGGGTTGCCGCAATGTTTCTAAATTATTTGTGCCAAAAGACTACAGTTTCGAAGCATTCTTTAAGGCAATTTACGAATACAAGGACGTTATTTTTTACGAGAAATATTCCAACAACTACGATTACAATAAGGCCGTTTTCCTGATGAGTAATTTTAAGTTGCTGGACAACGAATTCCTGACTTTGAAAGAAGACAGCAGCTACGCCTCACCTATTTCTTCTGTGTTTTATGAATATTACGAAGACATTGCCGATTTACAGAAACACCTTCACAATGATGCCGACCAAATTCAGTGCATCGTTTCGAATAATTTAATCCCAAACTCAATTCCATTTGGCAAAACCCAAAAGCCTGAACTTTGGGATTATGCTGATAATGAGGACACTTTGAAATTCTTAACGTCATTTTAATATTCTTAACAATTATTATAAACTATAACGTTTTCGTTAATAACATCGCTATATTATTGCGGAATTCTAATCGTTTTTTAGAAAGCCGTTTGCGAAATTTGCAACTCAATTTATAGAAATCTCTCACCATGAAAAAACACAATTATAGCGCTGGTCCATGCATTTTGCCAAAAGAAGTTTTTGAAAAATCAGCCCAAGCCGTTTTAAATTTTAATAATTCTGATTTGTCTATTCTTGAGATTTCGCACAGAAGCAAGGATTTTGTTGCAGTGATGGATGAAGTGAGGTCTTTGGTTTTGGAACTTCTTGGACTAGAAGGAAAAGGATATCATGCTTTATTTTTGCAAGGTGGCGCAAGCTTACAGTTTTTAATGGCTCCATATAATTTGATGAAAGTTGACGGAAAAGCGGCTTATCTTGATACCGGAACCTGGGCAAACAATGCCATAAAGGAAGCAAAATTATTTGGTGAAACTGTAGTTATAGCTTCTTCAAAAGAACAAAACTACAATCATATCCCAACTGATTATACTATTGCTGCAGATGCGAGTTATTTTCACTGCACGAGCAACAATACTATTTTCGGAACCCAAATGAAATCATTTCCAAAAACGAACGTTCCTGTGGTCTGTGATATGAGTTCAGATATATTTTCAAGAAGCTTGGACTTTACCCAATTCGATTTGATTTATGCAGGTGCCCAAAAGAATATGGGTGCAGCCGGAACAACATTAGTAGTTGTTAAGGAAGAAATATTAGGGAAATCAGGAAGATCAATTCCAAGTATATTGGATTATGAAAAACACATCAAAGCGGAAAGCATGTACAATACGCCAGCGGTGTTCGCGGTTTATACCTGCCTGCTGACTTTACAATGGCTGAAAAAGAATGGAGGAATAGCGGCGATTGAGAAAATCAACGAAGCAAAAGCAAACCTGCTTTACATGGAAATCGACAGAAATCCTTTGTTCATTGGAACTGCAGACAAAAAAGACAGAAGTTTTATGAATGCGACTTTCCTGTTGGTTGACGAAAAAAACCAGGAGGCTTTTGACAAAATGTGGAAAGAAGCAGGAATTTCCGGAATAGCGGGACATCGTTCTGTTGGTGGTTACAGAGCATCAATGTATAATGCTTTGCCATTGGAGAGCGTACAGGTTTTGGTGGATGTAATGAAGAAACTGGAAGAAGTGGTAAAACAAAACGAAGTAACAGTATAGTAAGTCCTAGCCCCGATAGCAGTGGAAATCCTTTATATTGTTTGACAAAACAATAAAAAGATTGGAACGTATAGCGGGATCAGCTCCTAAAAATAAAAATAGAATTTAAAGTAATAACATGAAAGTACTAGCCAACGACGGAATTTCTAAAAGCGGTATCAAGGCATTGGAAAAAGGTGGTTTTGAAGTGATTACAACTAAGGTTGCCCAAGAACAGGTTGCCAATTATATCAATGAGCATAAGGTTTCGGTAATCATTGTAAGAAGCGCCACCAAAGTGCGCCAGGATATTATTGACAATTGCCCGAGCCTGAAAATCATCGGCCGCGGTGGTGTTGGCATGGACAATATAGATGTGGATTATGCCCGCGCGAAAGGAATACACGTTATTAATACGCCGGCTTCTTCTTCTGAAAGTGTGGCCGAATTGGTATTTGCGCATTTGTTTACCGGCGTTCGTTTTCTTCAGGATGCCAACAGGAATATGCCTTTGGAAGGTGATACCAATTTTGATGGCCTGAAAAAAGCCTATGCAAACGGAATAGAATTGCGTGGCAAAACCTTAGGGATTATTGGTTTTGGACGTATTGGCCAAGCTGTAGCCAAAATGGCGCTTGGACTTGGAATGAGAGTGATTGCAGCCGATAAATTTGTTGACAATGCCGAAGTAAAAGTTGATTTCTACAACGGTCAGTTTATCAATGTTGAGTTTATTACTGAA
>JAZKCP010000109.1:4517-5948 GCA_040388035.1 Bacteroidota bacterium | reverse complement strand
TTATCAGATTAAATTAATAGTAAAAGGCCCTCGAGAAATCGAGGGCTTTTTTGTTTGGGATTAGTAGTTAATATACTGATAATTAATATTTTATTTTTAATAATAATTGTAAATTTATATAAATTCAACTGTCATGAGAAAAATACTTGTTCCATTAGATTTTTCAGAAACTTCTGAAAATGCCTTTGTATATGCGCTCGAAATGGCGAAACTATACAAGGCAAAGTTGGTTTTATTACACACGTTTGAATTACCTATCATCGATAGTCAGATTGTGCCGTTCAATTACGCTGAAATTTATGACACAATTGAAATGACTAATTTTGATCATTTTAAACAGGAAATGCCAAAGCTCAAGGCTATCGCAAAAGATCAAAAAGCAAACCATATTGTCATTAATCATATTATGATGGTTGGGGATTTGATTTATACCATTAAGGAAGTTGTAAATCAGGAAAATATAGACTTTGTAGTTATGGGCACTAATGGGGCTTCGGGGTGGTTCAATTCTTTTGTTGGGACCAATACAGGTAGCGTTATTGCGGATATTTCCGTTCCGGTTTTAAGTGTCGCCCATGATACAAAATTCCATAAAATAGAAACTATTGGATTTACTACACGTTATCGGGAAAAAGATATTCCAGCTTTGGAAGAAGTATTGGCAATAGCCAAAAAAATGAAGGCAAAGGTGAAATGTTTGTATGTAAAAACATCAACTTCAGATGTTAGGGGAGCAGAAGTCAACAAGTGGGAATCACATTTTAAAAATGAAAAAAACCTGGAGTTTTTTATTATTCCAAGTGAAGATATAAACGAAACCATTGAAGAATTTTTAATAAATCAAAGCATTGATTTGCTAGCGATGGTAACCTATAAAAGAAACTTTTTTACCCAATTTTTCACCACTTCTACCACTCAAAAAATGTCGCAGCATTCCAGTACGCCAATTCTTGCTTTTCACGAATAAAAAAGCCGCTATCTCTTTCGAAATTGCGGCCTCAGGTATAAAGGTTAGTTTATATTTAATTATTCAGCATTACCGGCATGACAAGCATGGTAACAGTTTCGCCTTCATCTAAGCCATCAATTGGCGTTAAAATTCCGGCACGGTTTGGCATTGACATTTCCAACATTATTTCGTCAGAAGTTAAATTAGTCAGCATTTCAGATAAGAAACGGGAATTAAAACCAATCTGCATATCATCGCCTTGATAATCGCAAGTCAGTCTTTCTTCTGCTTTGTTTGAGTAGTCAATATCTTCAGCAGAAATATTCAACTCGGCACCGGCAATTTTCAAACGAATCTGGTGCGTAGTTTTGTTAGAGAAAATGGCAACACGACGTACAGAATTCAATAACAAAACCCTGTTTATCATCAATTTGTTCGGATTTTCTTTCGGAATTACCGCTTCGTAATTTGGATATTTTCCA
>JAZKCP010000109.1:0-4507 GCA_040388035.1 Bacteroidota bacterium | reverse complement strand
AAGAAAAAGTAGCATTCGAATCATTGTACTCAATAGTAACATCGGCATCAGAAGTTCCAAGAATGCTTTTCAAAATGTTCAAAGGTTTCTTTGGCATAATGAAATCGGCAACTTGCGAAGCTTTCACATCAGCGCGTGCATATTTCACTAATTTATGGGCATCTGTAGCTACAAATATCAAACCTTCCGGAGAGAATTGGAAAAATACACCGCTCATTACCGGACGCAAATCGTCGTTTCCGGCAGCAAAGATAGTTTTACTGACTGCAGTTGCTAAAACCTCAGAAGGAACAACTGTTGATGAAGGGTTATCTAAACTCACTGATTTTGGAAATTCTTCTCCCGGAGCATATGCGATAGCATACTTTCCTGAATTTGAACTGATTTCGATAGTACTGTTTTCTTCTACAGTGAAAGTTAACGGTTGTTCCGGAAATGTTTTTAGAATGTCTAATAATAATTTCGCAGGAACAGCAACGCTTCCTTTACTGGTTGAGTCAATTTCCAAAGTAGCCGACATGGTTGTCTCCAAATCGGAAGCTGAAACGCTTAAGTTTTTGTGGTCTAACTCAAACAGGAAGTTATCTAAAATAGGCAAGGTGTTACTGCTGTTGATAACGCTACCTAAAACTTGCAGTTGTTTTAATAAGTATGAACTCGATACAATGAATTTCATCCGTAATTTTTATTTATTTTTAAAGGAAGATGGAATGCTTTCGCATTTCATTCTGTGATTTTTAATTTTTACAAATATATCTTAAACTAATAGATTTCAAAAAGTTTTTTATTAACATTACTTGCTATATTTTCGCTTGCGCAGAAAGGTAAATACTGCTCCAAATAACAACAGAATAATTATTGGTACTGCCACTGTTATGACTTGGGATTGCGTATAGGAAGCATATACTTTTTCTTTGTCCAGAATAGGCAGATTTACTTCCTTGCTCCTAATGTTAATAAGTCCGTTGTCGTCCAGTAAATAATTGACGCAATTCATCATAAAATCTTTGTTGGCGTAAAGAATTCCGGTTCGTTGATCCAATCCTAATTCAACCTCTCTGCCGTTTTTATCTAATTGATTTTTAATCACATCACCATCGGAGATAACAATCATTTTGCTTTCTTTTCCGGTGTTTTTGAAACTGGCATCTTTAAACGGCAAAACCCTGTTTTCATATACGGAATGAAACTTTCCTTCAAGAAGAACAGCTACCGGATAATTTCCGGAGCCAGTAAAATCTTTTGGGCCTAATTCTTCAGAAGCCATTCTTAAACTCACTTCAGTTGGAGCTCCAATTAGTTTTGAATATTGGGACGATTGCAGTAAAATTGTTTTTTTGATGTCATTCGTCAATGGTTCAATAGGGCCAGCAAATTGAAATTTGATTCCGTCCAAATTAGTTACAATTGGATTATTTGCATCTTGTGAAGGATAAATCATCGGAGAAAGATACCAAGGCAGTTTAACTTTTTGAGTGCCACTTCCGGGTTCGCCTGTTTCTAATATAATTGGTGTAGCCAATAAATCTTTTATCAAATCAGGATGCAGTCTTATTCCATACTTAAAGAACATATCATTCAGATTCAGATCTCTCGGAAATGCCAAATTTGACCCAGTTTCATTATACAAACTGTCTATTTCCATGTTGACCTGATCAACCAGCCAGATGGTTTTTCCGCCATTGACAATATATTGATCTAATACTTGTTTTTCTTCGTCCGAAAAGGTTTCCGTTGGTTTGGCAATAATTGCTAAATCGTACTTTTTTAAATGCTCTAAAGTCTGAACTGGAGTTTTAGCAACTGAATCTAAAGTAAATGGTGCGATAAAATAATTGTCCCTAACTGATTTGATAAAATCTGCAATGTATCTGTCTTCAAACTCGCCATTACCATTAATTATCACCACTTTTTTCTGTTTGGCTTTTGAAACCGTATTGATTGCATTAGCAAATACATATTCTAAATGCTGCACCGAACTCACCACCTTTTCGGCTGTTGATGCGCCCATCATGTTTTTTAGCAAAGGCACTTTTACCGAACGGTTGCCGCAGGTAGCAACTGCCCATGGAAAAACTACTTCCTGAGTTTGCTGTCCTTTATCGTTTACAGTAACATTTACCGGAGTCAAACCACGTTGAACAAAAGATTGCATTATGCTGTCTCTCTCTTCTTCTTTTTCTAACGGATTGACAAATTGGAAGATAATATTAGAATTATTTGATTTAAATTCTTCTAATAATTGTTGGGTTTCTGTTTGTAGTTTTTTGAATTCTCCAGGAAAATCTCCTTCGAGAAAAACGTCGATATATAATGGCTCTTTGACTTTGTCAACAATATTTAGCGACGTTTGCGAAAGTGTATAACGTTTGTCCGCGGTTAAGTCAAAACGTTTAAAAACAAAATGACCAGCAAGATTAAGTATCACTAGTAAACCTATAGTGAGCACCATTCTTTTGAAGTTATTGTTCGCTGTTTTCATTACGATTTCAAGGATTTAAGTTTAAAAACAGTAAATGACAGGAACAAAAACGAAACGCTCACAAAGTATAAAATATCCCGAGTGTCCAAAACGCCACGCGACATGCTTTTGAAGTGATAGTCCATTCCGATTCGGGAAACTGCATCTTCAAAACCTTTGGCGTAGGTTGAAATTCCCTCAAAACCAAAGTAAAACACGAAACATAAAAACACAGAAAGTAAAAACGCCACAATCTGATTTTCAGAAAGCGTTGAAGTAAAAATTCCGATAGAAGTATAGGCAGCAACCAAAAATAGCAATCCAAAATAAGAACCCATTGTTCTTCCCATATCGATATTGCCTTCAGGCATTCCTAAACTATTGATAACATAAACATAAACAAAGGTTGGCAACAACGCGATTACAATCAGTAAAAACGAGCCAAGAAATTTTCCGTTTACAATCTGCCAAAGCGATAAAGGTTTAGTCAGCAATAATTCTATGGTCCCTTGTTTTTTCTCATCAGAAAAACTACGCATCGTCACAGCCGGAATCAGGAAAATGAAAATCCATGGTGCCAAAGTGAAAAACGGGCTCAAATCGGCAAAACCACTTTGCAGTATATTATACTCGCCATCAAAAACCCAAAGGAACAAGCCGTTGAGCAGCAGAAACAATCCGATCACGAGGTAACCGATAGGTGAACCAAAGAAGGATTTTATTTCGCGTAACGCTATTGATTTCATTAAATGTTTATTTAATAATTCGGTTATTTAATTTGATAACTTATAACTCATAATTTATAATTCATAACTTTAAGGTAGTGAAACTACCTTATCTACACTCCATGCTTCCGGCCTGTCGTTGAATAATTTCTTTGTAAATGTCCAAACGTCATCAAACAAAGCTGATTTTCGATAATTTTCCAAATCATTTTCAGTTTCCCAAAAGCTATAGGTAAAGAAAATACAGGGATTGTTTTTATCCTGATACAACTCCAAAAAGCGATTGCCTTCCGCGCCTCGTATTTTTTCTTTCATCACATCAAAGTTCTCCAAAAACTTTGGAATATTTTCTTGATGAAAACTCATTTTTACAATTCTGATAAACATGTCTTAATTTCTAAACTCAATCGTTACTACATCTCTATAACTCAATCCTAACAAACTCGAAGCTGAACCAACCGTTTCAGGATTACTTCTGAAGATTGCTATTTCCAAAAAACCGGCTTCGTTAAAAATTGCTAACTTTTCACCTTCATAATACTTCAACGGATATTTCTCTGAAATTCCGATATCTGAGTATTTCGGCAAAATAGTCTTGATGATTTTATTCTTAAACTGTATTTCATAAGGTCGCGCTTTGCCCATTTCCAAAAACATTTTTTTAGAGATATTGGTCACAGCATTCCCTAAATGATCACTATAAATCACATAACCTTTAATTTGATTTTCATGAATAACGGCCTGCAGTTCGGTAACTTCTTTAATGGCTTTGATTTCTTTGCCAATGACGTTGAGCAAACCGCCTTTGGCTAAATGACAGGCAACTTTTACAAACACATCCAAATCGGTGGCATCATTCGGCAAACGGTCGTGTATATTAATGGCAACCAACTTTTGCGGAACAATCTTTTGAATCAGCATGCTCAGAATTCCATTATCGGCACAAAGAAAGTACTGATCATTCCATTGCATGGCTATGTGCTGGTTTTCGGTATTCAATTCTATGTCAACGCCAATTAAATGTACAGTTCCTTTCGGGAAACTGCTATACGCTGCACCAATAATGTAAGAAGCTTCGGCCACGTTAAAGGCATCAATATTATGTGAAATATCAATAATCGTAGCCTCGCGAAATTCTGATAATAATTTACCTTTTAAAGCACCGACGAAGTGGTCTTTCAATCCGTAATCGGTTGTTAAGGTGATTATTGACATAAATTGTTTATAACTTGGTTGAAATCGGTTCCAAAAATAGTGAAACCTAATGTTTTATTTAATTAAATTTGGATACAAAGCTAATAATATATAGCGAATTATTTTA
>JAZKCP010000108.1:12550-14963 GCA_040388035.1 Bacteroidota bacterium | reverse complement strand
TAAAAAATGTGGTGTCGAACTGCGATTCAATAACAAGACAGAACGCTTTGATATTGTTTTTGAGTTTATAGAAAACTATGTTTTTGTGTGTGCTTTTGAAGGGGAAAAACCTAAAGAATAATTTCAGACATTTATTTTTCATCGTTCAATTCCGATTCGTCTTCAGGAAAATTTGAAGATTCGTTATTGAAATGTTCAATTACATCCTTTTCATCTTTTTGATTTTTCCAGATTAAATAGATAACTAAAGCCAATCCAATAATTACCACGATACCGATAATAATCCAATTTGTTCCCATTACTTCAATATTTTAATAAAGGTAAAACAAAAACATTAATTCCTGATAATTAGCAGGTTATCAAATTGTTATTTGACAGATTTTGATACCATGATATTGTAATTTTTACCAATTTTAAAAAAGGCTTACATTTACAACCCTTAACAAAACACAACAGCATGTTGTATGAGCAAATCTTATCGTCCAAAACAAAAAGCGAAAAACTACTCGCCATTTTAATCGACCCCGATAAGGTTGACTTGGAAAAAATTGCGGTTTTAGCGGATAAAATAAGGCATTCGCCAGCGACACATCTTTTTGTGGGCGGAAGTTCGTTTGATGGCGATTATCTGGATGAAATCGTTTTTTGTTTAAAAGAAGAGCTTGATTTACCTGTGTTGCTTTTTCCCGGAAATCCGTCACAGATTTCTGCAGAAGCTGATGGGATTTTATACCTGATGCTGCTTTCGGGAAGAAATCCGGATTTTTTGATTGAACACCAGATTGACTCAGTTCCGCTTCTGGAAAAAACCAAACTGGAAGTGATTTCTACAGGCTATATCCTTATTGAAAGCGGTACAGAAACAGCGGTGGAACGCGTAAGCAAAACCAAGCCTTTGTCCAAAGACAATATTGATTACATATCACAAACGGCAAAAGCCGGTGAATTTATCGGCAAAAAATTAATCTATCTCGAAGCGGGAAGCGGTGCGCAGAATGCGATTCCGTTACCAATCATCAAAGCTGTTTCACAGAGAATTTCGGTTCCGTTGCTTGTTGGTGGCGGCATTCGTTCAAAAAAACAAATTGATGAAGCGTATGCAGCCGGCGCCGATTTGGTTGTAATAGGAACGGCGTTTGAAAACGACCTAAACTTTTTTGACTGATGTTTGAATTCCTGTTTGACCAATATAGAAACTATCCAACTTACATAATAGTGATGGAAATTACCGCGATATTCTTTGGATTGGCGAGTGTTTGGTTTGCCAAAAAAAATAACATCTGGGTTTTCCCCACCGGAATCATCAACACAGCGATTTATGTTTACCTATTATGGAAATGGGAATTACTGGGCGATATGATGATTAACTTTTATTATGTCGTAATGAGCATTTATGGGTGGTATATTTGGACGCGAAAGAAAGACGAGGGAATTAAGTTTCCGATTTCACGGACAACTTTGTCAGAAAAGAAATGGTCTTTGGCCATATTTGTGTTAACGATAGTATTTGTGATAGCGGTGTATACATTTTTTGATAAATTTGCGCACTGGACTTCCTACGTAGATACTTTGGTCACCGGAATTTTCTTTGTGGCGATGTGGCTGATGGCTAAAAGGAAAGTCGAGAACTGGATTTTATGGATTATTGGTGATATCATTTCGATTCCGATGTATTATGCAAAAGGCTATACGTTTACGAGTATCCAGTATCTAATTTTTACAATGATTGCCATTTTTGGTTATTTGGAATGGAAAAAAACTCTACAACAAAAGAAAGTTTAGCGAGACAGCACGGTTTTACGGAAGCAGACTTTGAGCAAATCAAAGGACTGGGCATTTCTTTGGACAAAATCGAAGGCGAGCTTTTGTTGTTCCAATTGGGAATTCCAAAAATCATGCTCGAAAAACCCGCAACTATAAATGATGGTATTGTAAAATTGTCTAATGAGGAATTCCAGCATCATGCCCATTTTTTTGATTCGAAAAGGAATGAATTAAAACTCAAGAAATTTGTCCCAGCTTCGGGTGCAGCGAGCAGGATGTTTAAATTTTTAAACGAGTTCCTTATAGATTTCGACCACGAAAACGAAACAATAAACGCATATATCAACAGAAAGAAAGACAAAAACCTGTCAATATTTCTTGCAGGAATTGAAAAATTCCCTTTCTATGACGAAATCAAAAACAAACTAAAAGAACTATATCCCGATTATTATTCCTTAGAAAGTCACGAGAAAAGCTACCGCTTCATTAAAGCGATGCTGTCACCTGAACATTTTGATTTTTGCAATAAACCAAAAGGGGTTTTGGATTTTCATAAGTATGAAACAGAGATTGCTACTCCTGTTGAGGAACATCTTAATGAATGTGCTTTTTATGCCAGCTCGAATGCTGTTTCGCATCTGCATTTTAC
>JAZKCP010000108.1:0-12540 GCA_040388035.1 Bacteroidota bacterium | reverse complement strand
ATGAAGATTTGTTTCAAACTATAATTGACAGGGTAAAACACAAAGTAGAGGAAAAGTCCAAAACGACGCTTCATGTCACTTATTCGCATCAACACAAAAGCACAGACACTATTGCTGTGACACATGAGAATGAGCCATTCCGCAACGAAAATGGGCGCTTGGTTTTTCGCCCCGGCGGTCACGGTGCCTTAATCAATAATTTAAATGATCTTGAAGCAGATGTGATTTTTATCAAGAATATTGACAACGTAATCCAGAATCACATTCAGGAAATCACATTATATAAAAAAGCATTGGCTGGCATTTTGATTGATTTGCAGCAACAGATTTTTAGAATCCTGAAAGCATTGGAAAATGATGAACTGGCAGAAAGGAATATTCCGGAAATCATTGATTTCATGGAACAAAAGTTAAACATTGATATCCTGGAAGACTTTTATAAATATACTACCGAGAATAAATTAGACCTCATAAAAAACAAATTGAACCGTCCAATCCGGGTTTGCGGAATGGTGAAAAATGAAGGCGAACCAGGTGGTGGCCCATTTTGGGTAAAAAGTTATAAAGGCAATGTTTCGCTGCAAATTGTAGAAAGTTCCCAAGTTGACTCACATAATAAGCAACAGGCAGAAATTTTGAGAAAAGCCACGCATTTTAATCCTGTGGATTTAGTTTGTGCGACCAAAAACTATCGCGGCGAAAAATTTGATTTAACCCAATATGTAGATCCAAGCACAGGATTTATTGTGACCAAAAATAAAAATGGTAAAGAACTGAAAGGCTATGAATTGCCGGGATTGTGGAATGGCGCTATGGCAAAATGGATTACCGTTTTTGTAGAAGTTCCGTTAATAACCTTTAATCCGGTTAAAACAGTAAACGATTTGCTTAAACCTGCACATCAAACCCAAGATGGAAACTGAAAAAATCATTACAGAACTGAATTTTAAGGCAGTCAGAAGCTCCGGTCCAGGCGGACAGAATGTAAATAAAGTTTCCTCCAAAGTAGTCCTAACTTTTGATTTGAATGCTTCCCAAGCTTTAACTGAAGAGGAAAAGGCATTGATTGAAACCAAACTGGCGAGCAAACTGACTTCCGAAAACCTATTGATTTTAAGTAGTGACGAAGACCGAAGCCAGCTAAAAAACAAGGCAATTGTCACCAAACGCTTTTTAGAGCTAATAGAAAAAGCTTTGATTGTTCCTAAAAAGAGAAAAGCGACCAAAGTTCCAAAATCAGTTGTTGAAAAGCGACTCAAAGACAAGTCTTCCGTTTCTGAAATTAAGGAAAGCAGAAAAAAGCCAAAACTTTAAAATTCATGACTGCTTCGCCAGTTCAAAAAATAAAATTCTTTATTTTTTTTCGTGTCATAACTCATAATTTATAATTATTTTTGCGCTGTCTCAAAAGGGGTGCTCTAAATAACGAGCTGAGATTATACCCAATGAACTTAGAACAGGTAATGCTGTTTAAGGATTTGACAAAAAACTAAAGTGTACGTTAGCTATTGTCAGGAGTATCATTTAATTTTTAACAAAGAATAATTACCTCTTTTTATTCGTAAACTATTACGAATGGAAATTTTATTCAACAAAAGCCAAAAGCCAAAAGCCAAAAGTTTACTTTGCTTTTTACTATTGCCTATTGCCTCTTTTTCGCAGGAAAAAGTACAAGACACCACCAAAGTCAACCAACTCGACGAAATTTTGGTTTCCGGGGTTCGTGCAGGCAAAAAAAATCCGGTAACGTTTACCAATGTAACCAAGGAAGAAATTGCTCCCAGAAACTTAGGGCAGGACATTCCGATTTTATTAAATTACCTGCCATCGGTTGTTACCACAACGGATGCCGGAAATGGCGTCGGTTACACTTATATGCGTGTTCGTGGCGCTGACGGCTCAAGGATTAACGTAACGTTAAACGGCGTTCCATTTAATGACAGCGAAAGCCAGGGCACTTATTTTGTTGATTTACCTGATTTTGCCAGTTCATTGGAAAGTATTCAGTTGCAGCGCGGCGTTGGAACTTCAACTAATGGAGCTGGAGCGTTTGGTGCGAGTTTAAACATGCAGACGAAGTCATTTCAGGAGAAAGCCTATGCAGAAATCTCGAATTCCGGTGGAAGTTTCGGAACCAGGAAACAAACTTTAGCTTTCGGAACCGGATTACACGATAATCTGGAAATCAATGCCAGGGTTTCACAAATTGCTTCCGATGGTTATATCGACAGAGCTTTTGCCAAAATGTTTGGATATTTTTTCAATCTCAATTATGTAAAGAAATCATCAACATTTAAATTTATTGCTTTTGGTGGAAAGGAAAAAACCTATCAGGCCTGGAATGGACTTGAAGATCCCTATTTACTGGAAAATGACAGAACCTTCAATTCAGCCGGAATGTATTTTGATGAAAACGGAAATGCCAAATTCTATGACGATGAAACCGATAATTACTGGCAGCATCATTTTCAATTGCATTGGTCTAAAAATTGGTCTGAAAAATGGAAATCAAATGTCGCGCTTCATTATACTTTAGGAAAAGGATATTACGAGCAATACAGGGAAGATGCAACTTTAGCCGATTATAATCTGCCTGATTTTGAAGGAAATCCTGTTGCTGATTTGGTCAGGCAAAAATGGTTGGATAACGACTTTTTCGGAACCACATTTTCTCTGAATTATAAAAACAACAAAACTGATATTTTATTTGGAGGAGCAGCGAACCGCTATTTAGGAAAACATTTTGGAGAAGTTGTCTGGACACAATTTTATGTTCCAAATTCAATTAGTTATTATGATAATTACGGGAATAAAGATGATGTAAATGTTTACGCAAAAGCATCGCAAACATTCGGGAAAATAAACTTCTTTGCCGATTTGCAATACCGAATGGTTTTCTACAAAGCAAGAGTTGATGCGTTTGGGTATGTTAATGATACGTTCCGATTTTTCAATCCAAAAGTTGGAGCAAGCTATGAAGTGAATTCCAAAAATACGATTTATGCCTATGCCGGAATTGCCAATAAAGAGCCACGACGCGATGATTATGAAAATGGCAGTACAAAACCGGAACGTTTGTACGACTTTGAATTGGGATGGAAATACAATGTGAAAAAAGCAACTATAAATACAAACGTATTTTACATGCAATACAAAGATCAGTTGGTTTTAACCGGAGCATTAAACGACGTTGGGTCGCCCATTTTTACGAATAGTGGTCACAGCTATCGTTACGGAATTGAAATCGAATCGGTAATCAGAGCGACAAACAAATTGACTTTCCAGCCAAATATTACTTTAAGCCAAAATAAGAATACCGATTTTTATTTTCAGCGTGATGGCGTTTTGCTGAATTTAGGCAATACCAATATTGCTTTTTCTCCCGATATTGTTTTTGGAAACGCTACAACTTATTCTCCAGTCAAAAATCTGAATTTTACATTGCTGAATAAGTTTGTCGGAAGACAATTCATGGGGAATATTGATTCCCAAACATCTGTTTTGAAAGCCTACAACGTTCATGATTTGAATGTGACATACTTATGGAATATCAATAAGGGAATAAAGTCGATTCTCTTTTCTGGATTGGTAAATAATATATTTGATTACAAATACGAATCGAACGGTTATTTCTATACTTATGATGATGATTTTTCAACGCCCGGAGTCATAACCACCATTGAAGGAGCGGGATATTATCCGCAGGCCGGAATTAATTTCTTAGCCGGAGCAACGTTAAAGTTCTAAAAACAAAAAAGTCCCGATTTGTCGGGGCTTTTTTAATTTGTAATGTGTAAAAAACCATCACCTACTTCTACACGATAGGGTTTCATAGTATAAGGTTGTCCCGGACTTTGTCCCGAATATAAACTATACGGACTCTCAGCAGTATTGCAATTACATTTTGCTTCGATACCCTGAATAGTCATGGCAGATGAACATGCAGAACCATAAACCTGGTTTGGACATGCCAAATCAAAAGCATTGAAACCGCTTCCGGTGTTAAAAACTACAATTCCCGCTATACCTTGAGAATAGTTAACAGTATAATTGCCGGGGAATAGTACATTGCTATCTGGCGGGAAGTTTGTATTTAGCGTTAAATTAACAGGGTAACTTGGAAGATTTGGATTGTTGTAGTTTATCGTTCCCGCATCACAACTAAATAGGAAAGGCAAAAACAGCAATATGATATAAATCTTTTTACTCATGCGTAGTAATTTGTTTTTTTGGAATTGCTTCGCCGGTTCGCAAAAGCTTAGGTCGTGAATCTTCGATTTCATGTTATTTTTTTTAAAATACTATAGCGAAACAAATTTAAATTAATTAACTTTGACATGCGTTAAAAAAACGCCAACAATTTTGAAATAAAATTAAAATAATATCTTTGCAAAAAGAAATCCCGTTGCGATGGGATTTTTTCTATTTATATAAAAGAGGAAATCATGAGTACAGTATCATATTACACGGCAGAAGGATTAAAGAAATTAAGAGAAGAATTAGATCAATTAAAAAGCATAGAAAGACCTAAAGCTTCACAAGCTATTGCAGAAGCAAGAGACAAAGGTGACTTGTCTGAAAATGCAGAATACGATGCAGCAAAAGAAGCTCAGGGAATGCTCGAAATGAGGATTGCCAAGCTTGAAGAAGTGCATTCAAATGCCCGATTGATAGACGAATCACACCTTGATGTTTCAAAAGTTTTGGTTTTGTCTAATGTAAAAATTAAGAACCAGGCGAATGGCATGGAGTTGAAATATACTCTCGTTGCCGAAAGCGAAGCCGATTTAAAATCCGGAAAAATTTCGGTTACTTCACCAATTGGTAAAGGATTGCTAGGAAAATCGGTTGGTCAGGTTGCTGAAATTACTGTTCCAAATGGTAAATTAAACTTTGAGGTTTTAGAGATTTCAAGAGACTAAGGATGAGCAGTATTTTCACCAAAATAGTTAACGGAGAAATACCATGCTATAAAATAGCTGAGGATGAAAATTATTTTGCTTTCTTAGATGTAAATCCAAATGCAAAAGGCCACACGCTTTGTATCCCGAAACAGGAAATCAATAAGATTTTCGATATGGATGAGGAATTGTATTTGGGGCTAATGAAATTTTCCAGAAAAGTGGCCAAAGCCCTTGAACAAACAGTAGAATGCAAGCGTATTGGTGTTGCCGTGGTTGGACTGGAAGTACCACACACCCATGTGCATCTAATTCCGTTACACGATATGGATGATATGCGTTTCCAAAGGAAAGTTTCATTATCAAAAGATGAATTTGAACTGTTAGCTGCTGCAATTCGTGCCAATTTGTAGTTAAAATTCATATAAAAATAAGAGAACCCTGCAACTTTTAAAATTTTGGCAGGGTTTTTTATAGGTAAAAAAATCATGAAAAAATTTTTAATCCTCACACTGCTTTTCTTTGTCCAAATTTCGATTGGGCAAATTGTGCCAAATTACTCTTCCGTTGATAACAAAATGTTAGCTATTCCGGAAAATTTGACCGCGACCACATCCGGAATAGCAGATTACATCAATTCTAATTTTACCAGCCAGGATGAAAAAGTCAGAGCGATTTACCATTGGATAACGTCTGATATCAGTTACGATGTTCCCAATATGTATGAGCCAAATAACCTCGATTCCCCGGAAGTAAAAATTGCAAAAACATTAAAAACCCGAAAAGGGGTTTGCATCCACTATGCCGAAGTTTTCAAAGAGATTGCCAATAAAGTTGGAGTCAAAAGCTTTATCGTGGCCGGTTACACAAAACAATTTAATGAAGTTGCAGCTATATCGCACGCCTGGAATGTATCGCAAATTGATGGGAAATGGTTTTTATTTGATGCCACTTGGGGTGCAGGATTTGTCGAAGGGAAAAAGTACACAAAAAAACAAAACAACGCTTATTTTAAAAGAAGCCCGGACAGAATGATTGTTAATCACATGCCGTTCGATTTTTTATGGCAGCTTCTGCAAGAACCATTGACCAACAGTGAATTTATAAGCGGAAAGCCTGATACTGCAAAACCTAAAATGAATTTTGATTATAATGCAGAAATTGAAAAATACGAAAAACTTTCTGATGCAGACAAAGCTTTTGAGGCATCCAAAAGGATAGAAAAAAGTGGTCTTTCAAACAAACTGATTACAGAGTATTACAATTTAAAAAAGAAAGAGTTCACGGTTATAACCCAAAATAAAAGCGTAGAAAAACTGATTGCAATTACCGCTGATTTTAATGCAGCCATAAGCGATCTGAATGACTTTATTTTATTCAGAAACAAAAGATTTAAACCTACTCAGTCTGACGATACACTGAGAAGAATGATGCAGGATGTAAAAGACAAAATGACTAAATGCAAGGATGATGTGTATAAAGTGGGTGCTGTAAGTTCAGAAAACGCAGCCAATTTGAATAGTTTGAAAAGGGCAATTTTAGCCGGACTCGAAAAAACCAAAGAAAGTGAAGATTTCCTCAATGAGTATTTAAGCAAAGGGCTTTTAGGAAGAAAAATGATGTTTACAAAATAGTTACCCTTTTTTATAGGAAACCTGCATTGTTGTTCCTTTTCCAATTTCGGAACTCAGGACTTTTATTTTTCCTTTGTGGTATTCTTCTACGATACGTTTAGTCAAGGACAAACCTAATCCCCAGCCTCTTCTTTTCGTAGTAAATCCAGGTTCAAAAACACGCTTGAATTGTTTCTTGGGAATTCCTTTTCCGGTATCGGAAACTAAAATTTTAACCAAATTATTTTCATTTTCAATTACCACTGAAATTTTGCCTTTGCCTCTCATGGCATCGATAGCATTTTTGACCAGGTTTTCTATTGTCCAACTATGAAGTGCCGGATTTAGGGAAACCATAATCGGTTTTTTGGGTGCCTTAAACGAAAACTCAACTTGCTTTGAAAATCTGGATTTCAGATAGTCAAAAGATTGTTCCGTTTCTTCAATGATGTTCAGGCGTTCCAAAACAGGTTCAGAACCAATTTTTGAAAATCTATCCGTGATGGTTTGCAACCGGTTGATGTCTTTTTCAATTTCGGCAACGGTAGTTTCATCCACATTATCCGCCTTCATTATTTCGAGCCAGCCAATTAAGGATGATAATGGTGTGCCAATTTGATGTGCGGTTTCTTTCGCCATTCCGGCCCAAAGCTTATTTTGGGTAGCCATTTTGGTGCTTTGGTAAAAGTTATAAACTACTGCGCCGAAAAGCACAATAATCAACACTAAAGCTACCGGATAATATTTCAGTTTGGTCAGGAGCGAAGAATCACCATAATACAGATTGTGCGTCTGTTTTTCCGAAATCTGCATCACAATCGGGTCGTTCTGGTTTTTTAATTTCTGCAGGAAAGCTTTTAATCTTGCTTTGTCCTTTAGAATATCTTCATCAATATTGGCAGTATTGATAATTGAATCTTTTTGGGTAACAATGATTGGGATGCTAGCTTCCTGAATTATTTGAAACGGGAGCTCCATGTCAACATCGGCATTGGGATCGGCAGTATTGATTTTGTTTTGTGCCAAAGCCCAATTCTGCATTTTGACACGTTCTTCATTTTTGAATATCTGAAAAAAAGAATAAGTATTCCACAATATTAAAATTACTATGACAAAGGAAGCCATGATGATAATCCAACGTGTAAGGTTTCGTTTTTCGGAAAACTGCATTGACAAATTTTTTATAAATATAATTAAAAGTATTAAAGATTAAACTTATTACATTTGTAAAAAACCGCAGAACACAATGCTCAGTTTCGAACCACACACTCTTTCACCAGCACAATTACAAGGGTATTTACAAAGTGCGGTAGCACCAAGGCCAATTGCTTTTGCAAGTACGATGGACAAGAATGGGAAACCTAATCTGTCGCCTTTCAGTTTCTTTAATGTGTTTAGTTCGAATCCGCCAATTTTGGTTTTTTCGCCGGCAAGACGAGTTCGCAATAATACCACCAAGCATACACTCGAAAATTGCCAGGCAACCAAACAAGTGGTCATAAATGTGGTGAATTATGATATCGTGCAGCAGGCATCCTTATCGAGTACCGAATATCCTGATGGTGTAAATGAGTTCCTAAAATCAGGACTGACGATGTTGCCTTCGGATATGGTAAAACCATATCGCGTTGCCGAAAGCCCGGTGCAGATGGAATGCAAAGTCAATGAAATTATCGCTTTGGGAAATCAGGGCGGCGCAGGAAATTTGATTATTTGTGAAGTTGTAAAAATCCACATCCACGAAAGTATTTTGGATGATAAAAATATGATTGACCAAAGCAAGATTGATTTGGTTTCCCGTCTGGGCGGAAATTGGTATTCGCGTTCCAATCAAGGATTGTTTGAAGTCGAAAAGCCGTTGTTAACACTTGGTATTGGTGTTGATGAAATTCCGGATTTCATCAAAAAAAGCACTGTTTTTGATGGTAATGATTTGGGAAAATTAGGTAATGTAGAAGCATTGCCAACACAAGAAGAAATTACTATATTTGTAAAGCAAAATTTTGCGGTCAAAGGTGTTTTGAGTTCGGATGATACGAAAAAGATACACCAGAAAGCAAAAGAATATTTGAATAATAATGACGCGCTTTCGGCTTGGAAAGTGCTTTTAGCAAAACAATAATTATGGAAGTTACCGGAAAAATTAAGGTGATTAATGCTGAGCAACAAGTGAGTGCCAGCTTTAAAAAAAGAGAGTTGGTTGTGGCAACAGAAGAGCAATATCCACAATTTATCAGCATCAACTTTGTGCAGGACAAATGTGATTTGTTGAATAATTACAATGTTGGTGATGCGGTAAAAGTGTCAATCAATTTAAGAGGAAGGGAATGGGTAAATCCACAAGGAGAAACCAAATACTTCAACGATATTCAAGGTTGGAGAGTTGAGAAGCTACAAGCTGAAGCGCCAAGCGCTGGAATGGCTCCAATGCCACCGGCAGAAGCATTTGCCCCGGCGACCAACTTCAACGAAGAAGAACACGACGATTTGCCATTCTAAATTAAAAACCAGAAAGCAGATTACAGAAGTCAGAAGTTAGAATTATGTTCTAGTTTCTGACTTTTTTACTTCGTATTTCAAACTTCGTAAATCGTACTTTACAATGTATTTCCTATCTAAAGAATTATATTTTCCACCTGTCGAAGAAGCTTCCATAGAAGGCGTCCTTGCCATAGGCGGCGATTTATCGATCGAGCGATTGCTGCTTGCGTACCGCAATGGAATTTTTCCCTGGTTTAATGAAGATGAACCGATATTATGGTGGTCTCCGCCGGAAAGAATGGTGGTTGTTCCTTCAATTTATAAAGTTTCGAAGAGCATCCGGAATCTGCTCAATCAAAATAAATTTAGGGTTACGTTTAATCAAAACTTCAGGGAAGTTATTACCAATTGCCAGCAGGTTGACCGCAAGGAACAGGATGGCACTTGGATTACCGAAGATATTATTGAATCGTATACCAAACTTCACGAAATGGGAATTGCAAAATCAGTTGAGGTTTGGCAAAACGACGAATTGGTCGGCGGATTATACGGCGTTGATTTAGGACATATTTTTTGTGGTGAAAGTATGTTTTCAAAGGTTCCAAACGCCAGTAAAATTGGTTTTGTGAGTTTGATAAACTATCTTAAGGAAAACAATTATAAACTGCTCGATTGCCAGGTTCATAATGACCATTTGGAAAAATTGGGCGCTTTTGAGGTTTCAAGGGAAACGTTTATAAAAGTATTGAAATCATCAGCAATTAATTTCGCTTCCAGCAATCTTCCACGTGATCATTGACCATTCCTGTTGCCTGCATGTGGGCATACACAACGGTCGAACCCACAAATTTAAATCCGCGTTTCTTTAAATCCTTGCTCAACGCATCCGAAATTTCAGTTACTGCCGGAACGTTTTTTAAGCTTTTCGGATTGTTGTCAATAGGTTTACCGCCGGTAAATCCCCAAATGTATTTGGAAAAACTTCCGAATTCTTCCTGGACTTTCATAAAAGCCACTGCATTGGAAATGGTCGCTTTTATTTTTAAGCCATTTCGGATAATGCCTACATCCTGCATTAAGCTCTCGATTTTTTTCTCATCGTATTTCGCTACTTTTTTATAATCGAAATAGTCGAAAGCTTTGCGAAAATTTTCCCTTTTGGCCAAAATTGTATACCAACTCAAGCCTGCCTGAAACGTTTCCAATACTAAAAATTCAAAAAGCTTATCGTCATCATAAACAGGATTTCCCCATTCATTATCGTGATAATTCCTATACAAATCATCTTTTTCACACCAGCCACATCGTATTTTAGTTTCCATCTTTAGCTATATATTTTTCAATTAAACCATGTCCCAAATAAATCAACGGTGTCATCAATACCGCAATCACCAATTTAACACTATAACCTGTCATTGCCGAAAGTAAAAATGTTTTTGTGTCCATTATGCCTGGTAACCAAAATGCAATTCCCAATACGATAAAACTATCAACCAATTGTGAAATCATTGTTGAACCCGTGCTTCGAAGCCAAATCATTTTAGTGCCAGTTATCCTTTTAAAAAAATGAAAAATCTTAACGTCAATTAATTGCGAAATCAAAAAGGCTGTTATGCTTCCAACAATAATCAATTGGCTTTGCCCAAAAACTGCATCAAACTGAGAAGTTGAAACCGAGCTAATTCCGGTAGATGGAATTTTCATGGCAAAAAACAAAACTATAAACGTATACGCAATCAAACACGCTGTGATTATTGAAAGCCTACGAACGCCTCGTTCTCCAAAATATTCATTAATCAAATCGGTAGTGACAAAAACAATTGGCCAAGGCAAAATACCAATACTCATAACGGCCGGACCAACATCAATCAGTTTTCCGCCAATAAGTTCCGCGACTACAGCATTGGTTATGAATATTCCGGCAAGAACAACATAAACTGTGTCTTTTTTGGATTGAAACATCTTTTTCTTTTTCTCAAATTTATACAATTTTGGTTAATGATTAGTATAGGTAATGAGATGAATTGATTTTTCATTACTTTTGATAAAAACAAACAAATAGATGAAAAAAATAATTTTAACTTTGATTATGATTGCCCCAACTGTTATAGTAAATGCACAAAATCGAAATGCCTTTTTAAATGATTGGAGCGGACCTTATGGCGGCGTTCCGGCATTTACAGATTACAAGCTAAGCGAATTAAAGCCGGCGCTTGAATTTGCCATTCAGGAAAAACTGAATGAAATTAAAAAAATTGCCAACAATCCAAAACCGGCAACTTTCACTAATACTATTGTTGCATTGGAAAAAACGGGTAAAAGATTTAGTCAGGTTTATGCTGTTTTTGGGATTTACAGTGCCAATATGAACAGCCCGGAATTTGAACCTATTGAAACCGAAATGACGCCGAAGGTATACGATCTTAATAATAAAATATATCAAAATGCGAAGTTGTTTGCCCGGATTTCAAAGGTGTACAATTCGCCAAATAAGAAAAAACTAACGAAAGAACAACAGCGATTAGTTTGGTTGTATTATTCTAACTTTGTTCGTGAAGGTGCCAAAGCAGATGCCAAAGCGAAAGCCAGGATTGCTAAAATCAATCAGGAATTGGCTGGATTATTTACCAAGTTTAGTCAAAATCAATTGGCAGACGAGAGCAATTATTATTTGGAACTAAAAACGGAAGCTGATTTTGACGGTTTGCCAGCAGAGCTGAAAAATGCAGCTATTGCTGATGCGAAAGAAAGAAAACTAAGCGTTATGGGTTGCATCGCCAACACGCGTTCCTCTATCGAGCCATTTTTGACATTTTCAAATCGTAGGGATTTAAGAGAAAAAGCGTTCCAGATTTTCACCAGCCGTGGCGATAATGACAATGCCACCAACAATAATGCTACTTTAGTTCAGATTTTAAAACTTCGTGCAGAGAAAGCCAAACTATTAGGCTTTAAAACTTTTGCACATTGGAGTTTGTCAAATACTATGGCAAAAACCCCGGAAAGAACAATGGCGTTGATGGAATCTGTTTGGACGCCAGCTGTAGAAAAAGTGCACCAAGACGTTGCCGATATGCAAAAAATGGTGGATGCCGAAGGCGGAAATTTTAAAATTGCCGCTTGGGATTATCGCTATTATTCTGAAAAAGTAAGAAAAGCAAAATACGATTTAGATCAAAATGATTTAAAACCTTATTTGCAATTGGAAAAATTGCGCGAAGGAATGTTCTGGGTTGCCGGAGAAATTTTCCATTTAGGATTTAAACAAGTTAGCAATGTTCCTGTTTTCCATCCCGATGTGAGAGTTTGGGAAGTTTATAACAAAGACACCAAGAAAATTGTTGGGCTTTGGTATTTTGATCCATACGCGCGCAAAGGAAAACGTTCGGGTGCCTGGATGAATGCCACCAGAGAGCAAAGCAGGGTGAACGGCGATGTGATTACTATTGTATCCAACAATTGTAATTTCATTAAAGGAAAAGACGGTGAGCCGATATTGATTTCATGGGACGACGCCAGTACTTTGTTTCACGAATTCGGACATG
>JAZKCP010000107.1:0-16941 GCA_040388035.1 Bacteroidota bacterium | reverse complement strand
GAACCTATACCGTAGTAATTACTCCGCTAGGAACTTCTTTCTGTAATGGAGATTTAGAAAATCCGACTGCTAGTGGTCCATTCCCTAATATGTTCAACGAAAATATTGTTGACTGTTGGGATACAACAGCTGCAGATGGCATTATGGAGTTTTGGCCTCCCGCAGGATTTGAAGGAGTTTTTGCTTATCAGGGGAATCAGTTTATTGAAGTAAACGGAAACTCAATTGCTTCAATATTCCAGAATTTCACAACATATCCTGGAGCTAATTTACAAATTTCATTTGCTCATAGAGGGCGTCAGGGTACTGATGTTATTGGTGTTGAAATTGGTCCGAATGGTGGTCCCTACACAAGTTTAGGAAACTTTAGTGATTCCAATACTGCTTGGGTATTACACACTCTCAACTATGTTGTGCCTACTTCCGGAGGAAATAATTACACGATTCGATTTGTTTCGGTTTCAAGTACTGGTGGAGATCCGTCTGTTGGTAACTTCTTAGATGCTGTTAGTATTACTTCAGCTGAATGCAGTTCGCTTGCAGCTTCAGGAACCGTAACTTTATTACCTACGGTAACCTTGAATTTAACTTCAGCTAATAACAATCAAACTGTTTGTATTAATACTGCTATTACTGCTATTACTTTTACTTCAGTAAATGCTACAGCTGTGAACGTAACCGGTCTTCCTACCGGTGTAAGTGGTAGTTTTGATTCAGGAACGGGAGTCTTTACTATTAGTGGAACTCCAACACAATCTGGAACATTCCCTTACACGGTAACTACTGTTGGTGGATGTAACGTGGTAACATCAAATGGAATCATAATTGTGAACCCAACTGTTACAGCAACATTTACTCCAATAACAATTTGTAGAGGAGCTGCTGTGGCATTACCAATAAGTTCTCTTGAAGGATATACCGGTACATGGAGTCCGACTACAGCTGACAATACACAAACAGGGACTTACCTATTTACCCCAACTGCCGGACAATGTGCGGCCAACGGAAGCTTGACAATAACTGTCAATCAACCTACGCCAAGCACATTTACTGCTATTAGTGCATTATGTATTGGCGAAACAGCTCCTTCGCTCCCGGCTACATCTCTTGAGGGAAGTACAGGAACCTGGTCGCCGACAGTGATTGATAATACAGCTTCGGGAACTTACACATTTACTCCGACAGCTGGACTTTGTGCAGCCAACGGAAGTCTTTCTGTTACAGTTCAAAGTGCATTTGATTTTGAAATAACAGGAAATTGTGTCGGAAACGATTTTATTTTAGAAGTTAATGCTCTGGATAATACAATTAACCTCGATACGGCTAGTTTTGTTTGGTGGAATAGCAATAATGTAGCAGTTGGTAATAACTCAGGTACGTTTAATGTAACTGAATATTTAAATTCAACACCTGCAACTGAGGAAATGCCTATCGATTTCTCTGTGACTGTCACAAATGCAGAAGGTTGTTTTAAAACAGAACCTATCACGTTAACTCGAATATTCTGCGGAATCCAAAAAGGTATTTCTGTAAATAATGATGGAGACAATGAATTCTTTGACCTTACGCAAATGAATGTAAAACACCTGAGCATTTTCAACAGATACGGAATGAAAGTCTACAGCAAAGGGGGTTATACCAATGAATGGAAAGGACAATCCGATAAAGGTGATGAATTACCGGATGGTACTTATTACTATGTTATTGATTTCAATGATAATCTACCTGCAAAGACGGGTTGGATCTATATCAACAGAGCACAATAAATTTAAATCAAAAACGTCCCGATATCAGGGACGTTTTTTTTTACATTATTTTTTAAAAAAAATAAATCAAAAAACATTTGGTTGCAAAATTATTATTCATTTACTTTGCCATTCAAAGTACTTTAAAATGGAAAACGAAAAATACCTTAAGGACATTTCAGAAATCAAAAACATCATGGATAAATCATCCCGATTTCTTTCATTAAGTGGATTTTCTGGAATATTGGCCGGAATCTATTCATTAGTTGGCGCATGGTTGGCTTACAACACTATTTATTTTGACACTGTCACTTTAGGTCAATACCGCAATTTAGTAGTTACCCAACCAATGATTAATAAATTATTTCTAATAGCTTTTTCCGTTTTGATAGCTTCCGTTATTACTGCAGTTGCGTTAAGTTTTAAAAAAGCAAAGAAAAGCAACGAAGGTTTTTGGAATGCTACTTCAAAACGATTATTGATTAACTTTATGATTCCATTAGCATCGGGCGGTTTTTTTATCCTGCTTTTAATTGAGAAAGAAATGTTAGGTCTAGTAGCGCCACTTACCTTATTATTTTATGGTTTAGCTTGCGTAAATGCCAGCAAATATACGCTTGGCGATGTTCGTTATTTAGGCGTAACTATGATTCTATTAGGATTAGTATCAACTTGGTTTCTTGGTTATGGATTATTATTTTGGGCATTGGGATTTGGCGTTTGCCATATTGTTTATGGCAGTATGATGTATTTTAAATACGATAGAAACTAATTTTGCAAAATCTAATACAAAATATCAACAAAGCTTTTGATCACAGGATTCGTCTTGGGATTATGTCGGTATTGATGGTCAATGAAAGTGCCGATTTTAATATGCTAAAGGAAATGCTTGGTGTTACCGATGGTAATTTGGCAAGCCATACCAAAGCATTGGAAACCGAAAATTATATCATGATTGAGAAGCAATTTATTGGAAAGAAACCTAACACCAGGTATATTGCCACGGCAGCCGGTAAAAAAGCATTTAGGGAGCACATTGAAGCATTGGAAAAATTAATCAAAAAAAGTTAATCTATTTTTTTATTTACTTACTTTGAAATTCAAAGTGCTTTACATTTTTATTTATGAACAAAATCCTAACCATCTATCTTTTCAACAGAAAACAAAACCCAAACTTAGTAACCTTAGGTTTGCTCTCTATCACCTTAATGCTTTTAAGGGTAAAAATTACCCACGACATTTATTTGCTTTTTTTAATTTGGAATTTATTTCTCGGCTATATTCCCTTTTTTTTATCAACTGAAATAAAAAAAACAGTTCCCGGAACATATAAATTCTATTTCATTTTTTTTGGTTGGCTGCTTTTCCTGCCCAATTCATTCTACTTACTAACTGATTTTGTACATCTTCATCATAACAGTGACTTACAGTATTTGTTTGACGCACTATTGCTTGCCTGTTTTTCAGTAGCGGGATTTTATGCCGGGATTTCTTCCATGCTGCATATTCATCAATTATTGGAAATGAAGTATACAGAAAAAAGAAGCAGGCAATTGATTGCTATTATTTGCTACCTCGCAAGTTTTGGTGTTTATCTCGGTCGAATACTCCGGTTTAACAGCTGGGATATTTTGAGCAAGCCGATTGATCTTTTTGCAAACATTCTGAATAGTATACAGAATTTTCACATCTATGAATTCACCTTCTATTTTGGAACTTTCGTTCTAATCGTTTATAGCATTTCACATTTACTATTTGACAACAAAACAATTACATCATGATTATACAAACAGAATCAACACCCGGGAAATTTTCAACCTTTTTAGCCCTTACATCGTTTGGAATTGGAACGCTATTCCTGATTCTTCATTTACTTTTTGAAAATGCATATATAATATTCTGTGGTTATTTATTTGTATTAGCCGCAATCTTAGTCAACATTATCACATTGCTCTACTTACTTTACCTATTGATTTTTTCTCCGTTTGACAGGGAAACAATTCTCATCCGAATACTGATTCTTTTATCAAATATCCCAATTGCATTATTATATCTAAACATCGTTTTAAACAATCATTTATTTAACTAACAAAAATTAAATCATGGAAATTTCAGAAAATGACCCGAGCTCAAAGAGCCAACTGGCGAAGCAAGTACAAGAAGAAAGAACCGGCTTCTTTCAATCAACAACCGCAAAAATGCTAATGGTCGGGTTCCTGACTTTGGTCTTATTAATTCCGTTATTCTTTGTCCAAAATCTAATCAGTGAACGCTCGCAGCGAAAAACCCAAATGGTTGATGAAGTGACAAATTTATGGGGAAAAGATGTACTATTCTATGGTCCAATACTACGGATTCCGTATACGAGCTACGAAGCATACAATGTTACTAATCCTAAAACCGGCGTGACAACCATAGAAAGAAAATCGGTCTCCAATTATGCCTATTTTTTTCCGAATGAACTTAAAAACACATCAAACATCAAGAAAAACGAATCGCTGAAGCGCGGTATTTTTAATCATGTGGTTTTTACTGCTGATATGAATTTCAACGGGAATTTTACGAGTCCAAATTTTGCAAAACTTGGTATTGCGGAAGAAAATATTCAGTGGAACAAAGCTTCTATAATTGTGAGAACGACCAATTTGAAAAGCATCAAAAGCGAACTTAAAATCCAATTGAATGCTGACAAATTTTCTTTTGAGCCTCAAAATAACGATAAAAGCGAATACAGTGTTTTGGCTACGAACAACTTTGACTATAAAGCATTGGTTAACAATGAGAAAATTAATTTCAATTTTGGAATAACCTACAACGGAAGCAACAGCGTGAAATTTATTCCCGTTGGAAAAATAACCACAGTAAGCGTAGATTCGGATTGGGAATCACCAAGTTTTGAAGGCTCGTTTGCGGCAAGCGACACCACAAAAACCATCAGCAAAAAAGGGTTTCACGCCGATTGGAAAATCCTGGACATCAACAGGACATTTACTCAGCAATATGTGAATGCACTGCCCGACTTGGACGATTATCTGTTTGGTGTAAAGTTAATTCAAACCGTAGACGAATACCAGCAAAATGAACGTGCTTCTAAATATGGATTTTTAGTAATTGGCTTAACCTTTTTGATCTTTTTTCTGATTCAGTCTGTCAGCAAAATTACCATCCATATTTTCCAGTATTCTATGATTGGATTGGCCTTAATCATGTTTTATACTTTGCTGATTTCGATTACGGAACACAGTACGTTTAGCTTTGCCTATACCATCGCCGGTATTTCTGTAGTTGCGATGATTACGCTGTATTCGATTTCGATTTTGAAGAATAGGAAGTTTCCAATGTTTATCGGAATTTCACTATCGGTTTTATACACCTTTATATATGTAATCATTCAAATGGAAGATTACGCTCTGCTAGTTGGAAGTATTGGATTGTTTTTAATTCTTGGCGCAGTGATGTATTTCTCGAGAAAAATAGATTGGAGTAAATAAGGAAGTTTTAGTTTAAGAAGAAAAAACCTGTCCAGTTTGGACAGGTTTTTTTTATTGAAAATCATCAAGATTTATTTTCCAGTCTTCGTTTTTATCGTACCAAAGTTGCCCTTCGGAAACGGTCAACGGACAATCAAAATTATTGGTAAATAAACTTCCCGTTCCTAAACCTTGAGGCATCAAATTATTTTGTAAAAAAGTAAATTGCGCAATCGCATTCAAACCGACATTACTTTCCAAAGCTGAAGTAATCCACCAGCCAATTTTTAATTTTTCGGCGATTGAAATCCATTCCAAAGTGCCACGAAATCCGCCAATGAAACTTGGTTTCAAAACGATGTATTGTGGTCTGATTTTATGAAGCAGGTTTTGCTTTTCTTCCATAGTAAACACACCAATAAGTTCTTCATCCAAAGCTATAGGGATTTGGCTATTTTTACATAAGGCTGACATCGTGTCAGTATGATTTTTTTTGATAGGTTGCTCAATGCTATGAAGTTTAAAACCAGTCATTTGATTTATTTTATTTAAAGCTTCATTTTCATAAAAAGCGCCGTTAGCATCAACCCTAATCTCAATAGTTTTTTCATCGAAATTAGTTCTGATAAACCGCAACAAATCGATTTCCCTGTCAAAATCTATTGCTCCAACCTTCAATTTTATACAGCTAAAACCTTGTGTGATTTTGTCCTGAATTTGCGTTTTCATAAAGGCTTCATCACCCATCCAAACTAATCCATTTATTGAAATACTTTTGGTGCTTTTTGTAAAATCTGAAGGAAATAAAACGAAAGGATTTTCGCTTTTCAAAGACAGAAATGCCATTTCAATTCCAAACTGAATTGATGGAAATTCGATTAATTCCTCCCAAAGTTTTTGCTCACCAAGATGAACATTTTGACAAGTCCATTTTAATTTTTCTTCATAATCCGGTCGGTCATCTGCCGAAAGTCCGCGAAGGATTCCGCACTCGCCTATTCCTTTTTTACCATCGTTTTCCAAGATGATAAACCAGGTTTCTTTTTGGGTTAAAATCCCACGTGAAGTTCCGGAAGCTTGTTTAAAATGAAGTATGTATTTGAAGTAGGAAGCTTTCATCATTAAAGCGAAATGCTTTCTCCAATATCTAAAAGCATTAAATCTTTTCCGGCATCAAAGAATTTCTTTTTGGCTTCATCATGATTGATAACTATAAAACCAAACGTATCATAATGACAGCCTAAAATCTTATCGCAATTCACGAAATCAGCTGCGATGATAGCATCTTCAACATCCATGGTAAAGTTACTCCCAATTGGAAAGATTGCCAAATCGAGCTTTGTCCGCATTGGTATAAGTTTCATATCCATCGTCAGTGCAGTATCACCAGCGATATAAATATTTTTGTGCTCGCCTTCGATAACAAACCCACCCGGATTTCCACCATAAGTGCCATCAGCAAAAGAACTGGAATGAATAGCAGTAACGTATTTGACTTTACCAAAATCGAATTCCCAGGTTCCACCATGATTCATCGGATGATACTGATAGCCTTTGTTCCCGTAATAAGCCGCCGTTTCATAACACGAAACAATTGTCGCATTTGTATTCGTCGCAATCGCTTCTACATCTAAGGTATGGTCGTTATGAGCGTGTGTGAGGAGAATATAATCAGCCTTTAACTTATTAATGTCTATATGCGCTGCTTTATCATTTGCCGTGATATAGGGATCAACTATGATGTGTTTCCCACTCACTTCAATTCCGATGCAGGCATGTCCGTAGAATGTAATTTTCATTTTTTATATTTTAAAAACCTGAATAAAATTAAAACTAAAGTTTAAGAACTTTATCTTCCGCCAAGAAAAGCATTTACAAAAATATCCGAGAAAAAATAGAAAATACTCAAGGCCAACAAAACAGCGAGAAAAAAAGTGCTTAAGGCTAATTTCTTTAATTCCGGATCCAATAATTTAGGGTTTTTATTGTTCGCTACTCTTTTCAGGTGCATGATAATCGGGATATATGCAATCAAAAACAAGTAAAGATCGAAGTTACATTTTTCAGGATTTGGATCCCTGTAACTAAAATCGAAGATTATGGCAAAAACCAATACGAAAACCATGGCTGATACAATCAAGAAATAATGGTATTTTTTTGCCCATGCTCCACCTTTCTGAACAACAACTGTATTCTTTCCTGATTTCCTGTCACTTTCTTCATCCCTCATATTATTCAGGTTCAAAACCCCAACACTCAGAAAACCTATCGCGGCGGCGGGCAGCATTAATAACGCATCTATCTCTTTTGAAAACATAAAATAAACCCCAAACGTGCTTACCAATCCAAAAAAAACGAAAACGAATACATCACCATAGCCGCGGTAACCGTAAGCACCGGTTCCGACAGTATATCGAATTGCAGAAGCAATGGCAAGAATACCCAAAGCAAGAAAAATAAATGAATACAGCAAATAATCTGTTTCCAGTTTAAAGGCATTATATATCAATAAAACAGCAAAAATCAACGTGATAACCGACATTAAAACCATTGCTTTTTTCATTTGGGACGGTGTTATTGTCCCTTTTTGAATGCTGCGTTTTGGACCAACCCTGTCGTCATTATCGGTTCCTTTTATACCGTCACCATAATCATTGGCGAAATTGGAAAGTATCTGAAGCCCCAAGGTCGTCAATAAAGCAAAAATCACAATGTTCCAGTTGAACATTGCTTGTGACATTGCGTAAAAACTACCGACAATTATTCCAGATACCGAAAGTGGTAAAGTGCGAACTCTCGCGGCTTCAATCCAGTGTTTCATTTTAAATATTAGATTTTAGATATTAGATTTTAAATATAACTTGCAGATGATTTTAGATATTTAATATTTGAAATTTAATATCTGATATCAATTCTTACGGCAACCATTTCTTTTCAAAATTTGGCTTTCTTTTTTCCAGGAAAGCATCTCTTCCTTCTTTTGCTTCGTCGGTCATATAGGCTAATCTGGTTGCTTCGCCGGCAAAAACCTGCTGTCCTACCATTCCATCATCAGTTAAATTCATTGCGAATTTCAGCATTTTTATAGATGTCGGTGACTTCTCTAAAATTTCCTGCGCCCACTGATAAGCTGTAGTTTCTAATTCGTCATGCGGAATCACGGCATTCACCATTCCCATATCCATAGCTTCCTGAGCCGAATAATTTCTTCCCAGAAAGAATATTTCCCTGGCTTTCTTCTGACCAACCATTTTAGCTAAATAAGCCGAACCATAACCACCGTCGAAACTCGTTACATCAGCATCCGTTTGTTTAAAAATGGCATGTTCTTTACTTGCTAAAGTCAAATCGCAAACCACGTGCAAACTATGTCCGCCGCCAACTGCCCAACCGGGAACCACACAAATAACGGCTTTAGGCATAAAACGGATTAAACGCTGTACATCCAATATATTTAAACGATGATAACCATCATCGCCCACATAGCCCTGGTGACCCCGCGCTTTTTGATCTCCGCCAGAGCAAAATGACCAAACACCATCTTTAGAACTTGGACCTTCTGCCGAAAGCAAAACTACCCCAATAGACGTGTCTTCCTGGGCATCTTGAAAAGCCTGTAATAATTCACTGGTTGTTTTCGGACGGAATGCATTGCGAACATCGGGACGATTGAAAGCTATTCTCGCAACGCCATTGCATTTTTTATAAGTGATGTCTTCAAAATCTTTAACTGTTTTCCAATTAATTGAATTCATGTAAATGCTAAAATTTGTTTAAATAAAATTTGAGAAAAATAAATTCTGTTATTTTAGCGTAAAAATAAAGCATTTTTACTCTTAAACTACAAAAACAATTAGTAAATCCTCATGAACAAATCGATATTTTACGTTGCATTCTTATTATCCACTTGCGCAGCGTTTTCACAAACTTATGAATTCCACACTGTTAAAGACATTGAAGCAACACCGGTAATTTCACAAGATAAAACAGGAACCTGTTGGAGTTTTGCTACCAGCTCTTTTTTAGAGGCCGAAATTATTCGTTTAACAGGAAAGAGAATTGACCTTTCCGAAATGTACAATGTGCGTTATACTTATCTCGATAAAGCTGAAAATTATGTAATGCGACAGGGAAAAGCACAGTTTGGCGAAGGTGGATTAAGCCATGATGTCATTAACAGTGCGCGAAAATATGGAGTCGTTCCCGAAAGCAATTTCATCGGAAAAACAGATCCTACTTTAAAATACAACCACAACAAAATGGAGGCCGAATTAGAAGCAATTGTAAAAAAAGCTGTAGCGGACACTCCTAAAAACTATCCAAACTGGAAAGCAGATTATGTAAAGGTTTTAGACACTTATATGGGCAAGTTTAATCAGGATGACAAAATGATTTCGTCACAACAGGCTATCGATAATACTAAAATTACTTACGAAGGAAACTCGCTTACGCCAAAGCAACTTTTAGCTACAACAAAATTGAATTTAGATGACTATGTAACCATCACTTCATTTACAAATGAACCTTTTTACAAAGAATTTATTCTAAATATTCCTGACAATTTTGCCAATGGAAGTTATTATAATCTGCCTTTGGATGAGTTTGTTCAGAACATTGACAATGCATTGGATAAAGGCTATACCCTAACTTTAGATACTGACAATAGCGAAAAAACTTTTTCTGGAGAATATGGTATTGCTGTTATACCCGAAAATGAAGAAGACTCCAATTCAATATTGACTCAAATCAAACCCGAAAAAAAGATTACTCAGGACTATCGTCAGGCAGAATTTGAAAATTTTAATACTGTCGATGATCATTTGATGCATATTGTTGGGAAAGTTGCTGATCAGAAAGGAAATCCATATTACAAAGTAAAAAACTCTTGGGGAACAAAATCCGGTAAAGATGGTTTCATTTACATGAGCGTTCCTTATATAAAATTAAAAGCAATATCAGTAATGGTACATAAAGATGGCTTGATCAAAAAAACGAAATTCGCTTTGGGCTCATAATAAGCTTTGAGTGATAGTGAAAACCTGCAGGAACCAAATTCTTGCAGGTTTTTTGTTTTTATTTCTATATTTAACAAATCAATCTCTAGAAATGAAGCACTTTACCGCCAAAGAAAAATTTCGAATCCTGTTCAGTTTCCCCGTAATTATTGCTGCTCTTGGTTATTTTGTCGACATTTATGACTTACTGCTTTTTGGTATAGTACGGATTCCAAGTTTAAAAAGCATGGGATTGGATGCGGATAAAGTGGGAACGATGATTATCAATTACCAAATGATCGGATTGGTGCTTGGCGGAATCGTTTGGGGAGTTTTTGGTGATAAAAAAGGAAGGCTTTCGGTTTTATTCGGTTCCATTATAGTTTATTCGCTGGCCAATATTGCGTGCGGATTTTTACCACAAATGAACTTTGCCGATAAAGGAACGATTTATGCTGTTTTGCGCTTTATTGCCGGAATCGGATTAGCCGGAGAATTAGGCGCCGGAATCACTTTAGTTTCCGAAACCCTACCCAAAGAATTACGAGCCATTGGAACTTCGATTGTCGCTGGTTTTGGTGTACTCGGCGCTGTTGTCGCCCAATTTACAGTCGAGTTGGCCGGAAGCTGGACAACTGCTTATATCATTGGCGGATGCATGGGTTTGGTGTTATTGGCATTGCGGATTAGTGTCGTCGAAAGCGGCATGTTCAAAACCATAAAGGAAAATACAGCGATCAAACGTGGTGATTTCTTTTCATTTTTCACCACCAAAACGCTTTTCTTGAAATACATACGCTGTGTTTTTATTGAAATTCCTATTTGGTATGGTATCGGAATTTTAGTTTTTATGGCAAACCAATTTGCACCCGAAATGGGCATTGCTTCCATAAATCCCGGAAAGGCAATTTTCTGGACTTATTTAGCGACGTCGATAAGTGATTTCACCAGCGGATGGTTTTCTCAAATACTACAATCAAGAAAAAAAGCAATTTTGTACATGCTGCTGTTTACATTGGCCGGCGTAATAATGCTCCTATTTAGCGGAAACAAAACCGAAAACATGTATTATTTTTATTGCGCGTGGATTGGATTCGGCTCGGGTTTCTGGGCATTATTTGTAACGGTCGCAGCAGAACAATTTGGCACCAACCTGCGAAGCACGGCAACAACAAGCGTTCCCAATATGGTAAGAGGTACAGTTCCAATTATGCTTATCGGTTTTGATTATCTAAAAAACACTAATAGCGTAATACTTTCTGCCGCTTATATAGGTTTGATTGCATTTGCTTTGGCAATTTATGCCACATTAACGATTAAGGAAACGCACAATACCGAATTGGATTATGTGGAATAAGTCATAAAGAATAAATAAAATTATGTAACACTTTTCGATATCGAATTGAGGAATTTTACTTCTATGAAAAAGTATATCCTTATCCTTAGCATTTTTATAGCCCTGACTTCGTGTAAACACGAAAAACCGGTATTGCATAAAAAAGCTGCTCCAACTCGGGTGAAACCAAAGTCATTTGGCTATCATTTTGAAAAAACCAAAAAATGGCTGGCCTCTACGAATGATAATTCGGAAATTTTAATCGTACTGGCTGTTAATAGGACTGACAGAGCCAACCTGGCCAAAATGGATTCGATTATAGTACCAAAAGATTTGTCGGGCGACATTGCTTATTACCTGCCTTTTCCTTTTGAGGTTTCTGCTTTAAATGATGTCAGCAAAATCATATTCTTTTCGTATGCAACTCAAACTTTTGCGACTTATGAATATGGCAACCTGATACGGACAGGCCCAACCAACATGGGACGAAAAGCTGATAAGACTCCGACCGGACTATTTTTCAGTAATTGGAAAGCGGAAAAAACAACCAGTACTTTTAATGACGAATGGGATTTAAAATGGAATTTTAATATTGCCAATAAATTGGGTGTAGGGTGGCACCAATATGAATTGCCTGGTTATCCCGCATCACATTCCTGCCTCCGACTTCAGGAACGTGATGCAAAATACCTTTATGATTGGGCAGATGAATGGGTATTGGAGGACAAGCAAACCGTAAAACTAAAAGGAAGTCCGGTTGTCATTTTTGGAAGTTATGATTTTGATGCGCGAAAACCTTGGTATCGACTTGTAAAAAAACCCAAAGCCTTAAACTTCTCAGAATCTGAAATTGCAAGAGAGGTAAAGCCTTTTTTGACCAAAATCTTAGCAGAACAGGAAAAAAGAGCCAATTCAAAACAATAAAAAATCCAAACTTTCTTAACGTCATTCTAACATTTACCTTTGTATCTTTGTAGCGCAAAAAAATGACGCATGGATTCAGTTATCGATACTAATTTACCTGTGGGCAAGCCAAAATGGCTGAAAGTAAAATTGCCTATTGGTCAAAAATACTCCGAACTTCGTGGCTTAGTTGACAAATACAAACTCAACACTATCTGCGCTTCGGGCAGCTGTCCGAATATGGGCGAATGCTGGGGCGAAGGTACCGCAACCTTTATGATTCTTGGGAATATCTGTACACGTTCGTGTGGTTTTTGTGGCGTAAAAACCGGTCGCCCTGAAACGGTAGATTGGGATGAACCCGAAAAAGTGGCGCGTTCCATAAAAATCATGAAAATTAAACATGCGGTAATTACCAGTGTCGACCGGGATGATTTAAAAGATATGGGTTCTATCATTTGGCTGGAAACCGTTCAGGCAATCCGCCGAATGAATCCTGAAACAACCTTGGAAACATTGATTCCCGATTTTCAGGGCGTGGAAAGAATCATTGACAGAATTGTTGAGGCTAATCCTGAAGTAGTGTCGCACAATGTTGAAACCGTCCGACGTTTAACACGTGAAGTGCGTATCCAGGCAAAATATGACAGAAGTTTAGCGGTTTTAAAATATCTAAAAGATAGCGGTATCCGTAGAACCAAATCGGGTATCATGCTTGGACTTGGCGAAAGCGAAGAAGAAGTGATACAAACCATGCGTGATTTGCGTGACCAAAATGTAGATATTGTAACCATTGGACAATATTTGCAGCCAAGTAAAAAACATTTGCCTGTAAAAGAATTCATTACACCGGAACAATTCGAGAAATATGAAAAACTGGGTAAGGAAATGGGTTTCCGCCATGTTGAAAGCGGTCCGCTAGTGCGTTCATCCTATCACGCAGAAAAACACATTCTTTAAAATTTGAAAACACAAATTGCCATCAATGGTTTTGGACGCATCGGAAGAAATCTTTTCCGATTACTGCTGAATCATCCTTCGATTGAGGTAGTTGCAATCAACGATATCGCTGATAACAAAACAATGGCACATCTGATAAAGTACGACAGCATTCACGGGGTTTTACCTTCAGCTGTTTCTTTTGATGACAAATCGATAATTGTAGATGGGAAAGCCTATTTATTTTTCCACGAAAGTGAAATCAGTAATTTGAATTGGAGCGGTATTGACTTTGTTATTGAAAGTACCGGGAAATATAGCACGTTTGAAGATATCAACCAACATATTTTGGCCGGAGCCAAAAGAGTAATTCTCTCCGCTCCGTCTGAAGTTCACGAAATTAAAACCGTGGTTCTTGGCGTCAACGAAAACATATTGGACGGAACTGAAAAGATAGTTTCGAACGCAAGTTGCACGACCAACAATGCCGCACCAATGATAAAAATCATTAACGAACTTTGCGGCATTGAACAGGCTTATATTACCACCGTCCATTCATACACAACCGATCAAAGTTTACACGATCAACCGCACAAAGATTTACGTCGTGCGCGTGGAGCAAGCCAAAGTATCGTTCCGACTACAACAGGTGCTGCAAAAGCATTGACCAAAATCTTTCCGGAAATGGAAGGAAAAATTGGAGGAAGCGGGATTAGGGTTCCTGTTCCTGATGGTTCGCTAACGGATATAACCTGTTATGTAAAAACAGAAGTTACGATAGCTGAAATCAATGCAGCGTTTAAAAACGCGTCACAAACAAACCTCAAAGGAATTCTTGATTATACTGAAGACCCAATAGTTTCGGTAGATATTATTGGCAATCGAAACTCTTGTCTTTTTGATTCGCAATTAACTTCTGTCATTGGAAAAATGGTTAAAGTTGTAGGCTGGTATGATAACGAAATTGGCTACTCATCCCGAATAATTGATTTAATACTGCTATTGAAAAAATAATTTTCCTATTTTTAACAACATAATTATTTAGCCTCAACAATGAAATGGATTTGCTTTTTCCTGTTTATTCCTATTGCCTTTTTTGGGCAAAAAAAATCATTGGAAAAAGTTGACAGTACTGCCTACTACATTCAGTTGGCGAACTTCAATAAAAAAACAAACAACTATAAATCGGCTCTTGCTTTCTCTCAGCAAGCTTATAATTACGCAAAACTTCACAACAATATAAAAGGAAAAGCAGATGCATTATTTTTTCTTGGGACAACTTATTTTGAATTAAAAAAATTCAACGATGCCTTGGAGTCATTTACAAATAGTGCGAATATCTACAATCAACTAATACCCTCGACAGATTATGCCTTTTGTTATTACAACATTGGACTTTGTTATATGAGTTTGGAAGAATTTGACAAGGCGGAAGATAATTTTGATAAAGCAGAATCCATCTACAAATTGTTAAAAATAGATGCTTCACCTTTTATGAATCTGCAAAAAGGGATTTTATATAAAAACAAAGGAAAGACAGAGTTGGCTTCAAAATTGTTTAACGAAATCATTTCAAAAGACGATTCGAAAGATATCTTTAAAACCAAAGCCGAATCACTTTATCAACTAGGAAGCATTGAACAAAAATTAGATCATTACAATTTAAGCGTAAACTATCTCAATAGGGCTTTAATATTAAGCACAAAAGACAAAAACTTAGACCAAAAAACAAAAATTCTTTTGGATTTGAGCAAATCATATGAGAAACTGCTCGACTTGAAAAAGGCTCACATTTATTTAAAAGAGCACTTGGAATTAAAAGACAGCCTTTCTCATTTGTACAATAAAAAATTGAATGTCAATGATTATGTAAGTTTCAAGGAAAGCGAGCGCATAAAAGCCATTGCTCAAATGACTAAAGAAAATGAAACACAACAGAAAACCAACAAATTTGCCAAGCTGATCAGCATTTTGGCTATCGCATTGATTACTATTTTGTCACTTCTTAGTTTGTCTTTATATAAAAATAATATCATCCGAACGCAATCCAACAATACATTAAAAGAGAAAAATTTCGAACTGCAGATTGCAAAAGATAATGCCGAAAAAGCCTCAAAGGCAAGAGCTGAATTTTTATCTACCGTAAGTCACGAACTCAGGACACCGTTGAATGCGATTAACGGAATAACCCATTTATTGATAGAAGATAACCCGAAGGAAAATCAGGTACATTACTTAAATTCATTAAAGTTTTCGGGAAATTATCTGTTGACATTTATCAATGAAATCCTTGAAATTAATAGAATTGACTCGAATAACATTGAAATAGAATATATCGATTTTAATATCAAACAATTGTTGTTGGATATTCAAAATACGATGCATGAAATTGCATCCAAAAACAATAATAAATTCATTTTGGAAATTGATCCCGAGGTTCCCGAAATGCTGCTTGGCGATCCAACCAAGTTGTCGCAGATATTTATCAATTTGATTAATAACGCACTGAAATTTACCAAAAACGGCGAAGTAAAAGTTACTGCCAAAGTAGTAGAAACCGGTGACGATTACTCGAGGATAAATTTTGCCGTAAGTGATACGGGAATTGGAATTCCGGAAGATAAGCAGGAAACAATTTTTGAAAGTTTTTCACAAGGTTCCATAGAAATTAACCGAAAATACGGAGGAACAGGTTTAGGCCTGACCATCGTAAAAAAGGTGGTGGATTTATTAGGCGGAGAAATCAATTTAGTCAGCGAAGTTGGTGTTGGAACTACGTTTGATTTTGAATTAAACCTACAACACGGTTCCAAGGAAATTGCTGTTGAAAAAGAGAAAATGTATTCTGACGATATTTTAATTGGTAAAAAGATCTTGGTTGTGGAAGACAATAAAATCAACCAGATGGTAACCAAAAAAATGCTCGAGAAAAAAGAAATTATCTGTCAGATTATTGACAATGGTGAAGAAGCGGTCGAAATGCTCAGCAAGGAAAATGATTTTGATTTAGTCCTGATGGATGTTCACCTGCCAGGCATAAACGGCACCATCGCTACTCAGAAAATTCGGGAGTATGATACCGAAAAACCTATAATTGCATTAACAGCCATTTCACTTAATGAAAACCGGGAAATGTTAATGTCTTTTGGCATGACCGACGTAATCACCAAACCTTTTGACCCGGAAAATTTCTATAAAATTATCGCCGCGAATTTGAGTTAGAACTGTAGAATCAATTCCTTAATTAATTTCCTAACATGAGGCTCTGCTTTTGCAGCTGCTTTTAAAACTTCATCGTGGCTTACATCTTCCATCGCTGTCTCATCATCGCCCATATCGGTAACTACAGATAATCCAAAGCATTCGATTCCCATATGACGGGCCACAATAACTTCAGGAACGGTTGACATTCCTACGCAATCAGCACCAAGGATTTTCACCATTTTATATTCTGCAAAAGTTTCAAATGTTGGTCCTTGCAAACCAAGGTAAACCCCATCGTGAACGGTAATATTATTTTCAGTTTCTTCAGTTTTTGATGCTCTGTTTAAGTT
>JAZKCP010000106.1:0-2516 GCA_040388035.1 Bacteroidota bacterium | reverse complement strand
ATTCATATCCGCTAGCTAGCGGACAGGAGTTCAAAGTTCTTTAAAATAAAAAATAGTGAGGGTATCCGTCAGCTGGTGGAATCGGATTCATATCCGCTAGCTAGCGGACAGGAGTTCAAAGTTCTTTAAAATAAAAAATATTTGGTGAGGTAGCTCAGTTGGTTAGAGCATCGGATTCATAACCCGAAGGTCAGGAGTTCAAATCTCCTTCTCACTACAAAGCCCGTTCTTTTAATAAGGACGGGCTTTTTTGTGAAAAGATATTTACAGTTTACGTTTTATACTCAGAAAAATTTAATAAAATCTATGTTGGCTATACCTCCAATATAGAGCAGAGATTATTGGCTCATAATGAGTTGGAAACTAAAGGATATACTTTAAGATTTAGACCCTGGAAGTTAGTACATTCAGAAAACTTTGCAGACAAAGCAAGTGCTATGAAAAGAGAAAAAGAATTAAAATCTGCAAAGGGAAGAGAATTTATTTGGAATATTGTTGGTTAGAGCATCGGATTCATATCCGCCAGCTGGCGGACAGGAGTTCAAATCTCCTTCTCACTACAAAGCCCGTTCTTTTAATTAGGACGGGCTTTGTAGTGAAATTACGTCCATAGTAATAACCCACCTATAGGCAATATAAATTATATTCAGATTCTGTATATTCTTTGTATTAGGTACTTTAAAATCAGTAATTTACGTGAAGTTGTACTTTCATTTAGTTAAATGGGCTAAATGTTTAGTTAATCTTTCTCGTTTAGTTTGAAAATTATGTAATATTACTACTATACTAAACCCCATGAAACATGAAATCAATAGCTACTAATCTCGTTTTTTCATTGTTACTGACATTATTTGTTTCAAATCCTACTAGTATTTCTGCTCAACATGACCACAAACATGGTCATGAAAGCCAATTACAACAGTTGGTCCCTTCTATTCCATTTTTAGTATATGATAATGATTCTATTGATGGATTTAATGAATCCTCTGCATTAGCAAATGCAAGTCAAGAAGGATTTTCTCAGGAAAATACGGAGAGGTATTTATATTTAAGAAAAAGAGAATTTATAAGAACTAAGTATGGAATTAATCCAGCTTCAAAAGCTGGTCCTCCTACTGTGCAAGCACCTTGCACAAATATTGATTTTGAGACAGGGACAACTGCAGGTTGGACAACAACAGGAGATGCTGTCATTAGAAGTGGTGCAGGAACAGATCCTTTTGGTGGATTTCCAGTGGTAGCGCCAGGCGGAGCTTTTTCTTTGCAATTGGGTAATAATACTAATGTGGCTACAAGTACAGCATATCAAACATTTGCTGTAACTCCGGCAAATGCTTATTTCGTTTTAAAATTTGCGATGGTTATTTTAAATTTCCCTCATACAGCTCCTGATGCCGCACGTGTATTTATAAGATTTAGAGATGGAGCAGGTGCGGTTATTGCATGTCCAAATTTTGAATGTTACTATGCGGAAACTTCATCAGGTGGTGGGCAATCATATGGTTTAACAGGCTTTCAAACAGGAGCAAATGGTGTAAATATTGGCAATCAATCTTATCCAACAACTTATGTACCTTGGACAAATTTAGGGTTTGATTTAACACCATATATCAGTCAAAATATTACTGTTGAAATTGAAAATAGATGGTGTGTTTATAATTATGATTGGGCTTATTGTTATGTTGATGGGTTATGCTCTACACTTTCAACATCTGTAACTGGTGGTTGTGCAGGCGCAACTACAGGAACTTTAACTGCTCCTGCAGGCATGGATAATTACGCATGGGCTGGTCCTTCAGGTAGTTCGGTCGCCTCAATCACAACTCAAACAGCAACCACAACAACGCCTGGTATATACACAGTAACTTGTACTCCTTATTCTTCTTGTGGGGCTGCCACGTATGTTTATACTCTTAATTTTTCACCTAACGCAGCGCCCACTGCTGATTTTAATTTTACGGTAACGCCGTGTGCTTCAAGTTTTAGTGTGCCGGTTTTGTCTACTTCGTCACCTAATGGAGGTGGGCCAATAACTAGTTATACATGGGATTGGGGGGATGGCTCCGCATTTGGAACAGGGGCAAGCACAGTGCACACTTATGGAACTAATGGAACCAAAACAGTTGAATTAAAGGTGTCTAATGGGGCTTGTATGGATAGTATCACGAAAACATTTTCTTTTAGCGTTGGACCAATAGCAAGCTTTACTAATACGAGTGGATGTTTAAACACGGTCACTAACTTTTCATCAACTACAACACCAACTGCTGGTATAACAGCTCATTTATGGGATTTTGGAGATGGCAGTGCAACTGGAACGGGAGCTAATCCTTCGCATACGTATACAACGCCCGGTCCCAAGATAGTCACATACACAGTAATGAGTGTTGGCTGCCAAAATTCGGTCACCCAAACGATCACCGTTTACGCTGATCCAGTTGCGTCGATAACTGGTAATACGGTATGTTTAAATGTAGGAACGGCGTTTGGTAATACGTCGAGCGTAACGGCCCCGG
>JAZKCP010000105.1:8219-27436 GCA_040388035.1 Bacteroidota bacterium | reverse complement strand
TACCGCCGCCATATTATGGCTTACAAACAAAACTGTCCTTCCTTCACCTTTACTGACTTCATTCATCTTTCCCAAGCATTTTTTCTGAAAATCGGCGTCACCGACAGCCAAAACCTCATCAACAATTAGGATTTCTGATTCTAAATGCGCGGCAACTGCAAAAGCCAACCTAACGTACATTCCGGAAGAATAGCGTTTTACCGGGGTATCTATATAACGTTCTACTCCTGAAAAAGCTACGATTTCATCAAACTTTCGGGTAATTTCGTGTTTCCGCATCCCTAAAATAGCACCGTTTAGGTAAATGTTTTCCCTGCCGGTCATTTCGGGATGGAAACCTGTTCCGACCTCTAACAAAGAGGCAATTCTGCCTTTAGTATATATTTTTCCGGTTGTAGGCTGGGTAACCTGGCTTAATATTTTTAAGAGTGTACTTTTGCCGGCACCATTCCGACCAATAATGCCAACCGAATCACCTTGATTCACTTCAAAATTAATATCCCTTAACGACCATACATAATCGCTATCACCTTTAGAAGAGCGGTCATTGGCTTCGCCAATCTTTAAAAAAGGATCTTCTTTACCGCGAACCGAGTGCCACCAACGCGAAAGATCATCGCGTACAGTTCCTGTACCGACAAGTCCTAATCTGTATTGTTTGGAAATATCCTCAGCTTTTATTACAACTCTACTCATTTATTTTTGAACTATTTTCTCTTATCATAATAAAAACCATTAAACTGTATCCATAAAAGTTTTTTGCACCTTATTAAAAACCACGATACCTATAGTCAGAATGGCTACAGCAAAAATGGATGGATAAAGCAACATTCCAATAGTAAAATGACCAACTCCCAAATAGGCATAACGCATATAATCAAATAGACCCACAAGCGGATTTAAATTAACCAGCCAGACATAATCCGGAGGAATTGATGAACTCGGATAAATCACTGGTGTCGCATACATTGCTAATTGAACACCAAAAGTTATCAACTGATTCAAGTCCTTATATTTAGTAGTCATTGAAGATAAAATCAGTCCTAAACCCATTGATATTATGGCCATTAATACAATAATAAACGGGGTCATTAAAATCCATAAGTTTGGTTTTATTTCGCCTTGAAAAACAAAATAGACAACAAAACACAAAAAAAGCAGATACTGTACTCCGAATTTCAATAGATTGGAAATTACTATCGTCAAAGGCATGATTAGGCGAGGGAAATATACCTTTCCAAACAAACTGGCATTAGAGTTGAAAACACCGGAAACACTGGTCAAACAATTAGAAAAATAATTCCACAGCGTAATACCAGCCATATAAAAAACTAATTTAGGAGCACCATCTGTTGAAATTTGAGCAATATTCCCAAAAATAATCGTAAAAGTAATTGTAGTTAAAATAGGCTGGATAAAAAACCATAACGGACCTAATAAAGTTTGTTTATAAACTGTAATAAAGTCCCTCTTGATAAACAGAGCCAGTAAATCGCGATAATGCCATAATTCCTTTAACCGTAAATCAAAAAGTGAGGATTTCGATTGTATAATCGCATCCCAGTCGTGAGTTTGATTATAACTATTTTTTATTGTCTTAATGATACCGTATTTAAAAATTATCCACCAACAAATATATAAATTAGCTATGGTACAAAAAAGAATTGAATCGTTTTCTTCATTAAACTATCAACTTTAAATTAAATGCTTTATATTTTGATTAATTTTACGGTTTAATTGAGATATTTTGATACATTTTTTTAAACCAAAAAAGCCCTTTTTAAGAGATTTAATTCCTGACAATTTTGTGGACATCCATTCTCATTTATTGCCTGGAATTGATGACGGTGCCACTTCTATAGAAGATACTGCTTATTTAATAAAAGGTTTGGAAAAGATTGGCATCAAGAAATTTATAACAACACCTCATGTAATGGGTGAAGTTTGGAAAAATACTAGTTTTGAAATTAAAGAAAAATTATTGGCTACAACACAAGAACTTGAATTTCCAAATATTGATAAGCGTTTCAAGGCTGCTGCCGAATATATGATTGATGAAGAGTTTAGGGGATTATTTAAAAAGGAACTGTTATTAACATTGAAGGACAATTATGTGTTGGTTGAAATGTCGTATATAAGTCCATCCTTTCAATTGTATGAAATTTTGTTTGAATTACAGTCTGCCGGTTACCAACCTATTTTAGCCCATCCTGAAAGATATAATTTTTACCATCATTCGTTGGATGATTATAAAAAACTAAAAAATGCCGGCTGTTTATTTCAGTTAAATATGTTATCGGCAATAGGCCACTATGGCGAACATGTGGCTAAAGTTTCGAATTCCTTATTAAAAGAAGGCTTAATAGATTTTATTGGTTCAGATTTACATCATTCCCGTCATTTGGAAGGATTTCATAAAAAAATTGTCTTGAAAAATTATGAGTACCTGACCCCGGTTTTTCAAAACAATTTTATTTTTGATTTTTGATAAATTACTTCTTAAAAATTGAAAATAGCTTTTTCAAAAAGGAATCTTTTTTGCCCATTGCATTATCGTATCCATAGCCATATCCATAAGCGTATCTATATTTATAGTTGTAACCATAAGTATAGCCATAGCCTTTATAGTTGGAGCCAACATTATTGATTACGTAAGCCATGTTTTTCAATTTTCCTTTATCGCTCAAATTCACTGAAAACTCTAATATTTTCTTAGGCGTATAATCCGCTCTGATTACATACAAAGTAGTGTCAACCAATTGAGATATAATTAAGGTATCGGTAACTAAAAGTGTTGGAGCCGTATCAATGATAATGTAATCGTACTCTTTTTTAGCTTCTTCAATAAGTTTATCTAATCGGGCATTAGACAGTAATTCAGCCGGATTTGGCGGAATAGTCCCTGATAAGATAACATCAAGGCTTCCTAATTGATTATGTTTGACCGTATCACGCCAATCAATATCTCCATTATGCAGGTAATCCTGAAGACCAAGTTCATTTTTCTTAACGGTTAAATAATGATGCAGCTGTGGATTTCGCATATCAGCACCAATTAACAGCACCTTTTTATTCATTATAGAAAATGAAATTGATAAATTCAATGCTGTAAATGTTTTGCCTTCGCCCTTTATAGTAGAAGTAACCATTATGGTTTGTGCCAGCTTTTCCTTTTGCAGAGGGAAAATATAAGTCAGATTGGTACGCAAAATCCTGAACGATTCTCCGAGCAAAGACCTGTCATTGCTGGTTGTTATTTTATCTTCCGTGTCGATATGCGGAACTTCAGAAAGTATAATTTTATTTCTTGTCAATTTTAAAACATCATCTTTCGTATGCAATTTATCATCTAGCAAAAAACTTATATATAAAATTAAAAACGGAATCAGTAATCCAATAAGCAGTGCGCCCATATAAAAAGATCCTTTTTTTGGTGCAATCGGAGTTGCGTCGGTAATGGCATAGTCTACAACTTTTATTGAAGACGCAGTAATGGCTAAATTAACGGCAGCTTCCTCTCTTTTCTGCAAAAGCAGTATATAAAGTGATTCCTTTATATTCCTTTGACGCTCTATCGAATTTAAAATTTTCTCATTGGTTGGTATTGCCCGAAACTTATCCGTCGAATTCTTTTTTGTTAAGTTATTTTGTGAAAGAGACACTTCCAATTCTCTTTGATAAGCTTTTACAGACTGAATGATGTTTTTTTGAAGTTCCTGTAACTTGCCATTATAAAATGTAACCTTTGGATTGTTTTCGCCAGCACTTATTAATATTCGATCTCTTTCTAAAACTACTTGATTAAATTCAGATAGTAAACCGTTTACATTTCCGTTTGAAACTCCTATGTTAGTTGGCAACAGACTTAATTTCTTATCTGCTTTTACGGTTTGCTCCAATATTTTTGCCAATGCTATTTGGGTCTCTGTCTGAAAAACATCGTTACTTGCTTCAATTTTACTTGAAGCAGCTTCACCCGCGTTCGCTTCGATATAGGTTAATTCGTTTTCCCGTTTATAACTTGCTTTATTATTTTCTATAGAATCTAATTCGCGTTCTAGCGATTTAAACCGATTGTTGACAAACTCTATGGTTCTTTCAGAAACCAATCTTCTGTCGTTTAATCCGTCAATATCGTATTGTTTAATCACTTCATTTAATATGGCCTCTGAACGGTCTTTATTATTTGCTGCTAATGAAATCGTAAGGATATCGGAGTTCTCGTTTTTATTAAATATTTTTAGACTATTAGAAATTCCTATCACGGTTGACTCAAATGCTGCATGTCTGATCAAATATTTTTTATCTAAAAGAGCATTTAGATTGGTGCCTACCTGAAGATTTATTCTAAAAGATATTCCTTTTATAGTTTGTATTGAATTAAAAGAAAAAGTTTTGTGAATTTCAATTCCGTTAAAAGAAGTTACCGTATATCCATTTTTAACAATTTCTATTTCTATTGTAAAGGACTTATTGTCTATGGCGATAGTGTTATTAATCCATTCAATATTAAAGGGTCTGTTTTTCCATATTTCAATATTATTTAAATAACCAACTTTATAATACTGTGTATTTAAACTTAAATTTCTAACTACTTGTTCTAGTAACCTTTTAGATTTTAAAACTTCAATCTGATTTTCTAAGCTTAATTTTGTTTTCGAAAATGATGATGTCCCTATGGTAGGTATAATAAAATTATTTTTTGAATCATCAATGATTTTAATGTTGGCTCTTGATTCATAAATTGGAATAGTATGATTCAAGTAATTTTTTACAACAAAGAAGCAAATAAGCATAGAAATCAAAAACCAATACCAATAACGTAAATACCTGAATATTTGGTCTATGATATTAACCTCATTTTGACTGCTTTCTGACTCAAACTGAATATTCTCCATTAATTATTTTTTTAATAATAAATACATAGTTATCCCAAACGATAAAATTCCCAATGTAGCGCCAATATTGGTCAGATAACCTGCTGTTTTAATTTTTGGCCCATTAGGATTAACGATAATGATATCATTTTGCTTTACATAATAGTAAGGGCTTGTAAACCAGTCGGAAGAGGTCAAATCTACACGTGCATAGGTGCGCACACCATTAACTTCCCTTATTATCATTACATCCTTTCGAACGCCGTTTATAGTTAAATCCCCAGCTAAACCAATAGCCTGATTCAGTGACAAATTTTGTTCATTATAGTTGTAGGTACCAGGGCCTTTTACTTCCCCTAAAACAGTTATTTTACTGTTAATTACCCTCACACTAACTGTTGGTTCCTTTATATAACCGCCATCACTAAGCATTTTAGCTATCAAATTTTGTGCTTCTGTTGTAGTTTTACCGGCTAGATGTATGGTTCCTAAAATTGGAAAAACAATGGTACCCTCCTGAGATACTAAATATCCCTGAATTTTGTAGGCCTCAATGTTTACATTGCCATTTGAACCAATTTGCAGGTTAAAAGGTTCTGCTGATTCAGGAATTAAAGCGGAAACTTTAATAAATAATATATCGTTTATCTGAAGGGTGCTTGACAAATAATTTATATATTCCTGTGAGCCGTTGTTCAAGTCCTGATAATACAGTATGTCTTTTTTATTTGCACACGAAAGTACAGTTAGCGAAAGTAACAGTAAGAATATTTTTTTTATCATTATCGTTGTAATTTATAGGTAATCTTTTTTGCCAAGTTTAGCGCCTGCTTATTTTGAAGTCGCAAAGCTACAATTTGAATTTCATATTTTTGGATAAGTTCAGACATTAAATGGAAAACTAATCAATATCTAACACTTGAAACTGTGAATTCATGCTTTTAAACTCGGGAACTATTTTTTTCATTAGAGTAACTATGTCCTGGCTGGATTTTTTTTGAGCAGTCGCTATCAATTCTGCTATAGCTATCTGAACATCCTGGAAATCATCAATATTGTCTTGGGCTATCATGATTTTCACATTATGTGTAGGTAACGTTTTTGAGGTATCATTGAGCAATTCTTCATATAACTTTTCCCCTGGCCTTAATCCAATAATTTTAATATTAATGTCTTTATCAGGAATAAACCCTGCCAACCGAATCATTTTTTTAGCTAAATCAATAATTTTCACAGGCTCTCCCATATCAAAAATATAAATTTCACCACCATTGCCCATCGCTCCTGCTTCAAGTACAAGCTGACAAGCTTCCGGTATAGTCATAAAATACCTGATAATCTCAGGATGTGTAATTGTTATTGGCCCACCTTCCTGAATTTGCTTTGTGAATAAGGGAACGATAGAACCATTAGAACCCAAAACATTCCCAAACCTGGTAGTGATGAATTTGGTGATAATTTTTTTCTTGGAATTTACAAGGTGATAATTCAGGGATTGAACGTATTTTTCAGCAATACGTTTACTGGCACCCATAACACTGCTTGGATTTACAGCTTTGTCTGTTGATATTAATACAAATTTTTCAACAAGGTATTTGCTTGATAAATCTGCAATGTTCTTTGTTCCAATTACATTGGTATAAATTGCCTGAGAAGGATTTTCTTCCATCAAAGGCACATGCTTATATGCTGCTGCGTGATAAACAAAATCGGGTTTATACTTTTCAAAAACCAATTCAAGCGCTCTATAATCTTTTATATCGGCTAATACGGTCCTTATTTTGACTTGTTTTACCAACTCTGAAACTTCGAGATGCAAACTATGAAGAGGCGATTCTGCCTGATCCAGGATAATTATTTTATATGGGTTGAAATCAATGAGCTGCCTAACAATTTCACTTCCTATAGAACCTGCACCACCAGTTATCATAACTGTTTTGCCTTTTATCTGTGCTGAGATTTTATTATTATCTAAAACAATTGGCTTTCTATCCAACAAGTCTTCAATTGCAAAATTCTTTAATTGATTGGATATTTGCTTTTGATCTTCCCAATCCGTAATCAATGGAACGGTGAAAACCTTGAAGTTATATTCTAAACATTCTTCTACAATGGCAATGGTTTCTTCTTTTGTTAAACTCTTTTCAGCAATAATAAGGGATTCTGCATTCATAGATCGCAAAATAGCATGGATGCTCTTGGTTTGATTAATGATTGGTAAATCAAGAATACTCTTTGAGGTTTTATCCTGTTTGAATTTGTCAACAAAAGCAACTACATTGAATCGTGATGGCTTTTCTGTTTTTAAGGCATTAGCTACCGAAATAGCATTGGCATCAGCACCGTAAATAACAGCTCTGATCAGTTGTTTCTTATCCTCAACCTGCAAATACTTTTCGAAAAAGTTTTTGACCAGGATCCTAAAAAGGAATAATAATAAAAAAGAAATGACGTATGTAATAAATAACCCAGTGGAAAGCAGCAGCTTTTGATGGGTAACAATTTGAAATGAATAATTTATCACTATCAATGTCACATAGGAAGTTGACGTGGCAACTAACAGTTTCACGCCATCTATAAATGTTGAATGCCTAATAATTCCACTATACGTTCTGAAAAATATGAAACAAACCGCATTTGCCGCTACAACAATTGCATATTGATAAAAAATACTGATTATATTATACAGCTTAACGTTTAAACTGTGAACTATGACAAACGTAATAATACATGCAATTGCTACTATACATACATCTATAGCAAAAATAATCCATCTTGGCAGATAGCCAATATTACGGAATTTTTTGTTAGACATGCTTGCCTTAAGAGCTTTGAAAATAGTGTTAATCATGTTTTAGCAAATGGTAAATTTAATCTAAAATATCCTTTTTTTATTTTTGCACAAAAGTATTACTTAAAAATTGATAAAGTGCATTGGAAATTCTTTCTTTATCATCTTCATTCAAATTTGATCCTGACGGCAAACACAAACCGTTTTCAAATAGGTTTTCAGATACATTCCCGCCATAATACGGATACTTTTCAAAAATGGGCTGTAAATGCATTGGTTTCCATAAAGGCCTGGATTCTATATTTTCCGCTTCGAGCGCCAATCTTAAATCCTGGCTTGTTTTTCCTAATTTTTTCGAATCTATGACAATGCAGGTCAACCAAAAATTCGAATGATAATCAGCATTAGGCTCACGCGAAACAGTTATGCCATCAATGTTCTTAAAGAAATGCGCATAAAAATCACGCATTTCACGTCGTAATTTCACATGCTTTTCTAAAACTTCCATTTGTCCCCTTCCAATTCCGGCGCAAATATTACTTAACCTATAATTATATCCAATTTCAGAATGCTGGTAGTGAGGCGCATTATCTCTTGCCTGCGTTGCTAAAAAGACCGCCTTTTCCTTTACATTTTTTGAAGACGTGGTAATTATTTTATTACCATTAAATGATAAAACACCGACATCTCCAAAAGTACCACATTTTTTTCCTTTATAGGTACTGCCTAGTGCTTCCGCACTGTCTTCAAGAATTGGAATTCCATACTTTTCGGCTATTGCTTTTATTTCATCAACCTTAAAAGGCATTCCATACAAATGAACCGGAATAATTGCTTTTGGTTTTTTCCCTTTTGAAATTCTATCAGTAATCGCTTGTTCTAAAGCAATTGGGCTCATATTCCAAGTATCGGTTTCACTATCAATAAAAACCGGAGTGGCGCCAAGGTAAAGTATCGGATTGGCTGAAGCCGAAAAAGTAAAGCTTTGGCAAATTACTTCATCTCCAGCCTGAACTCCCAACAAAATTAACCCCAAATGAATAGCTGCTGTACCGGAACTAAGTGCTGCAACATAAACATCATCGTTTAAAAAACTTTCCAAATCCGTTTCAAAACCACTAACGTTTGGACCAAGTGGCGCTACCCAATTGGTATCAAAAGCTTCCTGAACATATTGTTGCTCATTTCCTCCCATATGTGGAGAAGAGAGCCAGATTTTTGAATTATTCATTTATAGGATTGTATTTTATTATTTTACCCGGATTGCCTACTACCACAGCATAATCCTGAATATCATTAAGTATCACTGCTCCGGCTCCGATTGTCACCCATTTCCCAATGGAAACGCCCTGAATAACTGTTGCTCCTATTCCCACTTGAGTACCTTCACCAACAGTTACGTTTCCGGCAAGGGAAACCCCGGGGCAAATATGCACAAAATCAGCAATTTGCGCATCATGTTCAACGGTCGCATTGGTATTAATAATACAGTGCTTTCCAATAGTAGTGTCCGGATTTATTGCAACTCCGGCCATAACTACTGTTCCTTCACCAATAGCAACATTATGGGAAATGATGGCCGATGGATGTATGGCTTTGGCAAAACCAGCATTAAGTGATTTTGACAGCTTTTTTCTAACCTTATTATTACCAATAGAAATTATGGTTTGCCCTAAGGAAGAGAAGTCGAACTCACTGGTTTTAGTAACAGAAATGCCTAAAATAGCTCCGGATTTTGGATTATCATCAATTACTGACTTTATCTTCATTCCTGCAGCATTCAGTATATCGATAATTACTTTACCGTGTCCGCTCGCTCCGTATAAGGTTATGTTATTCTCCATTAAAAGGTTCTATAGTTGCTGCATTTTCAGCGTTAATACCATCACTTTTTAGGACTTTCAGTATCGTTTTAAAAAGTATTTTCAAATCCAAAATAAAAGAAATATGCTCTACATACCAAACATCATATTCAAATTTCCTATCCCACGAAATAGCATTTCTGCCATTTACCTGCGCCCAACCTGTTATGCCTGGCTTTACTTCGTGCCTGCGATTTTGAGATTCAGTATACAAATGCAAATAGTGGGTGAGCAATGGTCTTGGGCCAACCAAACTCATATCACCTAATAACACGTTAATTAATTGCGGTATCTCGTCTAAAGACGTTTTGCGGACAAAGCTTCCCATTGCAGTCAATCTTTGCGCGTCCGGCAGCAATTGCTTTTGTGTATCTTTTTTGTCGTTCATGGTTTTGAACTTAACAATTTTAAAAATTTTACCATTTTTCCCTGGCCGTAATTGAAAAAAAAAGGGTTTTCCATTGTTGGAAATAAAGAGTAAAATGGTAATTAGTATGAATAAAGGCGATAGTATTATTAATCCAACCAAAGCTGCAAAAAAATCGGCTGTTGGTTTTACTACACTTGTATACATTTCTTTTTTTTGGCAAAAATAACCATTAAATCGGTAACCTGAAAAATTAATCCAAATTCCTATATTCCGCCAACAAAGCGTTCCACACTACCTTTTGTTCGAAGCGTGACACTATCTTCTCTCTGGAATTTGACTTTAATTTTTTAAAATAATTTTCGTTCGTGATAAACGATTCCATTTTTTCGATTATGGCAGATGCGCTCTTTACCGGAATAATGGTTCCGTTTTCTCCTTCGATAATAATTTCATTGCAGCCATTAATGTTGGATACAATGCCAGGCAAGCCCATGGCTCCTGCCTGCATGACTACATTTGGAAAACCTTCTCGGTAACTTGGAAAAATTAAGGCATCCGAAATAGCCAAATATGGGCGAACGTCATTTTGAAAGCCTACGGTTATAATGGCACTATTAGCTTGAATTTCGGTTAATGTTAGAGGCGATAACGGATCTAAATCAGATTCATAATCTCCAACCAAAAGTAACTTTGAATTTGGGTATTTTTCATTTACTAATTTGAAAGCTGCAACCATTTCATTGATTCCCTTATCCGCCACCAATCTTCCAACAAATACAAATACGAAATCCGAAATTGATAGGCTTAATTGCTTTTTTAACTCCAGTTTTTGTGTTTCGGAAAATAAATTTGGATTAAAATATTCTGTATCAATGCCATTGGAACTTCCATTAGCTATCACTTTTAACTTGTTGGCACGGCAATACTTGTTTTTTGTTATGATGTCTAACAATCCATAGGAGTTTGGATACACTTTGGTGGCACATCTATAAGTCAGTTTTTCAACAAAATCTAAAAGCTTTCGCTTAGATCCTGTGGCTTCGAGTAAAGGCAGTCCGGCAACGGTGTGTAATCTATGAGGCACACCAGCCATCTTTGAAGCAAGCATTCCAACTATTCCCGCTTTTGGCGTATGTGTATGCACTATGAGCGGCTTGTTTATTTTTAAAAACCTATAAAGTTTGATGACTGCCTGAAAATCCCGCGCTGGCGTTATTTTTCTGGACATTTCAAGATGAAAAGTGCTTACTTTTTCTTTTTCCCCAACCCTTTCTAAATATTCCTTTTCAGAAGAAACTGCGATTACTTCGTAGAAAGAATCCATATAATTCAATTGCCCTGACAATAATTTATCTAACGAAAGCGGCACTGTAGTGATTCTTATAAGTTTTGGTTTTCCCATTTAATCTTTTGGATTTCTAAGCGCTATACTTTGCTTAATTATGAATAGTAAAGCAACCATCATAAAAGGCTGAAACATTATTTTGGTCCGCATGAAAATACCCAGGTTGGCGTAACGTTGTACGTACAGCATACTAGCGATAAAGGTAAATAAAAAAACAATTTTCATCCATTGCGTAAATTCAATTTTAGTGTAAAGCTTTACAGCAAAAAACAACGCTACGCCATGGAGTATTAGTACTAAACAATTTTCTATACTGACAAAAAAGGCCCAAATGGTATTGACATCAAAAAATAAAGGGCGAAAATTAAATGAGAAAAGTTTATAGAAGTAATTGTACTCGAGCATAGGAATGTAGTTCTTTGAATTTCTGAACGACAAAATGGAATAGTCATTAAAATAGGAAATTCTCTCCCAATCCCAATAACGGATATTCGAAAGCTGGAAAACCATGTAGAGCAATGTTGATAAAACTACTAAAGTAATAGCCAAGAAGCCTATTCGCTTTTTCAAGGAATATTTACTATCAAAAAGTACAATTAAAGTTATTGCTGCTAACAACATCAAGGCAACATGTGGGCGAATAATCAAAACAACTAAACTACCGGCAATAAAGCTGAAAGTTTTATATTTTTGAGAAGCCATGGCGTAAAAAACGCTTGCAATTCCCCAAAAAAGAAGTGCTTCTTTTCCCAAGGAAGCTGTCCAAAAATGTAGATTTGGAAGTAAAAAAACCAAGTATAATAAATTTAGTCCTTTATATTCAAGAGATTCCCCAAAGACTAAAGAAGCCCAATCCATGAATTTCCTGATTCCAAAAAAGCCGACTATTCCGTACAGCAAAAAACCAAACCAAAAGGGCAATCCTGATTTGATTAACGGGTAATTAATAAATAAAATGAAATTTGTTCCGTAATCGGCAAAATCAAGCCAAGAATACTGGCTGATATCAAGGCTTTTACCCCAATACAAATGAGCATCTGAAACACCTCTATCAATCCTTAATTTATAAGCAATTAGTATGAATAAGAAATGATAGCCAAAAAGCAGGATAACTTTTTTATCATAATTTTTCAGATAATTTACTGCTTTATGTATCATGGCATTAAATCATCCCTGAGTTGTTTCATGGTATAACTTTCCATACCATATTTTTCTCTGCAATGGTTAAAAACAGTTATAATCTCAGCTAAAGATTTAAGCGCTTCATCGGTGGCAATACCAAAATTGTGTGGATGCCACCATAAATGATAGACTTCTCCATTCTTGGCAGCCTCGATTATTTCATTTTTAATTCTAATTAATCTTGCGTTATTCAAAAATTCAAGTGGATGCTGTGGCCTTAGAAAACGGCTGGCCGATTGCCTTATCACTTTATCTTTTCCTAAAGATGCTCCTGCATAAGATTTTTTTCCTAATGGAAGGTAAGCATCTCCGGTGCGGGCCAATTTTGAAAATATTGTTTCCGGTTTTGCAGTATCCCAATACCAAGAACTTGGATTTGTCCTGACAGTTTGTATTTGGTGTTTCGAGCACATATCCAGATAATTACTATTATATTGATTTCTTGGAAATACGAGGGAATGTAATTCAATATCGTACTTTTTGGACATTTTAACGGCTTGGTCCAAATCAGCGTCAAATTGTTCGATAGTTTGACCTTTTTCTAAACAATAGTAATGGGAATAGGTGTGTGTTCCTACCTCCTGTCCTTTAACGCTGTGAATGTCTCTGATAAGATTGGGAGCAAAAAAAAATCGATCTAACCCACTTTTTTGATGCTTCGATCCATATTGATAAGGATTTAAATTTTCATTGCTATAACTTGGCAAAACTGCGGGAATGTTTGCGTTCCATTCTTCCCAATTTTCATTAAAAAGCATTCCTACGATTGCCCATGTAGCATGAATGTTATTTTTTTCAAACTGTTCAAGCATCTTAGGGATAGCCGCTAAAGTATTATCAAAATAGGAAACCTTATCATTGATTTGAATGTGGTCAAAAATTCCCCATACCAATTCAAAATCAAGTGAAATTACTAAAGTTCCGTTTTTCATGGCTTAATACTAACTGTTGTCTGCGCTTTCTTTTTCTGCATCTTCAGCCATTCTTCATTGGCTAAAAAATAATAAATGACAAAAAACCCAAAATACATTACCATAGATTTTTGGCGCATTATAATACCTAGATTGGACATTATAAACGTTAATGCAAAAGAAGACAAAAGAAAAGTAATGGCTGACATTTTTACCATATAAGGAGCTCTTCTGATAAACTTTATAAATCGCCGGTTACAAATTTTTAAAAACAACAATAAATAAACTAAATTTTCTGCAGAACTAAAAATACCCAAAATACTTGGAGAATCAAAAAATAAGGGTCTAAACCAAAAAGTAAATAATTTTAAAGGCAGCGGATAACTATTCATAGAAACACCCGAACCTGCGGAACCTTCAAGACGATCAGAAGCCACAGTGGAAAATTTTTGAAAATCGTCTACAACATTTTCAGAATTTTCCAAATTAGCGACACCTAATATTGTCGTACGGGCGACATACAGAAAACCTATAGCTCCGATAATTACAATAAATCGCACCGCCGGACTCATTTTTTGTTTCCCTGTTAACAATCCGGCTAAAACACCTACAAGTACAAAAAGCATTACAGCCGGGCGAATCATGTAGACAAAAAAGCCACCAATAATTAATAACAAAAACCTTTTTTTTGGAATTTTAACAGCATAGGTAAAAATCATCAATCCCATAAATATAAGCGACCCTTTTCCTAAAGAAACAGTCCAAAAGTGCATATTCGGAAGAAATAACAATAGCGTTAAAAGATTGTATTTGCCAAAGACTGTAACTGGTACTGTAATGTTTTCCCTGAAAAACAAATAAGCATATACAAATCCAACATAACCGAACCAGGCATACAATATCATCATAGTCGTATACGAAAGTCCGAATTGAATAAAAAAGGCGGAAAAATTATCTATAAATCGTGTACCTGTATAAGTAAAATCTAAATTGCTGCCAATTTCCAAAGCTGATTTATAATATTCAAACGAGTCAGATCCGCTATTGGCGGCATATAACATATAAATTCCTAAAAACACGAAATGGTAAACAAACAGACGGTTGAGTAACTTTCTTGATAAAAAAGGGTTCGTTTTTACAATCCTTCCAACAAAAAGCTGATTTATTAAAAAAAGTAAAATTATAAATATAAAATCCATAAATCCTTAGGTTTGATTCTTTACAAAGAACCATAAAATATTATGTTAAAAAACAATCACAAATTTAGAACAACTCCAAGTCGCCAATACTATACTTCCACTTTTTAAGGTTCAATGCGCTTTTAATAAATGTAGTATTTGAAGTCAGTGATTTAAAGGTCAGTTTTGGTCCAAATGCTCCATAAATCCTTAGTTTGAACACGTTTTTTTCTTCTAGCGTAATCAACCAGCAATTATTTTTAAAGGCATATTGAACAATTGAACTGCAAATTTGAGAATGGTTTTCTTTTTTAAACGAACCAATTGTTTCCACAACGCGTAACTCGCTAAAAAACCGATGCCTTTTTATATACATGGCAATATAGAAATTAGGCTTTGAAATCACGTGATACTTCTGCAGTAAATTTTCCTCATAACGCCATTTCAGATAGCTCGTCGATTTAGGTGTAAAGATTATATTTTTATTTTTTAAATCAGCATTATGCAATTCACATAATTGGTCCAGTTTACCGTCATCAGCTTTTTCATTGGTCTGTGCCTTAAATAATAATCGAAAAAAATAAAAAAAAGTAAATACCACGGCGACATTAATTTTACCCACTTCTTTCCAGCCCATTTTTAAATAACCGGGACGGCTTTGATCATTCGGCGTATTAAAAACAAAACAATCTCCTTTTTTCTGAACATCATCAAGAGCTGATAAAGTTAATTTTTTGAAAATTCCTATGCCCTGATGATTTGGATGGGTTGCCGTATCGACTGCTCTGTAAGATGTCCACACTTCATCCCCTAATTGCCATCGCCATTGCATTAAAGCTCTTACTCCGACCAAAACGCCATCTTCCTCCCCTAACAAAACATACGATTTCCCAAAGGGATTTTTAACATGTTTATATTCCCAAATGTCAGCTGTCTTTTTTAATAAACTTTCACCCAAACTCAACTGCAATAATTGAATTATCGCCGGAGTATCATTGGGATTGGGTTCTCTAATAATCATTGTATTTGTTTTAAATATAAAGCTTCCAATTGTTCAACCATAACGTTTATGCTAAAGGATTCTTTTGCTCTTTTTCTAGCTTGTGATTGATAATAAGACAATTTCTTTTGATTTTCTGATAGGTGCAATACTGATTTTGACAGTGTTTGCCAATTAGTAACATCAACAAGAATTCCGTCCGTATCAGGACGCAACACTTCTTTAACTCCGCCAGCATTGGTAGCAACAACGGCGCAACTCATACTCATGGCCTCTAGCAATGCAATGGGCAACCCTTCAAATGAAGAAGTCATCATAAATATATCCATCGCTTCGTAATAGGGTTTGACATTGGTTTGCAAGCCTGCGAAAAACACTTTGCCCTCTAGCTTCAATTCTTGGTGTTTGGCACGCAATTCCTGCTCAAGTGGACCGGCTCCAACAATAATTCCGTAAATATTTGGATTGACGGCAATAGCTTCTTTCATCACTTCGAGCCATAAATCCAATCTCTTTTGAAAACGAAAAACAGCTACCGTTCCAACTAAAACAGCATCATCCGGTATGGAATATAAAGCCCTGATTCTCGTTCGTTCTGATTCGTTATGCTTTAAAAAACTATCGGTATTAACTCCGTTCAAAATAGTTTTACCCGGAGTTTTGGGATTTATATTTTTTAAAATGGAACTAGTGACATCTTCAGAAACCCCAATTCCTAAAGTCTGCCAGTTAAATGTAAATTTATTGATGAATTTTGTAATGAAATGATACCTTTCCTGAAGGTTGTGTTCGGTATATAATACAGGTATTTTGATGCGTTTATGAACCAAACGGCTAACAAAACCGGCCCAAGGTAAATGGGCATGGATAAGCTGAATATTATTTTCTTTACAGTAGCTGATGATTTTAGGAAACTGCAACAAAAGCTGGATATTATTATTAGCTTGAAAACAAGTAACTTTTCCTCCTGCTTTTTCAATAGCTTCCACCATTTGATCTTTCCATGGCAAAAAATAGATATAATGAAATTCAAATTGACCTTGATCATGTAATTTTAGAGTTTCAGGCAAAAGCATTTCGGCTCCGCCGCGACCCAACGACTTTATAATATGAAGTACTTTAATTTTCAAGTTTCATTAATTTATAATTAAATCTAAATACCCTTTTTTTCAGGAATAGTGTCCTCAACAGCGTTTTTCACAGCCAATTTTTTACTCAAAATTCGCCCGATTTTCATTGAACGTTTTTCAATTAATTCTAAAGATACTATTGCTATCAGAAAGGTAACTACAAATTTCAAAATAAAAGCTACAGAAGCCGGCAGCGTTGAATGCCATGCAAACCATCTAAAAACGGGTACATGCCATAAATAAAGTGCGTAAGATATTTTCCCGATGAAAACTAAAAAACGACTGCTTAATAATTTACTAAGCATACTATTTGACGCATCAACTAATCCAATAATAATAATAATCGATAAAAGTCCGCCAACAAATCTTAAATTATATTCTACCAAGTCATGATAAACCGTTATCGGAAAAACGCCAATCACAATTGCTGCTATAAAAAAAAGAAGTGTTACCAGATTCGGAATTTTTACGGGCAATCTGCCTGTCCATCGCAGTAAGGCAAATAGGCAACCTATAAAAAGAGACTCATGGATTAAACCCCATAATATCGGAAAATAATCAGTTATCTTAATCATCCAAATAAGCGGAATAAAAAACAATAAGGCAAGAAGAAGCTTATTAGGTGAAAGGAAACGCAATGACAACATTAGCAATAGCGGCCAAACAAAATAAAATTGTTCCTCAACACCCAACGACCATGTATGGGCTAATATCAATGATTCAAAATCCCATAAATAACTAATGTTGTTGACGTAAACACCCGAAGCAAATACTTCTTTCAGAATAATTATCTGCTTGGCACCATTTGAGAAAACAAGGGCATAAATTAACACCACTAAGAGCATAAAATAAAGTGCTGGGAATAATCTGAATGTTCTTCGGATGTAAAAACTCCCTAAAGAAATCCGATTGTTTTTTTGATTTTCCTCAAGCAAAAGTGTTGTGATTAAAAATCCGGAAAGTGCAAAAAACATATCAACACCCAAACCTCCTCCTTTACCTAACTGAAAATGGGCATGCAATAACATAACCATTAATACAGCTATAGCCCTCAAACCATCCAGTGAGGGAACATAACCTAATGAAGGCGGAATTCTTTTTTCTTTTAACATATTACTTTAAATCGTGTTTAACTAAGCCTTATTGGAGTTAAAAAGCATAGAAAAAAGTTGTGTTTTATAAAATTGAATTATACACTGCTACAAACTGATTTGTGTTATTATCCAAATCAAAACGCTCTCTCACAATTGTTTTAGCTTTATTGCCAAGAGTTTGCCTATAATTGTCATCCATTAATAGCTTTTCACAATTTTGAACGAACTGATCAATATCATGAGTTGGAACTAAAAGACCGTTTTCCCCATCTATCAGCACTTCTTTAACTCCGCCAACATTGACCGCAACAGTAGGAACACCCTGGAAAGAAGCTTCCACCACAACTCCCGGAACTCCTTCAATCGTACTGCACAATACCATAACTTTACTAATGGCCAACCAATCGGCGATATTTGTTTGTAAACCAGGCATTAGTACGGTATTTGATAAATTAAATTCGCGCATTTCATTACTAATAGCGTCCCTCAATATTCCGTCGCCCAAAAGTACTAATTTAATGTTATTGTGTTTACTGGTTAATTGCTGCCAGGCTTTTAGCAAAAAAGTATGGTTTTTCTCTGCAGAGAAATGGCCAATATGAATAAAAACGAAATCTTCCTTCTGAATGGAATACTGTTCTCTTATTTTGGATATTTCCTTTTCGGAAGACGAAATTAAAGGCACGCCTCGATGAATCACTAAACTCTTGTCTGCAGAAAACGGGAAAAAATTCCTAAAATCGGTCAAAGCTTCCTCACCTACCGAAATGACCTTATCCGTTTTCGAAAACAGGAATTTAAACAAAATATATTTTGGTCTTGAATTAATCCACGTACTCAGAATACTGATGTTTCTATATACTATTTTTGGACTAAAACCCAAAATTTTTAAAAACACTACATAACGCAATGTATCACTGCCATTAGCCTGGACAATATGTGGATTGTGTTCCTTGTACAAAGAAGCCAATGCCTTTAACTTCTTAATTGACAACCAGGAAGAAGAAGCCGGCAAATCAATGTTGACAGCTCCGTCCAAAGTTACAATATGACCTTGCCGATGCGGATATAAACCTACCCACAAAATACGGTGTCCCTTTTCCAGTAAGGATTTTGACAAATTAAATGCCGAAATTTCGGCACCTCTATATTGTCGTTTTGTTACCAGCATTAAAATGGTTAAGGAAGTGTCTTTCATTTAAATAAATTTACTTCTTTTAACCTGAATGTCTCCGCAAAACAGTCCGTCACTGTAATTAAAAGTATGTGTTCCTTTTATTGATTTTTCCCAGTTAGGAAGCATTTCAGAAAGAAACGTTTCTGTATAATCTGTTTTAGATAATGTGTCGATTTTAAACAACTGAATACTGTTTCCATATCGCGGAGTGCAGCATTGCGCAGGGCGAATTAAATTTCCGTTATTATCTTTAAAAATAGCTCCGGCACCAATAAAACCAATACCGGTAATAATGTTTGC
>JAZKCP010000105.1:0-8209 GCA_040388035.1 Bacteroidota bacterium | reverse complement strand
GGATTTGACGGATGCGATTTTAATGGTTCATTCAGAATGTCATCTGCATAATAAATATGAAGATACATGTCGCTGCTCGATTCTGCAAAAACCCGCTTGTTGCAAAACAAATACCATGTTCCGTCGTGCTGAACAAATGTTGGATCATAAATTTTTGTTTCTTCAAAAAGTGTCTTTATAGGTTTCCATTGATTCGGAAATACTTCAGCTTTATATAACGTCAACGACTTGTTGGAAGCACTCTCGGGACAGCAATAGTAATCATTATCAATTTTAAAAACAGAAGGATATGACAAATGGAATTTCTCATTGATAGCAATAATAGGGTTCTTTGTAGTAGGTTTTAGATTGGCATCGAGTTCAAAATACGAAATATGTGCTTTTTTATTTTTATGGATAAATTCTTCAAAAAATAAATAGCTTTTTCCTTCATGTTGCATACTGAATGGATCCGCCCAAATCCTGTCTTTGGCAGGTACCATTTTCCTGCTTCGATACATCGCTAATTGATTCCACGATGATGCTGATTTCATCACGATTATTTGCCACTGTTCGCTAAAAAAGAAATGGTAAATCGCTCTTGATGCTGATTTGACAAAGAATCGAAAACCAATTTGAAATGCTTCCTTATTCGTAGGATTTGTATGTAATCTATCTGAATAAATTTTATCTGAAAAAATTTCTTTACGTCGGTCAATCCAAACTTCCGAAGAAAACTGAACACATTTGGATAAAAAATGAGTCATGATTTCAACACCGGCATAATACAATTTACTTTGATTTCTGTAAAAACCAGTAGTATCTGTCCGCTGAAAAGCTTTATCCACTACTACTCCACCATCTAAGGTTTCTGTTAATAATTGCAGGCTGACACAGGTTTCAGGAGATTTATTAACCACTTCCCAGAAAGCCGGCGGACCGCCTCTGTATGTATCTGTATCGCCGTGATGAAGGCTTAGTATGCCGTATTTTGAAGCCTGTAAAATATCACCTCTCAGAATTCTAAATCCGAAACGTAGAATAAAATCGACTTCATATTTTTTTATTTTGGCAATATCGGCAGCTGTGAAACGATCGGAAAATCGGGTTTGTTCCGGAGTGACAGCGAGAATGTCGATATTTTCAAAAATGAGTTTTTCTTTTTTAAATGGATTGCCGGCTGCTTTGAATAATTTTCGGTCAACCATTCTTAAGGCGCGGTAAACTAGTGATGAACTTGCACCTTTTATTTTTGAATTGTTGGTAACCACAAATTCAACCTTGATTTCAGGATTTTTTTCAAGAAAAGATACCACCATGGCAATCCAATGCGGAACAGTCAAATCATCTAAAAGTATACCTACTTTCATTACTTTGGTGACTTTATTAGTTTTTTATATAATAAATACATCGACTGGTGAACGGCCTCAATCTGAAAACGCTCTTCAAAAATGGCTCTGCTTTTCTTTGCGAATTGAGCTCTTACTTTTTCATTTTCGGCTAATAAAACAATGGCATCAGTCACTGCCTGCGTATTATCAATATCAAAAGTTATTGCATTCTGATTAGGCTCAACGACTTCTAACATCATTGAAAGATGGGAACAAATGATGGGCAATCCTGCTGCTTCCGCTTCTATTAATGCTCCCGGCAAACCCTCAAAGCGGGAAGGAAAAACAAAAATATCGGCCATTTTTAATAATGCCGGAACATCAGTTCGGTGCCCCAGAAACATGACATTGCTTTCCAGTTTCTTTTCGACAAGCAGTTTTTGAATGCTGGCGGTGGCATTTCCTTCTCTACCTACTACTACTAGAACAACTTTTGCCTTAACCGAATCCGGTAATAGCGAAATACTATCCAGTAAAATATCATGTCCTTTTTGAAAGTCCTGACGGCCAACATTTATTAAAACGAGTTGATCATTAGCAATACCAAATTCAGATTTAGGAAACGGAGTTACGTCATAGTTCTTGGAATTCCGCCCTCTGTGAACTAAAGTCATCTTTTTTGAAGGGATGGAAAGCTTTTGCTGAAAATGCTCAGATACTGATAATCCATTTGGGTGAAAATGATCAGTACCAAAAAATGCAGTTGTCCTATTAAGCCAACGATGTAATTCCAATTTGGTTGAATTAATTCGCGGATCTTTCAATCTTTCTTTACTATAGGTGTGATTGACCAAGCTTTCCAGATGAATAAAAGAACTGTCGAATATGCGTATGGAACGTACAAGCAAATTAGAATTGAATAAAACACTATGAACGATATCCGGTTTGAAATCAGCAATTAAACTTTTAAGCGCTTTTCTTTTGGCAAAAAAATTTTCTTTTGGAAGAGTTGTTATATTGGAATTATCAAAACCAAATAAGGATGCATCATATTGCGGCAATTTATCTTTTAATTTACAAGTGTGAATTTGTACTCCTTTTTCCTTTAAAAAACGTATAATCTCAAGAGTAGAAAACTCAGCGCCTCCGGTAAAAAAAGAATCGATTACAAAAAGTATTTTCATTGATTATTGTTTGGCTTTTATATTAATCAGTGATATGGTAGTATTCTTTATACCAATCCACAAATTCTTTTATTCCTTCCTGCAAGCTATATTTTGGCTGATATCCCAATTCCGAAAGTTTTTCGGTAGAAGCATAGGTTTGCGTTACATCGCCATCTTGGGCAGGCAACAAATTAAGTTCTATTTTTTTTCCAACGTTATGCCCTATAACCTTAATAAAATCCATTAAAGCAACCGGATTCCCACAACCAATATTGTAAATGTGATTTCCTGAAAGTTTCTCTATAGCATTTGCCACAATTCCAATTCCCGATACAATATCAGCAACATAGGTAAAGTCACGGCTTTGATTTCCATAATTAAACACTTTTATTGGCTGATCTTCGTAAGCGGCTTTAACAAATAAAAATGGCGCCATATCGGGTCTGCCCCAAGGTCCATAAACGGTAAAAAAACGAAGGGCCACACAGGTAATTCCGAACAAATGGGAATAGGTATGCGCCATCAGTTCATTGCTTTTTTTTGTAGCAGCATATAAACTCACCGGGCTGTCTGTCTTTTGGGTTTCATTAAACGGAATTTGATCTGAATTACCATAAATTGATGAGCTGGAAGCGTAGATAAGGTTTTTAATTGAATACTTCCTGCAAAGTTCCAGGATATTAAAAAAACCATATATATTACTATCTACGTATACTTTGGGATTTTCGATAGAATAACGTACGCCGGCCTGAGCTGCTAAGTTGATCACTATGTCAAAAGAATTCTCTGAAAAAAGCTGGTCAAGTAAATCATTAGCGCCTAAATCCAAACGGATAAACTTGAAATTTGGAATACCATCACATAACTTATTCTCTGGCAAAGGATTTTGTTTTATTCCCAGTTCTTTCAGCCTGTCATATTTTAGACGCAAATCGTAATAATCACTTAAATTATCCAAACCAATTACATTATGGCCGGCAGCTACCAAGGCTTTTGCCGTGTGCATTCCGACAAAACCGGCAACTCCGGTAACTAATATTTTTTTTTCCATAAACTTAATTTAAACTAATGTATTCAGTCTATCATTCAACTGCGTTATCCAATATTTATTTGAGAGTGCAGTAGTTGAAGCCTCAAAATTGGAACTATGCGATTCGTTCGTATTTTTTGCTAAAAAAGAGACTATCTTTTGTGCAGTTTCATTTAGCGGTGAATTCGGGTCGACTAATATTCCTGTATTGAACTTCCTGATGTACTGGTTCAAATCCCATTCAATTGCTGATAGTGCCACAAATGCTCCACTGGCAACATATTCTGCATATTTCGTCGGAAACGAAACATTATTCACAATATGATTGCGACGGATTAAAAAACCCATTTTTGATTCTGACAGGAATTCCGCTACTTCTTTAAAATCAGATGACGAGCAAAAATGAATCCTTTCTTTTGGGATTCTTTTCGCCAAAAAATCACATCTTTTATCCCTTGAAATTACCCTGAACAGTGCTTTTTCATCCACTAAACTTATTTCATACCAGAGTTTTTCCAGCAAATCAATAGCCTGCCATGGCGCGCCACTTCCTAAATAGGTTAAATATTTTTTAGGCTTATTTGAATTGGTAAACGTCGCATTATCAACAGTTATTGGAGTAATAAAAAATTCGGTTTCAAAAGTTTTCCTTCTGACGTGTTCTCTCATCGGTTGCGAAACTGTAACTATTAAATCCGGTTTCTTTTGGATTTTTACTAAAAACCAATTGAGGGAACATTTTACCCTGTTTGTAATTGTATCTGCATTAAGCAACATCTCTTCAGGTATTCCATTTACATACCATACTTTTTTGAATGCCGTTATGGAACCTGCAAAAAAATAGGATTTGAAACCTATATAATGAGCAATTTCAAAATTTGTTTTGCTGAAAAACTCGTTGATTTCTTTTTTAACTTTTAATGCTTTCAAGCCTTTATCCCGAAAAATATAGACGTTTTCCAGTGCAAACTGACTGATGAAATCATCAAAATGCTTTTTCTTATCCGCGTCCAATACCTTTGGAAAAATCCATACAAAAGTGACTTTCGAATTCTTTCTGGAAATAACGGCACTGATCAATAACTTTAATCTGGCTCTTTCCAAAGGACCGCGATACAGTATAATTTCCTCAGACATATGACTTAATTATATTTATAATTTGTTCTGATGAATCGCCATTTCCATAAGGATTTTCACTTTTCAAAAACGAATTGTAATAATCTTTATCGTCAAGAAGCCTTGAAGATTCAATGACAATCTGCTCCACATTGGTTCCTATCAATTTAACAACTCCCGCATCAACGCCTTCCTGGCGTTCGGTATTGTTTCGCATAATCAAAACCGGTTTTCCCAGCGATGGCGCTTCTTCCTGAACGCCTCCTGAATCGGTTAAAATAAAATAACTTCTGTCCATCATTGAAATAAAATCAGGATAAGACATTGGCGCAATCAATTTTACATTAGGCAAATCACCCAATAATTCGAAAACAACTTCCTTCACATTCGGATTAAGATGCACCGGATAAATAAAGCATACATCCGGGTATTTTTGAGAAAGCCTTTTTATCGCCAGACAAATATCCTGAAAGCCTTGACCGAAGTTTTCCCTTCTGTGGCCGGTAATCAGAACAATCTTTTTATCTGATTGTGAACCGGTATAATATTCCTTTAAATGAGCCGGAAAATATTTTTGCCCGTCGATTTTATTTTTGGAATAAAGCAGCGCATCAATAACGGTGTTTCCTGTTAAATGCACTTTTTCTTTTCCGATTTTTTCATTGATTAAAACATCGAAAGCCATTTGAGTCGGTGCAAAATGCAAATCGGCAATCTGACCAATCAATTTTCTGTTGATTTCTTCGGGAAACGGAGACCATTTATCGTTTGTCCTTAATCCGGCTTCCACATGTCCTACTTCTATTTTATTATAAAAAGCGGTTAGTGCTGAGGCAAAGGCGGTAGTCGTATCACCTTGTACAATCAGTAAATTTGGTTTTGGATTTTTGGCATAGAAATCATTCAGTTTTTCTAAACAAATAGATGTAATTCCTGAAAGAGATTGATTGGCTGTCATTATATTTAAATCAAAATCTGGTTTTATGTCAAACCAATCCAATACCTGATCCAACATTTCTTTATGCTGTCCTGTGGAAATCACCCGCACTTTTTGAGGAAATTTTTCTCTGCACAACTTTACCAACAATGCTAATTTAATAGCTTCAGGACGGGTTCCAAAAATAATATCAATCATAATTTATTTAGTGCTATTTACTTCGATTAGCATACTCTATTAAAGAGTTTTTTAGTGCCTTTTGATTAAAATTTAAGTCTTTTAAAGAGCATTTTGCGAAAATGGTATTGAGGTTTGAAATATCGTCATGAATAAGAACTGTTTCCATTTCTTTAATCCCAACTCCCGAATAATAGTCGAAAAATTTAAAATCCCCGCCGCGCATTTCTTCAGAAAAAATTAATCTGCAGGTTGGTATTCCGTATGCTTCCGCTAGAATTAGTCCGTGTAATGAGCTGGATAGAATGTTTTCACAACTTAAAACATCAATAACAAACTCTTCAATTCCGTTTTGTATATCAATGATTTTAATTTCAGGATTATTCAAACCTATAATTTTTTGAACACCGATTTTATTTTTGTCTTTAAAATGGGGTACAATTCCATATTTATATTTCTTTTCAATTGAAGTACCAGGAAATATTTCAGGGAAAAGCAGGACAGGATCACCAAACACATCGCAATTGCCGCCAACTTCCTGAATTTTCTTTAAAGTTTTCAGACCTCTCAAGGCTAGAGTTTCCTTGGGTTTATTTAGCAACGTTACATTTTCCCACATAATTCCCGAACCCCAAATAACATAGTTACTTAGATCTCCGACGATTATGCTGCCGATTCCCAAAAGCTCATCCTTTTTTAAAACATTATAAATAACATTTGACGAAACTGTTTTTTTGCCGGTTATCTTTTCAATAAGATATGGATTTACGGTATCACCCCAATTGTTCTCAAAATCATAGTATTTTATTAGTAGACTATCATCCTTAAAATAAGTGCTATAATTACTGAAACTGAAGTTTTCAATCTTATTTTTGTGCAGGTAAATTTTCTTTTTTATTGTTTTCATAATTTGTTAGTTCTTTAATACGAAGTAATTCAGCCTCGTTTACTTGTAAAAAAATGACATCAGGAAATTCGATTTAGAAATGATTAATCTCAGGTAGGTGTCAAATCGAAATGGTTTGTATTTTATTGCTTTTAAAAAATATTTTGATGCTTTTTTCCCTTCCTTAAACCTCATATAATTCACTCCTATTATCTGGTTGAATAAATATTTTGTATTTGTTGAAAGTATATCATCGTGTTTCTCGAGGATTAATTTATTTGAATTGATCATATTCAATAAATTTTTGCTTCCACCATCAACTGATGAATAATATGTTAAATCGAAACAATCGGTATAAACAACTGATGGATTATGCTTTTTAAATCTCAGAAACAATTCAAGATTTTCACCATAGCTGATGTTTTCATCATAGAGTCCGGTTTTCAAAAGGAAATCCTTTCTTACAGCAAAAGATCCCGGAGCAATAACTGCCCATCCGATTGCGCCTCGGCCTTTTTCAAAAGGTTTTACCAAAACAGCATTTTTTGAATTGACGTCTATTTTTTTCATTCCACCGCTGATGATATCGGGGTAAGTATCATTTTTAATGGCTTCATTAAAATGCAACAAACAATCATCAGTTATCGTATCATCACTGTCCAAAAAAACAATGAATTCCCCTTTTGCGGAATGAACTCCTAAATTCCTCGCACTGCAAACGCCACCATTTTCCTTTTTAATGTATATGATTTTTTGATTTTTGTACCCTTCAACAACACTTTGTGTGTTATCTGAACTTCCATCATCTACTATCAAAAGTTCCCAATTGGTATAAACTTGCGAGAGAACCGATTCAATTGTCTGTCCCAGAATAGCTGCTCTGTTATAAGATGGAATAATAACTGAAAATAAAATTTGCATAGTCTTACTGTTTTGAAAATAACCTTCCATAAATCCTGAAAGAATATTTAAAGCTGTCTATGGTCCAGTTTTGCCACAAATAGTTTTTTTTCATCAGCAATTTTGGCGAATTTAAAATCAATTGATATGGCGGTACAACCAAAACACGAAATGCCATTATAATTTTTTGTCCAAATGATAAGGGTTCAAGATAAGCATTACTGTCTCTTCCCTTGAGATAAAAGCGTTTTAAATTCCAGCTTAAACTAAACTTGATGTCTGATACATAATGTTTCATTGTCCAATTTGGATTGAAACCAATCACACCTCCTAAGCGCCAAATTTCCAATTGCAAATAATTTTCTTCCCCATAACCCATTTTACCATCTCGTGGCCCAATTTGTGTTGGAAAACTACCTGCCTTTAAAACGATTTCTTTCTTAAAAGCACAAATACCCGCCGCAACAGTTTCACCTTTGCGCAATTGACAAATATCTTTAGTAAGCAGACGCATTGTTGTTACTTCGTTAGGAATCCAATCTGGGACTACTCTATCGGCATACGGATACCACATCCCGCCAAATCCGTCAAAATCATAATTTTCAATGGTAAAAACTAATTTGTCAATAAAGTCGGCATCCGGAATTCCGTCATCATCCAGAAAGCACAGCCAATCTCCTTTTGCAG
>JAZKCP010000104.1:0-14953 GCA_040388035.1 Bacteroidota bacterium | reverse complement strand
GAAGCACCGGTTTTACAGACCGGCCTAACTCTCCAACGTTAGCGTATTCCCTTTGTGGAAACAGTAAGACTCGAACTTACATCTACGGATCTTCAATCCGTCGCATTGACCATCTTTGCTATATTTCCTTGTCGGGGAGGCAGGATTCGAACCTGCGAACTCTGGTTTCCAAAACCAGCGAGGACGACCTGACTCCTCTACTTCCCGTATTTATTTTTTGTTAGGATAACAAGACTTGAACCTGTAGCCTTGTACGTATAAGGTACCTGCTCTTACCATTGAGCTATATCCTAGTTGCGGAGAGTATAGGAATCGAACCCTATCCGCCGGCTGGCTGACCGCCTCAAATTTCATGTGGACATTTTTATTTTTTTATTTTGTCTCATGTTGCTTTTAATTGGTGTCTCGTTAAACCTCAATTAAATGGTTCAAGTCTTGTTGTAAACCAATTGTACGCTACTCTCCTTCTATTTCGCGGAGAAATGAGTTCCCGACACCCATTCGCCTTGGCGAACACTTTGCTTAGCAAGCAAGTCTGAGCCCCGCTCAGTTATTTCTCCTTTGTACCTTCTGTAAGATTCGAACTTACACTTACTTGTTTCTAAGACAAATGCCTCTACCCATTGGGCTAAGAAGGTATGTTGTCGGAAATGGATTGCAGACCTGTTTATATATTTTCATTTGCGTCTGCGAATCTCCATAGGGTCGATTTCGACCACTATTCTCAGATTCAAACTCTGACGTCCTGCCGATTAGACGATCCGACAATACACGCATAAAAAAAGCCCGGTCATTTTACGGATCGGGCTCATGTTAAAACATACCAATCCTATTCAATCATCAAACAGATACTGAAAACTATATATAAAACTATGCGGTCGTAATGCCATTATTTTGTTTTTGCTTTTTAATAAGGACCGTGCTAATTCTGTTATTCCAGCACAGTCCTTTCTCTCCGATGATACTTGCATTATTTTTACTTTTTAAAATTTCATTTTTTGCTATAAAAAAACCCGGTCTTTTTTGAAGACCGGGTTGTTATCAGACACGCTGATACATACGATCTCCCTTCAGGAATTTCCCGGTAGAAAATAAAATAGGGGTTGTAAACTTCGTTTCATTTTTTTTAATTTTTAAATAAAAAACCCCGATGATGAATCGGGGTTGAAAATATTTTATGTTTTAATAAAAAAATAAATTACTCTCCCCATATGTGCAATAGCGGCGAATGCCCTATTGGACTGAACTTCTGGCGATATGTAAAATAATTGTTCATGTTGTTTTTATAATTTCTGTGACAAATGTAAATCATTTTTTTTGATCTCCAACTATTATTTTAAAAATAAATTTTAAATATAATTTGTTTTTATTTATTGTGCGCTCTGTATCCATTGATTTTACTGATAATTCAAGGTGTGTTTAAAATTATTTTAAATTGAAAAATAATTCATTACACTGAGTGAACTATACTTTTAAATTAGTGATCTGTTTTTTAAGCATCGATTCAAATGAAAAATAGTTTTCTTTTTTCTTGAACCCTTCTTCATTAATCCACCTCTCAGTTGCGTACTTCTTAACAAAATCAGCTATTTCGGCCTCTTCTATCTTATGGTTTTCTGTTAAGTATTCAGATAGTTTAAGGAGTAATAATTTATTGTTTTGTAGTATTTCTTCAGCTTCCTTTTCACATTCGTTGATCAAGTTCAGAGCTTCCTGTTTATGTTTCTCACCCATAAAAAAGTATTCGTTATTATTTGGCGACGAAACAGCAATAGAAATAGGATCAGAACCCATTGCATAATACTTAATAGCTTTGTTAGCTAAATTAGTTGCGTTTTCAATATCAGAGCAAACACCCGAAGATGTATTCTCTTCTCCAAAAATCATTTTTTCGGCCACGTAGCCTCCCAATGAGATAATTATTTCTTTTTTAAGAATATCTCTGGTCAGCAAACCGTCCGGAGAGTTTACCATACAAAACCCATCGCAGCCATCAGAGGCAGATTTGGACACGATGAGTGATGGAAGGATCTTTAAGGTCATAACAGCCAGTACAGCATGACCAGATTCATGAACGGCGGTGTGAGCCTGAAGATCTTTGTCAACGGTTCTTCTTAAGGTATCAATTTTAAGCAATACTTTTTCCTCGTAAATATTGAGCACACAGTTTTGTTCGTCTTTAAATACAAACACATATTTATCGTCGTGGTAAGACCATTCTACACTAGTAACCTTTAGATTTTTCCCAATTACTTCAATGGCAATTTTGCTCACCCACGTTTCCACGTAATTTTTAATGGTTGTCAATACAGGTCTTGTACCCTGCGCCGGGAATACGCCCTCTTTGTAAACCAGGTCGTGCACAGAAGCATGATAACTGATCTCAAAATTGAATTGTGTTTTTATGAACACATTGATGCGTTGAAGTTCTCTTTTGATCAATTCTTTAAAGTGTTCGTTTTTAAAAGCTCTGTAGATAATATGATTATTTCCTAATCGCGCTATTTGTTCTGAACGGAATCTTTTCTTTAAAGCAGATTTGATATTGGTGATATTTATTTTAAGTGTATCCTCGTGTAGTTCGTCTGCGCTGATATCAGGATTGATAGAATGACTCATGCCATAGGCTTCGTCAAGATTGCCCAATACAAAAATAATGGCTTTGGACAGATCTAACTCCTTAAGAGCGCTCCGTGTTTTTATTCCTCTCGCGAGAAGATCTGTAATACCTTGCAGATCAGCTTTTGAAATATCTTGCTTTAATGATTCCCGAATGATATCATCATTATTTGTCAGATAAAATAAGCCATCAATAAAGTCGGTGGATAAAAAATAATTTTTATCAAGTGTCTCATTTCTGTTCTGATTCTCGAAATAAAAACTTTTAAAGATCTCCAGAAATATCTCCTCATTTTTTATAACAAGACCATTTTCTATTTCTACTCCTTGTTCTTTTGCTTTTAAGAGGTTAAGTAAACATACATCCGCTCGTTTTACATAAAAGGCATTGTTGTATGGAATATAGTTAATGCGACCACTATCGATAAGATCCCAGATCACTCTTAATTTATCTTTCCCTAACTCTTCACCGTTTTTATCGATGGTGCGGGCAAATTGAAATTCATCCAAACATATCATGCAGGGTTGTTCATGAAAAAACTCCAGATCATCTGTCAATGTACTTTTAAACCAGGATGCTGAATCCGATTCAAATTCTCCCATATCCATTTGAGCATAGAGTTTTTTGTACTCCAGCAATTCTACCAGTTTTTTTACTAGGGCAGTTTTACCTGAGCCGGTCATGCCCCACAGGTTAATGACCAATGGCCGTAATTGTGCCTGCGGGAACAGATACCATGCAGAAACCAAATTCATCACTTCATCGATGATCAGATCAAGACCTATGAAGTGAGTTTTTAACTCACTACTTATCTCAGTTATTTTTTCTTTTCTCAGGAGGATCTCCTGATGTAATTTATTATGTTCCATGTTTCTTTTCTTTTTTAAAATCTTTTCCTGTGTATACACGTTTAGGATTTCCTCTTTCGAGTTCGTTATGATTTTGCCACATTGATTGTAAGTTCTTTTCAATGGATGTGATTTGCCATTTCATGAAAACTAGTTTTAATCGTTCGGTAGCTGATTTTTTATTTTGAAGCTGTGAGCGTGAGTCGTTTGCCATGACCTGTAACCCCGAGGGTTGATGGATAGCCCTGACTGCTGATTCTACTTTATTTACATTTTGTCCGCCAGGCCCTGAAGATCGCATGGTTTGATAAACAATATCTTTTTCATTCCATTTTGGTAAAACCGACTCATCATAACAATGAATGCCAATGAACCAGTTCTTTCTTTTATGAAATTTGCGATAAGGACTTTGTACGATCCAGAGTAAACTTCCGTCCCAACTCTCGGCCAATGAGCCCGCAAATTTCCCCTGCAATTTTATGGTCGCCGAAAATAATGTTCCATTCTCGTCTGCCGGAACCCGTTCTATGACTTCATGTAAAAGAGCATACTCTTTTGCTTCTTTTAATATTTCTTTTAACGCCATGGCAACTGCAAGGCAGCATTCTGCCGGACCTTTACCTGATGTTATCTGTATTATTTTTGTTTCCATTTTTTTGTTTTTAAAGAGTCTTTCAAATTTGAAAGACTCTTTTTTTAGCTTTTATTCATCCTTACTATTTTAGGCGTGAATGATCCTTCGATCTTAACCAGTTGTTGTTGGTTGCTCATAACAGTTTCAATATCCTTATAAGCTAATGACGCTTCCTCGACACTGCCACCGATCAGTTTTATTTTGTTCTCTGAAAGAATGTTGTTCAGTGCCGATTTAGAAATGCTTTCTCTCGCTTCTTTACGTGACATTTTTCTGCCTGCACCATGCGATGCCGAGTTTAATGAACCTTCTGCTCCCATACCACTTACGATGTAACCATTGCTGCTCATACTTCCGGGAATAATTCCCAGTTCGCCTTTTGAAGCCGGTGTAGCACCTTTGCGATGAACGATCAGTTCTTGTCCGTCATGTATTTCTTTCCACGCAAAATTGTGATGATTCTCCACTTTACATACCGCTTCTAGTCCCATCACGCGTTCCATGTTTTTGTGGATCACATCGTGACAAGCTTTTGCGTAATCGCCGGCTAAGTTCATCGACAACCAGTATTCCTGCCCAGCCTCTTCATCCATATTGAGCCATGCCATCGATTGCATTTCTCGCGGTAGTTTACATTTTTCTTTAGCAATTTTTGTGTACATCGCCGCAATGGCTGCACCCATTCCTCTTGAACCGCTGTGTGATAATAAGCCGACATAGTTTCCGGGTGCAATACCCAAAGTATTATCGCTTTGTATAGTCACATTTCCGAATTCTACAAAATGGTTCCCGGTGCCGGATGAACCTAATTGATACCAGGCTTTTCCATGCAGACGTCTTAATAATTCGGTCGATTGAAATTCAGGACGTTCCAGTACTTCGTGATCTACTTCAAAATCAAGCGTACCTTCATTACCAAAATGCGTATAGCGTCTCAATGCTTTTTGAAGATCATATTCTTTTTTCTGAATATAATTTTCGGGCAGTGCATAAATACTTAATGCCATACGGCAACCTATGTCAAGCCCTACACCAAACGGTATAACTGCATTTTTCGCTGCCAATACTCCGCCAATTGGCAAACCATAACCATGATGAGCATCCGGCATCAAAGCACCTTTTACGGAGATCGGCAATCTCATAGCTGCTTCCATTTGCAGAATCGCATTTTGAGAGATCTGTCTTTGTCCATAGATGGTAAAGTCACCCGTATTTTTAAGCATATGAACTTCATAGTCGGTTTTCATTTTTGGTTTTCCAACAAGGGCTCTTGCTAAAGGCATCAGGTATTCATGCTCTAAATAAGTTTCAGGATCTAAAAGAACGTTATTAATGATATCTAATTTTTCATCATTTGAAACATGTTTGTAATGTTTCGTCATTATATTGATAGCAACACTTTTTGCTATATCCGAAGGGAAATCTACTTTACGTAAATGTTTTCCCTTCAATCGGTTTTTTCCCATGATTGAGTTTTTTTGGTTCAGGCAAAAATTTTCCAGGGCCGGAAAATCCGACATTTTAAAATGCGAATGCATTCTGGTTTAAATCTTACCTGAAGATTTACAATAAAATTTATTTTTTTGATTCCCGGATTTTTTCTGACTCCCCAGAAAATTTTGCTTCAATGTTTATTTAATTGAGGCAAACAAAAAACCCGGCTTATAAACCGGGCTGAAAGTATTGATATTAGCTTATCCGGCTTAAGTGTGCTTATTTAAGTTTAATGCTAACATAGTTTCTCTTTCTTATGAATTTGGTTGTTTATTTATAATTTGTGATGCAAATGTAAATCATTTTTTTTATTCTCCAACTATTATTTTTAGAATAAATTTGAGAGGGAGTTGTTATTTTATTTTAATATACTCTAAACCCATTGATTTTAAAGGTGATTCTGGGTATAATTAAAATGAATATAAATTAAAAAATAGTTCCTTGCAATGAGTGAATACTATTTATGAATTATTAAAATACTAATTCATAAAATGTTCTATTGGATTTTTAGTTAATGAAACAAGAAGACTAATTCTACCAAAACTTCCACCAAGGCTTTTTTGGTTTGTCGATCTTAGTGTTTTCGGGTAATGAAACAACTTTTGGTTTTGCTTTGAAAATAATTTCGTGTTTGAAATTATGCGTAATTAATATTTTATTGACCCGCTCTACATAAAGTTTGCCTTTTATAGGATCTACCTGGTTAATGAAATTTGCATAACCCTTTAATGATGCCAGAAAATTTGGTGAATAATTCCAATTCCTGCCTTCCAATCCATTTTTTTCAACCTGGTAAAGCGTTGCCCTGAATTTCTTGATCTTTTTTCTCTCTACAGATAACTTCTCATTCACAACAATACCAGTTACTTCCTGTTTACTATTTTTTCGAAGTACTTTAAATTTATCTGGGTGTATAGTGAAGTTTTCTGACTTAATCGTTTTCTTAACAAAGCCGAGGAATTTTTTAAATTCATCTGCGTTATAAGTAGTACAGGAAAAAGTAAGATCATCAGCATATCTTGTGTATTCAAAATTGTATTTTTTACCAAGACCCGTAAAGCGTGCATCCATTCTCCTGCATAAATAATTTGTGATGGCCGGGCTTGTTGGTGCACCTTGGGGCAAGGCCCGATTACCGCTTTTTACATAATATTTTTTTCCATCAAGCTCTACTTCATCGGTCTCTGATTCTGTACAGATCAATGCAAGGATGGTGGATATTTTTTCATTATAGCCCAGCGATCTGAACATGCCTTTGACGCGCGGGTAGTGTACAGACGGAAAAAAGTCTTTCAAATCAATATTTATAAGAACCTCTTTTTTTATGTGAGGCCTTGCGTTGCTGGCAATAGATTTTTCCAAAGCAAAACCGTGCGCATTGATATGCACGGGTAGTTTATTTAAAAGATTTTCCAGGATCCAATGTTGTGCTTCTTTTAATTTTGGCATCGGCGCCGAAATATTCCGGAAGCCACCTGCTTTTTTAGGAATTTGAAATTTTTTGTAATGACTTACATTGCTTACAGTTCGGTTATAAGATAAAAAGCGAATGGTTTTAATATCCGTTTTCATCAGTTGAGCCAGGTCTTCAGCTGTTTGAATTAGAGGAAGATTTTTCTCTTTTAGTTTTTCAAGATTACCATCTGTTATTTGATTAAGCCCTTTCGATACATCTTCTCCAAGGAATGTGATATCACTTTTTTTAGTATCCTGCCATAGTTTGGCTTTAACTTCGGTTTTTTCTTGTCTTATTTTTTTGTTCTCAGCAATTGTTTCACGCGATTTCTGCATTCGCGCTGTACGCATTTCCTGCAACGCCTTTTCACGATTCTGATAACGTCTCTGTTTTTCAAGTAACTCATGTAATTCTTTACTCAGCTTTGCTTCCTGAGTAATTAATTGTTCAGGCAAAGAAGCCTGGCCTTCTTCCTCGTTCCAGAAGCCAAACTTTTTCATCTCCTCCAAAATAACAGCGTCTTTGGTTGAGTTCTTTACACGGTCGTATATGTCTTGCCTATTCAAATTTTAATAAAATAAGGAGAAAACAGTTTTCTTCGTACTACTTGAGGACTGGATTGGTCAACTCAAGCAATACGCATCCAGTATGTTATTTCACTTCCGGGAAGTCGTACCGGAAATGACATACTGGATGCAGTATTGCAAAGTAAAGAACAGGCCAGTGATGCGTTACTGAGCTGTTGGCATGAATAGCGATACACTATCCGGGTTGCAAGAGGTTTAACTGTTTTCTCCAATGTGTTTGTTATGTAATGATACTAAATAATCTTAAATAGTTTTTTAATTGTTGATTCTTTTTCCTTACTCTGTATATTTAAGGCAATGATGTGTTCACAAGGCCCTTTGTACATTTTATTTTGCTGAAAATAGTTGCAGCTGCAGTTGGCATCTATAACCATTTCATCTTTATTGAAAACAATTTCCGACGATTGTTTTTTTCCTTTGTCGGTAATTGTACCAGTTAATTTTCTATTTCCGTTTTCAAGAGCTGTTTGATTATTGATCTTTACGGCACCACTATCAGTGAAAATACGAGCCTGTTCTTCGCGCTCATTTAAAAATCTTAGTTTTCCTCCATCGATCGGGTCACGACTCAATTCACGTATTCTGTAAACTTTTTTATTGATGTCATACATGGCTCTTCCTGATTGAGCAAAGATCATAAAGGCACTCATCACCGTTTTATTTTCCATTTTCAACTCTTTCGATAAACCATCGATCGTATTAAACCATGTATTTCTTAAGGTTGAATATACCTGTTGCATGGTCATTGGGTCAACTTCATGACGAGGCGCAAGTAGGTCGAAATTTCCCTGTGCCGCCCAATCATTGTTTGTCCAGCCCGACATCCCAAGGGTAAAACTCATATCGCCCATATCGGCTATGAAAAAAGATGGTAAGCCGGTTCCCATAAAAATAGCCGAGAATTTTTTAGTGACAGGTATTAAACGTTCCAACAATAACAATCTGCGACGGCCCCACATTCGTACTTCAAATTCAGTTGTTCCTAAATAAGGAGATCGCGGACATTCTAAAATAAAATTCCATGGTTCAAATACAATTTTTAACGGTTGCCCCGGTTTAAAAATAAAGCGTAATGATCGCGGACCTTCTTTTTCTTTTTTACGTTTCAGGTGAAAACAGATATTGTAAATATCCATAGGATGAAGATCAATTTCCACACCACCCAGCATCATGGCTGAGTTTACCTGTAACAAACCACGCACCCAACTATCAGGAACATCTATTTTAGTTTCTTTAAAGGTTTCCTGTTGTTCGGTGGATACTTCAAAACCCGAAGGATCGATTACAAATTTGGTTTCTTTATAGTCCCTTATCTTTTGAAATTCTTCATATAAGGCAGATGAATAATCGATATTGGTTGTTCCACATTTGAAATCGTTGATCTTTGTAAATACTTCGTAATTGCAGCTCAAACGACCATAAGAAGACTCATCCTTGCTAAAACATTCAAAAAATAGTTCATCGGGGTGCACAGTGATAATAGGATCCAAAACGATCCACATATCCCTATCTGTTTTATAAATATGGTCAAAGTATTTTCTTTTGGCTTTATTAAAAGGTCCTAATATTTTTTCTTTCTCTTTTCGTACGTCTGCTAATTCCTTTTGTATCACACCTATCTTTTCTCCGGCATCCTGCGCCGACTTCATAAAGTCGGCCAGCCAGATAGATTCCTGTTCGGCTGCCCAGGCTTTGTAATCTGTTTTATCTTTTGGTTTAAACCTGTAATCGGAAACAACAATATCGTGTAAAGCTGAGATAGCTTCCCTGAAAGGAATGTGTTTATTTAATGTGCCGTCAAAAAAAGTAGGATCGCGTGTGACATCCGGCGAAAATTTCATTTCCGTGGATGTCGCATTATTGCTGACGCTGGTATCTCCTTTAAATTTATAATTGAACAGCATTATTTCTTTTTTGTTTATAAACAGGAGTTTCGTTTAGTTGCAATACAACATTTATTTGCGGAAATGCTTTGGAAATGCCGAGCATTGCTTTTATATATAAGGCTTTATCCTGTATGGCCGCAGTTGCCGACATACGATTGAAAATGGCAGAGATCAACAGGGCGTTTTGTTCATTTAATAATGCTTCTTCGGAAAGTAACTGAATCGCTCGCATTTTGGCAGTATGACCTTTGTTAACCTGCGATAAAAGTGTGATGAAAAAATCGCCCAGTTTTTGCAGCATCTCATAATTATTTTTGGCGTATTGATCCAGGAATCCGGATGCAAATAATTGCATGCGGCTATCGGGATGTTGACTTAGTTTTAGTAAATAATCAAAGCCATTATCTTTTTCAAACCATTTGGTTATCATTTCACGCCCAAATGCCTGCACATCTGTTTTGTTGCTGTCGCATAACGCCACAAACAATTCGGGTTGCCAATCCTGTTCGGTAAATTGGGTTCTGAAAAACTCAAAAGCAAATTTTCTTACATCTTCCCAAATGCTATCTGCCAGCATGATAGAATCTTTCTTTTCTTCTTTAATTCGTGGAACCTGGGTTGAATAATAATTTAGGATGTAATTTCTTGTTTTTAATAAATTAGAACCTGCCAACTGATTTAATTCTTTTATAGAAAGAGTAGAGGGCTCAATATTCTTTTCAAGTAATAAGTTTCCTAATTCCTGCGAAGCTACATACCTTGAAACACAAAGTGAGAGAACTATTTTGGTTTCTACTTTCTCAAGATATTGAGAAAGCTTTGAAGAAATAAGCTGTAAAATATCGGCATGCAACCCTTCGTGTTTTTCTTTTACGGTCAAAACAGGTATAAATAAATTCACTAATCCATATCCTGACGAAGGGTCAGCGCTGAGTAATTTATCTATTAATTTTTGAGCAGATTGCCTGACATCCTGTAAGGGTGATAAACAAAGACTTAATACCAGGTTTTGCTTTTCGGAAAGTGCTTTTGCGTCTAATTGATCAAGCAGATCAATAGCTGCCTTGCGGCTAATGATGTTGTCAGATTCCAGTAACGAAAAAATAACTGCATCAGGAACCATTGCAGGATCCAGTTTTCTTAGCACTAAAAGTTGGCCGGCTAATCCCTGGATAACCAAGTCAGGATGCAATAGTAATTCAAAAATTATTTTTGGGTCGAGAAAAGCTACTGCATCTTTGAAAACCGCATCAATAATTTTAATGATGGACTCAACATGAGCACTTTTGCCCGATAATTTCCCTTCAATAACCGCTTCTAATATCTTATCAAGAACTATTTTAAGAGTGCTTGTCTGTGGTACATGTTGTAATAAGAAATTATATAGCCATTCGTGCGATGAAAAATTATCTGATAATAAAACGGCGGCGATAAGCTCAGTATCATTAGCGAATTTCGAAGATTCTTTATTAATGTATTCCTGCGCATATTTCCTGGCTTCTTCTAGTCCGCTTAAAAGGAGCGCAAATATGATGAGGCTACCCGGAGTTGTTGACGGGTAAATTGATTTAACAAGATCAAAACCCAACTGCTGTACTTTTAATGAGCGGTTTTTTAGAAAAGCAATGATATCGGTTTCTGTTATGATTTCTTTAAAGGACGCGTTATTTTGAAAAACAAATAATGCAAAATCGGTTACGCGTTCACAATTGCTATGTGATAATAGTTTAATAACATCTTCGGGTGCTTGGTTCCATAAAGTAGCAAAAGCTTCTTCGCGCATGGGCTCAAATAATTTACCTGGCTCATAAGGAGCTACGCATTCCCATTTGGTTTTTTTATTGAGTATAGTATAACGCGTGCTGTTAGCGTACAGAATGTAGTATAACGCACGATGGTTAGCATACGTATCAAACCAGGTGATTCTTTGCTCAGTGCTGTACGTTCGGTTTACACTATCATACAGGTAATTAAATTTGGCTGTTTTCTCGGGGCGAACATTATCCTTTTCATCATCAAACGTCAACAGGATATCTGTTGCGTATTTTGTGTACAGTAAAGATTTGTCGTTTCCTAATTTATCAAGTGTTCGGATAATACGTCTCGAAAAATATTCTTTTGTATTTCGGGAAAATGCTAAAGTACTGTTATCCTTTTTTAATTCTACCGAAACATCTGTCCATTTATTATCAATATAGACATGGGATGAACTAAAGGTATACGGAGCTTGTTCGATCACTTTAACCAATATGCCATACACTTCAGTATCATTCAGCATTTCACTGATCTTAAATACCTGCCGCACAGGTTTGAAATAGCCTGCTTTTATGGGAACATGTTTAATGATCCGTAGAAATACTTTTCTTAAACGTTCATTCTTAATAGAAACAAAATAGAACGGCACTAAAAAATCAGCAGAACCTGTACTGAATTTTGTGAAGAGGTCATTAGCGTATGCATTTAAAAAAGTATCATTAGCTTCAATGGCCTGTTGCAGGCTTTGAGGTAAGGTTGCAAAAAGAGTTTTTAATTGTACTTTTTGTGTTTCTTCGTCGCTTATATTCAATAACGCTGCCTGAGCCAGATTTATGATATAAGCAGGGTAGGGCTGTTGTACTATTTCTTTTAATAAAGGAAGAGCGCTTGCATTTCCAATACGGCTTAAAGCCCAGATACAAGAGTATAATTGAAGATGATCTTTTTTATCAACCAGTTTCAGGATAACAGGAGCTGCTTCGGGGAGTGCCAGTTCGCCGGCTCTCCATATGATCCTTGATGTTGGCCAGGATTCATGTTCCTCTTCGTTAACGGCTGCTTTTAAAAGCTTAACAATGGCTTTATGACGCTGGGAAGAAATTTTTTCGGTTTTTGTTGGCGTTATATCCGCAATAAAATTGGAGTTTTCTCCTTGTGCGGCATATCCTTTTTTCCGTTTTTCTGTTTCAAGAGCTTTGAATAATTTTTCGGCTTCGGCTAACGCTACGGGAAAAACAGTTTTGGTGCCTTCTTTTAAAGTGGAGCCCCGGCGGCCATATCTGAAGTTTACAATGTAGGCATCAGTACCGCTTTCTATCAGATCTATTTCATAGACCTTATCGGAATTATCTTCCTGAAAAAACAGCTGTATGGATTTTATAAGTTTCAGATACGGTATTTAGTAACACTAAAAATATCATTTCAAAATTAGAACTGGTACTAAAAGGAATGAACACTTATTATTTTTTGTTAACTATTTAGTGAACAACGGCCAACTATAATTTGCCAATGGCTCTTTTCATTTGCTCCACATCTTTATCACTGAAGCAGACAAGGAATACTTTTCCCATGATTACATTATTTTTTAAAAAATCTGTAATGGTGTTGTAAGCAATTTGTGCAGCTTTATCAAAAGGGAATCGATATGCTCCGGTACTAATGGATGGAAAGGCTAAAGTTTTGATATTATTTTCATTTGCTAATTGCAAGGCTGTTTTGTAACAGGATGACAGAAGCTTCTCCTCATTTTCGGTTCCATTATTCCAAACCGGACCAACCGTATGAATGACAAACTTAGCCGGTAAATTATAGCCTTTAGTTATTTTTGCTTGACCGGTTGCACAGCCTTTTAGCGTTCGGCATTCTTTAGCCAATTCTTTTCCGGCAGATCTGTGTATGGCACCATCAACGCCACCACCACCCATTAAGGAGTTGTTGGCAGCGTTGACAATGGCATCTACATGTAATAGGGTAATGTCTGCTTTTATAATTTCTATTTTATGCACTTACTAAGGCAGCTTTATCTAACACTACATTAATTCTTTTTCGGATATCACTTAAGGATTGTTCATTTAAAATTTTTCCGTTTTCGAAAACAGTTTGTAAAAGCCCTTGTTTTTCTTCTTCCCAAGTACATTGGTCTTTCATGACCAATACGCCATCTTTTTCAGTTACCTGCATTAAACCTTTAGCCGATTTTTTGGTGCCATCATCCGTTTTTGGATCTTTAAAGATATTTCTTCCTTCTCCATTCACTTCCCCATACGTTGCTTTCATAGCGAATCCATACGTATCACGTGTTACGTACTCGTAAGTGTAAGAACCAATTCCCAGTACAACGTTAAACGAAGCAAAACCTTTTTCCTGTAAACCGGTTAGAATTTCTTTCTGACGTTGTAAAGTAATACTATCTCCATAAATTAGTCCAATGTGTGAATCCAGTAATTTGTATCCTTTATCTGTAATAGTTCCGCCAAATACGTCCCACATACACTCAATGGCTCCTTTATACTCAGGACTTCCCGGAGCTGCATCTTTATCGCCAATAATTATTTTTACCGGATCGCCGCTATCAGGGCGAATCACTACTTTACCATTACGCGCTAAAATCTTTGTTTTCAGTTCGGGCAAAAATTCGGTGATCACTTTCCAGAAATCCCAGGTATCAGAAACAATGGACACAATGCCCGCGGGATAGATCTTTTCGATCAATCTTTCAAAGGTTGCAATTTCATTATCCTTTGTGCCCATGCACATAACAGAGTGTTCTGTTGCAGGTACGCTACCCCCGATCAATTCTTTATCTGAATCGGCGTTATAATATAATTCGTGGAAATCAATAGCAGGCACGCTATCTGTGCCATAAAAAGAAAGTAAATGTCCGGCAGCACTCATGCAGGCATCTTCAATGCCGCTCATGCCTCTAAAACTAAAGTCATGTCCTTGCCAATACACAAAATCAATATTGGTGTCGCTCACGGTGTTTCGGGCAAACTCGTTAAATACTTTCCGGTATTGGAAAGCGGTAGTAGCACTTGTGGCCGGTTTCCATAAGATAGCCGACATTAAAGACTCCAAATAATTGGTTAACCAAAAGAATTTAGGTTTCGTATTATAAACCGTTACAACAGGGATTTTCGACGATACAATACTTCCTTCAGGCAAACCTTTCACAACTAAAGGTAAATATCCCAGATCATGCAGTTCGGCAATATGTTCAATAGGAATACTGTCTTTGCCTAACGCATTATCCATGCGGCGTTTGTAATCTGCTACTACTTTTTCTTTAGGCATTTGGAAAAAACCTTCATTCCATTGTTTAACAAGATATTCTTTCACTAAATATTGTAATCCGAAAAACACTAATTTGTCATTATCCGCCAAACGTGATTTACGGGGCGTGAAATTTGAATAAACTAATTCGGTTCCTTCAGGATACTGTCTGCGGTGATCTGCTTTATAAAAGTCGATCAACATTAATGGGTTAATTTTCATATGATTTTTGTTTTATTTTTTTTATGATTTCTTCTAAGTTATTTACCTGTTCAATGTTATACCGTTCACACACTATATCAATATTTCCTTTTCTCCAAAAACCTTCCGGACAGCACACCACCACTTTTCCCGTGTGGGCAAAAAGCCCGAGTTCCAGCATGCTCACCGGCGATTTGGT
>JAZKCP010000103.1:12259-12599 GCA_040388035.1 Bacteroidota bacterium | reverse complement strand
TCCTGATGCCATTCCAACACCACGAATAAAATAAGCGTATTGGTCTTTCTCTATGTATGCACCACCGGTATTTTGATTGTTTTTTTCTAAAGCATCAAAAATTTCGGTTATGGTCACACCCTGACTATTTAGGGTATTTGGATTTACGGCAATTTCATATTGCTTTAGTTTTCCACCCCAGCTACTTACCTCAGCAACACCTTCTACACCCTGTAATTGTGGAATGATTATCCAATCCTGAATGGTTCTTAATTTTGTGGCATCATATTTATTTTCATAGCCTTTTTTGGCATAGACATCATATTGAAATATTTCTCCAAGTCCGGTAGAAATGGGAGCT
>JAZKCP010000103.1:8107-12249 GCA_040388035.1 Bacteroidota bacterium | reverse complement strand
AATTCAGGAGAACCAACATACTTGGGAATATTTTCTTCAGCATCTTTGATCCTTTGAAAAATTTGTTCTCTTGCCCAATAAATATCCACATCATCTTTGAAAACTACTGTTACAACCGAAAGTCCAAAGCGTGAAATACTTCTAAGCTCAATTACTTTAGGTATTGTTTTTACAGATTGTTCTAAAGGATATGTGATTAACTGCTCTACTTCCTGACTGGCTAAAGTAGGAGCAGTAGTAATAATTTGCACCTGATTATTGGTAACATCAGGTAAAGCATCAAGCGGTAATTGCTTGATTGAATAACTACCCCAAGCCAAAAGCACAAGGGTAAAAAGTAGTATAATGAACTTATTCTTTATACTGAATTGTATAATTTTATCTAACATTGAAAATGTATAATGAATTAGAAAATCAGCAAATAAGATATTTGCCATTTTTCGTGCTATCGCACAACTTTCTAACCCGAAATTACTCGGGCTTCATTATACTATTTGAGGGGGTTGCCAAATACTTCCGTAGAAATTGGAATATATAGCTGAGGTGTAAATTGAAATTGAAGACTGAATTTGCCCAAACTGAACCGGAAAATCATACGTGATTGTTGGAACGTAAGTTAATGTAATACCTGCACAGCAATTACAAATGCAAAACGGTGAGCATAAATCATTCTCTTTATCGTGGGAATGATTGTCTTTTTCTGTTGAACAGCTAACTGTTTTATGCGCTGCGCTATCGCTCTCAATATCCACACAAGGGATAGCGGAGAGAACAAAAACATAAAGCGATAATATGACAGTTAATAATTTCATTGCTGTAAAGTTAAAATTTTTTTTGAATAATCTTTCAATAATAGTTTCAGTAGTAAATTTTATAAAAGTTGGGCAATGGTTGGGCAACTTGAAAAATGAAAAAACGCAAACCTTTATAAACTAAAGATTTGCGTTTTTTAAAGTGCGGGTAATAGGACTCGAACCTACACGCCTTGCGGCACCAGATCCTAAGTCTGGCATGTCTACCAATTTCACCATACCCGCGTAAATTGTGAGTGCAAATATAAACATAACTTCAAACATTCAAAGGAAAATATTTAAAAAAAATCAAGAGCATTTTTTGTACTTTTGATACTTATCAAACTTGAATCCATGGACAACATAAAAAACTACGTTCAGCAAAATAAAGAACGTTTTATCACTGAACTAATTGAACTATTAAAAATTCCTTCTGTAAGTGCCGATAGCGCTTATGCTCACGATGTAATTGCCAATGCCAATGCGGTAAAAGACTCGCTTGAAAAAGCTGGTTGCAAACATGTTGAAATTTGTGAAACACCTGGATATCCAATTGTTTTTGGAGAACACATTATCGACAAAAACCTACCGACTGTTCTGGTTTACGGACATTATGATGTACAACCGCCAGACCCAATGGAATTGTGGACGTCACCACCATTTGAACCTGTAATTAAAGTAACCGAAATCCATCCGGAAGGGGCTATTTTCGCACGCGGTTCCTGCGATGATAAAGGTCAGATGTATATGCACGTGAAAGCCTTTGAATATATGATTCAGGACAATTGCTTGCCTTGCAATGTAAAATTTATGATTGAAGGCGAAGAAGAAGTTGGCTCGAAAAGCCTGAGTTGGTTTGTGGAAAAAAATCAGGAAAAATTAAGCTGTGATGTGATTTTGATTTCCGACACCGGGATGATTTCCAACCAACAGCCAAGTATAACTACAGGTTTACGTGGTTTGAGTTATGTAGAAGTTGAAGTTACCGGTCCAAATCGCGATTTACATTCCGGATTGTATGGTGGCGCGGTTGCAAATCCTATTAACGTATTGACTAAAATGATTGCTTCGCTTCATGATGAAAACAATCACATTACGATTCCCGGATTTTATGATAAAGTAGAAGAATTAACTACTGTCGAAAGAGCTGAAATGGCTAAAGCACCGTTCAATTTAGACAATTATAAGAAAGCATTGGATATCGAAGATGTTTACGGCGAAACAGGCTATGTAACTAACGAAAGAAACTCAATCCGCCCAACTTTAGACGTTAACGGAATTTGGGGCGGCTATACAGGAGAAGGAGCAAAAACCGTGATTGCCAGCAAGGCTTACGCAAAAATTTCGATGCGTTTGGTACCAAATCAGGATTGGAATGAAATTACAGAATTGTTTTCAAAACATTTTGTGAGCATTGCACCAAAATCGGTTAAGGTAAAAGTATCGCCACATCACGGCGGACAAGGTTATGTAACACCAATTGACAGCATTGGATATAAAGCCGCTAATAAAGCCTATACCGAAACATTTGGAGTTCCTGCTATTCCGGTTCGTTCCGGTGGAAGTATTCCAATTGTAGCCTTGTTTGAAAAAGAACTAAAATCAAAAACAATCTTAATGGGATTCGGATTGGATTCGGATGCGATCCATTCGCCTAATGAGCATTTCGGAATTTTTAATTATTTGAAAGGAATTGAAACCATACCTCTATTTTATAAATATTTTGTCGAGTTGAGTAAGTAATTTATTCCAAAATAAAATAATGAAATCCGCTCTAATCCAGCGGATTTTTTATTTATAAAGACAAATATATCAGCAGCTTACAATAAACTTCAACTTTTGGCGTTATATTTGTGTAATCATCATCAATCAAAATTAATCATCATGTTAAAACGTTTTTTCCTCCTATGTTCAGGTGCCGATAGCGGCATCGTGAATTCTTGTTCCAACGGCGAACAAAACAAATATGCCGGCATTGGCGCCACAGTTTTCTTCACAGCAGTTATGGCATTTATTGCCAGTAGTTATGCACTTTACACCGTTTTTGATAATCCTTATATTGCTATCGCATTCGGAATAGTTTGGGGATTTTTAATTTTCAATCTCGATAGATTAATCGTTTCAACCATCAAGAAAAGGGATAGCTTTATGGATGAATTGATTCAGGCATCACCGCGAATTGTTTTGGCGGTTATCATTGCCATAGTAATCTCAAAACCCTTGGAAATTAAAATCTTCGAAAAGGAAATCAATACCGTTTTGCTAAAAGAGAAAAATGAAATGGCAATTGCCAATAAAAATCAGGTTGCGAATTATTTCAAAACTGATGTCGATAAAAACAAATCCGAAATGGACAGTTTAAAATCGGGCATTGCCAAAAAAGAAAAAGAAGTCGCTAATTTATATCAATCGTATATCACTGAAGCAGAAGGTTCGGCCGGAACCAAAAAAATAGGGAAAGGTCCAATCTATAAAGAAAAAAGAGAAGCTCATGATTTGGCCATTAAACAATTGGACTCATTGAAAATTAATAATGCTAAAATCCTTGCGGATAAAGAAACCCGAGCCAAAACCCTGCAAACTGACTTGGATAAAAAAGTTACTGAAACGCAGCCTATAATTGAGGGTTTTGACGGATTAATGGCTCGGATCAATGCTTTAGGAAAACTGCCTTCACTTCCATCATTATTCATTATGCTGTTATTTTTAGCCATAGAAACATCCCCAATTATTGCTAAATTATTATCGCCAAAAGGTGAATTTGATTTCAAGCAGGAAGATTTGGAAATGGGAATTAAAAATGTGATTTCACAAAACCGTTATCAAAGCGAATTGCAGAAGAAAACTGATGCCGAAATTTATGATAAAATTTACGCCGATATTCGGGATGACAAGGAATTATACAACTACAAAAAGAAAGGGGCTACAGAATTATTGAAACTTCAGGCTGATGGTTTTGTAGAAAAACAGAAAAAATCAATGTAAATAGAAGGGATTAGGGATAAGGCATAAGGCAACAGTCTTATCTAACTTATCCCTTTTTTCTTATCCCTTTTAACTTTTTTCTATCTCATCGCGTAACTTTTTGGTTAGGCTTTTATAAACCAACTCATAGGAATGATTAATTAGTTCCCGTATCATTTTATCAGAAACATCGCTGTTAAAATCAACGGTATTCCAGTGAATTTTACTCATATGGTATCCCGGTTTTATAGCTTCATATTCGGCACGAAGTTCTTCAGCACGTTCGGGATCACATTTTAGATTGAGCGCTGGACTTCCTTTTTCCCACTCCTTAAGTGAAGTCAGGCAAAACATTTTCCCGCCAACCTTAAAAACCAATGTATCTTC
>JAZKCP010000103.1:4002-8097 GCA_040388035.1 Bacteroidota bacterium | reverse complement strand
ATCAAAAGGAAAATGCTCGGTAACCGCTTTTTTGGAAAGACAAAATTCGTAGAGTTGCTGAATGTCCATTTTGTGGTTACTGTTTCGATTAAAATGATTGTCCGAAAGTCAACAATGTGCCATTTGGGTCAATTATCGCAAATTCCTTTTGGCGCCATGGTTTGTTTTCCAACGGTCCGTTTGGATGAATCTTAATGCCTAAATCCTGCAGTTTTTGGTAATAGGTTTCAATTCCGTTATCAATTCTGAGATAAATCATAAAATCCGACTTCCCTGGAACTAATTCCTGAAATGAAAAAAAATGCAGCTCGACCTTTTCAAGGATTACAATAAAATAATCTCCATAATCTGAAATCAATTTAAATCCAAGTTGATTTACATAAAAATCGATTGTTTTTTGCTTTTCGATAAATGGCAATTTTGGAATAACCGTTGTAATCATATTCTTTATTTTATTACTTTCTCCATCATTTTTTCCGGATGAGCCAATGATGTAAACCCGAATTTCTCATATAAAAAATGGGCGTCAGATGTCGCCAATCGCCAAATCTTAACTTGTTGTAATTGTGGTTCTTTCATCATAGCATCAATCAAAATGGAAGAATATCCTTTTCCGCGATGATTTTCATCAATAAAAACATCCATCAGATATGCAAAAACCACATAATCAGTCACAACACGTGCAAAACCAATTTGTTCACCATCCAAATAAATTCCGAAACAAAATGAGGCATCAATTGTAGCCTGTACTTCATCCATCGTTCTTCCCGCTGCCCAGTATATATCCTTCAAAAAGTTTTGGATAAAGGGAACATTTAGCTTTGTTTTATCTGTGGAAACGGTTATCATTAGTGATCAGTAGTCAGTTTTTAGTAATCAGTTAATAAGTATTCGATTTCAAATTAAGTTTCACGTTGTCAGCAATTTTACTGAACACTATTTTCTGAACACTGAACACTATAAAGAACAGGTTTACTCGGCGACGCGTCGTTTTCAAACGAAGCAATTTGTAAGTTCAATAAATAACTTCCATCTTCGACAGCATCATCAACAAAAATCATTTCGGTAATCGTGCAATCCAAGCGAGCATCCTTATCCAATTTATTGACATCTTTCACATTCCAAAAAGCTTTGTGCGCCAATAATCTTCCTTCATCCTCTTCCCTGTCGACACTTGGCAAATCAATGAGTAAATGTTTTATACCGCTTTCGCGAATAAAAATCGCAGCTTCCTGCAATAAATACGGTGGATTTGTTTTGGAATAGTTTTTATGTTTTTTGGATTCTGAATTTAGCAATGTCCTGATGACAAGAGCTTCAGGAGTCTTACCATTTAATATTTTTTCAATTTGTTCTCTTGTAATTGCTAAATCCTCACCGATATTTTCCGGCTTAACAGATATCAATTCAGCTATAAAAAAAAACTGTTTCAGGCATTGATTGATGCTGTAAAATTCTCTAGTAATGTGTCCTAGGCATTCGGTATGCGTTCCGTGTCCGTGTGGATTGAAGAATATATTATTGAAATTGGTCGAGCTTCCTTCAGAAACTTTTCCAACCCAATTCCCAAAACGAACCGGTTCAATTTCGGGTTTTTCAATATACCAGGCAATTGGATTCGCATCGGTATTGGTTAACGGAATAGAAATGTCAATTGGTTTTGACAAGTCGATTTCGATTGTGCTGTTAATTGTTGCTTTCATTATTCCAAATTTAGCAAAAACAAATCACTTGCAATTCCATCGCTCAAAAACTTACCATTTTTAGTTGTCCGCAAAATATTCTCATCCATAAAAAGTAAATGATCTTCGATATATTTTTCGGATTGCTGGTTAAGATAGTCGAAATAGCTTTTGCCGAATTCCTTTTCAATCCTGTCTAAGGAAATTCCCCAAATCGTACGCAAACCTGTCATTACATATTCGTTATATCTATCGGTTAGCGTTAGGGTTTCTGTTTCTGATGGCATTTTGTTCTCAGCAATTGATTTGAGATATTGCGTGTTATTTGAAATATTCCAGCTTCTTGAAATTCCATCATAACTATGCGCCGATGGCCCGATTCCAATATACTTTTTGCCCAACCAATAACTGGAGTTGTTTTTGGAAAAATAATTTTCCTTTCCAAAATTCGATAACTCATAATGATTGAATCCATTTTCTTCAAGTTTATCTACGAGTAAATGAAAATGCTCTTGCGCGACTTCATCATCCGGCTGCGAAATGATTCCTTTTTGGATAAATGAATGCAATGCAGTTTTTGGCTCGACAGTCAAAGCATAACTCGAAATATGCGGCACCTTGAAAGACAAAGCAGTTTCTACATTTTGCATCCATTTTTTGTTTGTCATTCCCGGAACACCATAAATCAAGTCGATCGAAATATTATCGAAATGTTGTGTGGCAATTTCCAAACATTTTCTTGCTTCCATCGAATTGTGTGCGCGGTTCATCAGCTTTAAATCGTCTTCAAAAAAAGACTGGATTCCAATGCTTAAACGGTTAACTCTATTTTTTGATAATTCAACAATGCGCTCTTCGGATAAATCATCCGGATTGGCTTCAACTGTAATTTCGGGGTTTTGAATGACATTATAATTTTGATAAACCGTATCAATCAATAATCGGATATCGGCAATTTCCAATATCGAAGGCGTTCCACCACCAAAGTAAATCGTTTCAACAACCTCATCTTTGAATTCATTTTTACGCAGAGCAATTTCTTTGGCCAAAGCCAAAACCATTTCATCTTTCTTCTTTATAGACGTCGAAAAATGGAAGTCGCAATAATGACAGGCTTGTTTGCAGAAAGGAATATGGATGTAGATGCCGCTCATTTTTGATTTGAAGATTTTTTAATTTGAAGATTTGAAAATGAAAATTACCAATTCAAAACTCATCTTCAAATTGACACATCTTCAAATTTTCAAATCATTTAATTCTATTCTCATTCTGCTTGACAAAAGCGTCCCAGCCTGTATAACCTTTACTTCCGGTAACTTTTCCTGAGTTGAAAAAGTGACAAACCGCTGCAGCTAAGCCGTCAGTTGAATCGAGATTTTTTGGCAATTCCTTTAAACCTAAAAGCTGTTGGAGCATTTTGGCAACTTGTTCTTTGCTGGCGTTTCCGTTTCCGGTTATGGCCATTTTTATTTTTTTGGGTTCGTATTCGGTAATTGGAATTTGGCGAGACAAACCTGCTGCCATCGCAACGCCTTGTGCTCTTCCGAGTTTGAGCATCGATTGCACATTCTTTCCAAAGAAAGGCGCTTCAATGGCAATTTCGTCCGGATGATGCGTTTCGATAAGCTCAATCGTGCGCTCGAAAATAACTTTGAGTTTGGTGTAATGGTCATCATATTTGCTCAAAATCAATTCGTTCAACTGAATGAATTCCATTTTTTTGTTCACGACTTTTATCAACCCAAATCCCATAATGGTCGTTCCCGGGTCAATTCCTAATATGATGCGTTCGTTCATTGGGTTGTCGGTTATCAGTTGTTGGTTGTCGGTCATTTGCATTTAATTTTCAAATCTTCAAATTTTCAAATCTTCAAATTGATTACTTTTGCAACAATGATTACAATTCCAGACAAAGCTAAGCAATTCATCGTTTTTCTAATCAAACTTTTGATTGTAACTGCCGCTTTTTATTTTATCTATGACCAATTGGCCAATAATGACAAACTCGATTGGGACAAATTCCTGAGTTTACTTAACGAAAAACAATCCGTTTTAGGGATTTTATTTTTGCTTTCCTTTAGTGTTGCCAATCGCTATCTCGAAATTTTGAAATGGCAAAACCTCGTTTCTTTTTTAAAACCCATTTCGCTTGGCGAGTCTACTAAGCAAGTTCTCGGTGCATTGACTGCTGGGATTTTTACGCCCAATGGTCTTGGCGAGTATGCCGGAAAAGCATTGTATTTTGACAAAAAGAAAACCAAAAAAATCATTTTCCTGAACCTTATCTGTAACGGAATTCAAATGATTTTAACCATATTTTTTGGAACTGTTGGATTGTTTATTCTGGGTTATTGGAAATGGGTTTTGGGGATAATTATTTTTTCTTGTCTCTTGCTTCTTGTTTCTTTCATCT
>JAZKCP010000103.1:0-3962 GCA_040388035.1 Bacteroidota bacterium | reverse complement strand
ACGGATTCATCAAAAGAACAATCTTTTGGCGCTTTGCCGTTATTTGGTTTTTTCGCATCAATACTATTTTTTATTTCTCGCTTTTGATGTAGATTTACCTTATCTAACGATGATGGCGACGATTGCAACCGTTTATTTTTTGGCTTCGTCCTTACCTAGTTTTCAGTTTCTTGACTTTGCCGTAAAAGGAAGTGTAGCGGTTTTTTTCTTTGGGAAATTGGGCGTAAACGAATGGATTGTAGTTTTTATTTCTACGTTAATGTGGTTTTTAAATGTGGTTTTGCCTGTCGTGATCGGAAGTTATTATGTACTTAAATTCAAACCAAAATGGGAATAGTTTCAATTGTATTATTAGTTGTTTTATTGGTGTATTCCATTTTAATCTTCCAATTAATTTTGGGATTCAGCAAAGTAAAATCTTTTACGACAACTGAGTTAATTCCGAAAACTGCTTTTACTATTGTTGTCCCTTTTCGCAATGAAGCCAGGAATCTACCAAGGCTTTTAGAGTCTGTTTCCAATTTGGATTATCCACACAAAATGATTGAAATTATTCTGGTTGATGATTTCTCAACCGATAATTCGGAACGGGTTTGCATTCAATGGCGAATGAAACATGAGCATTTGGATACGACTCTTTTGGAAAATCTCCATCTTTCCAATTCGCCCAAAAAAGATGCTATCGGTCGGGCGATGCCGATTGCAAAACACGATTGGATTGTTACCACTGATGCTGATTGTATAGTGAATAAAAATTGGTTGCAGACTTTGGATAATTACATCCAAACGAATAATCCAGAAATGATTGTTGGTACTGTGATGTATAAAGCCAAAAACAACTGGTTTCATCATTTTCAGCAACTTGATTTAATGGGTTTGCAAGGTGTAACCATAGGAAGTTTTGGCATTGGAAAACCCTTTATGTGCAATGGTGCCAATTTTGCTTACACTAAGAAATTCTTTAAAGAGATTGGCGGTTTTGGCGGAATTAGCGACAAAGCCAGTGGTGATGATGTTTTCTTATTGCAAAAGGCTGTCAATGCCAATAAGGAAAAAGTGCATTATTTGAAAAACAATAACGCTATTGTAAAAACCAAACCTGAAAACGACTTGTTCAAACTTTTTATGCAACGCGTGCGTTGGGCAGGAAAATCGACCGGTTATAAAAGCAGTTATGCCAAATTTTTAGCGGTTATCACTTTGCTGATGAACCTTAGTTTGGTTGTTGGTTGTTGGTTGTCGGTTGTCGGGAAATTGGATTGGATAGTACTTTTAGTTGTGTTTTTAGTGAAATATAGTGTTGATTTTATTTTGCTTTATAAATCGAATAGCTATTTGAGAAAAGGGAAATTTTTCGTTCCGGTTGCGAGCAGCGTTATCTATCCTTTTTTCTCGAGTTTGGTTGGGATTTATTCGCTGTTTGGAAGCTTTACCTGGAAAGGAAGAAAATTTTCCAACTAGCCCCGATAGTAGTGGAAATCCGTTTTATTGCTTTATAAAGAAAGCATCTCGACTGCGCTCGACGTGACAAAGCAATAAAAAGATTGTAACGGATAGCGGGAAACAGCTTCTGAAATAAATTCAGAATAAATCCTAAAAAATTATTCCGATTTAATTATCACCGGAAGCACAAATTGTGTTTTTACCGGAATTCCTCTTTTGATCGCCGGATTGACTTTTGGGAAGCCGACCAATCGAACACGCAGAATGCTGTCGATTTTTATGGTATCGTAAGCCACCGAATCTTTTGGGAATTGTGGTTGGAACTCCATGGTTGCATTAGGTAAAACGGTCACTTTTACTTCAATTGTATCCAGTTTCGGAAATAGTGTTGAAAGTGTATCAATGGACAATTTTTGTTGAATTTCTGCTGTTAAGAATTCGAAAAAGCACTGCTTGCGTTGGTTGGCATCCGTCAATTTTTCACAATCAGCCACCGATGGATATTCATCGACTTCGTTCCAATTGATTTCCCTCATTTGTTTGTCGAGTAACTCTTGTTCGTTCGGCACTTTCTTTTCAAAGTATTGGCACGATTGAAGAAGTGACAACAATAGTATTGGTAAAAGTTTTTTCAATTTTTTATTTTTTGGAATTTAAATAATCGGAATAACTTTTAGCAAACCATTCTTGCTTGGTGCGTTGTGCTTCTTCTTTTTGATCTTTATACAGAAGTCCGAGCTTTTCTGAATAGATAGCAATTTTTATTGTATAGGTATAAAATTCTTCCTGAGTAAGTGTCAGCGATGAATCTTTCTGTTTTTTAAAGAATTCAAAAAACAAAGCATCAAACTCTTTCTTATCATAAGATTGAACTTCCTTTTTATACTTTTTATAGAGGGTTTCCTTTAGTGGAGCGTCCGGATCATTAGTTGCTTTTTCCTGCCCAACAAGATTGTTTGTTGCAACAAAAAACAAAAAAGTAAAAAGGGCTATTTGGGTGATTTTTTTTATAATCATTTTCAAAAATAGTAAAAAAACTTATTTGACAAACTTAGCGCTAAAATCTTCACCTTTGAGAATATAAATTCCTTTTGACAAGGAAATGTCTATGTCGTTAGTTCCGTTTTTTAATTGCAAGGCTCCTACTCTTTGTCCATGAATGGAATACACTTCAATGTCCAAATCATGCTGCAAACCGGAACAATAAATTTGGCCGGAATTCATTTGAAAAATTTCAAATTTGGGTGCTTCTGCGACAGGATTGTTTAATGTTTCGTTTTGGAACAACCAAAGATAAGCAGCTGAAAACTCGCCTCGCCAGTAGCTTTCTGTATGCGTTCCGTAATTATCAACTTTTGTGAGCGTATTTGCATTGAGAACTCCTTTGCTCACGAGATTATTCTTTACTGTTGTCATATCCGGAACCATATCGGTATCTTCATTTTGTCCACAAACAAAATACAATCGAAGATTCGATACATCGTTTGTGGTACTGGTGATATAATTATTTAACTGTGTACGGGCAAACCAAAACGCCGGGCTAAAAACACCAACTTTAGAAAAAAGGTTAGGATATTTTACTGTACCATAAGTGGAAATCAATGCTCCCATTGAGCTTCCGATTAATGCATTATATTGAGATTGTGGTTTGGTTCTAAAATTAGAATCGATAAAAGGTTTTAACGTCTCTCCAACAAATTGCATATATAAATCACCTTGTCCGCCACCGTAAGTAGCATTTATCCATGGCGAATATTCATTCAGCCGTTCTCCACCGCCATTGTCAATTCCGACTACGATTGCTCCGTAATTTCCTTGTGAATGTAAAGTGTTTAAGGATTCGTCTATTTGCCATTCTCCCGAAAAGGAAGTAGCATTGTCAAACAGGTTTTGCCCGTCCTGCATATACAGAACAGGATAGGTTTTAGATGTTGTATAATAATCCGGTGGTAAGTAAATCCATACTTTTCTGTACCTGCTCAATTGTGGCATAAAGAAAGCATTGTTCAAAATCTGCACATTAGCTGCCGCCGTGCTCGAACTTCCTGAACCCGAAATGTCTTCCCAAGACTGTATTGTTAGATTAATGGTTTGCGGGCTTCCTGTAAAAGTAAATGATCGATCCGGTAAAAAACCGCCAGAAGCATTTCCTTCGACTGTGGACCAGCTTCCGCCTCTGTTGAATTTGTATTGAACGCTTCCCGTGCTTTCAGGAATAACCACTTGTCTTGCGCCTAATCCGTCAGGTTGTAAAAGATATTGTGTACTGGCTGCGTCCCAGCCGTTGATGCTTCCAATTAAGTAAATATTGGCTCCAACCGGTGTGTTATTTGGTATGGAAGTTACTCTTAAAGTTACCTGAGCATTTGAAATATAACCTAAAAGAATGACCAGTAATAATGCAATTTTCTTCATCTTTAATCTTTTTGCTAAATTAAGTAAAAAACTATTGGGAATGGTATATAAGCAAAAAAGCCATCCACAATAAAGTGGAAAGCTTTTCATTGGTCTAACTACTA
>JAZKCP010000102.1:2071-37519 GCA_040388035.1 Bacteroidota bacterium | reverse complement strand
TTCCGTTTGCTCCCGTAAAGGTAATGTTAGGGCTTGCTGCATTCAGACATACCGCTGTAGTTCCTGAGATTGTTGCGGTTGGTAATGCTTTTACCGTTACCGTTGCTGTTCCTGATTGATTTTGGGAACAGGCTGGTGTACCGGAACTCAGGACACTGATCAAAGTATAGGTAATTGCTCCTGATGAGGCTGTTGAAACCGGAAGCGTATAGATATTTCCTGTACTCGTCGGAGTGGTAATCAAAGTCGTGCCTCCATCTGTACTATAGGTAAAAGTATAAGGCGCTGTTCCGTTTGCTCCTGTAAAGGTAATATTCGGATTCGTGGCATCTTTACAGACTGTGGTGGTTCCTGAAATGGTAGCTGTCGGCAATACCCTAATTGTTACAGTCGCTGTTCCTGACTGGTTTTGTGAACAGGCAGGAGTGCCCGAACTCTGGACACTCATTAAAGTATAAGTGTATGCTGCGGCAGTAGCAGTAGAAACCGGAATTGTGTAAGTGTTCCCGGTACTTGGCGGAGTAGTAACCTGAGTTGTGCCCCCATCTGTGCTATAGGTAAAAGTATAAGGTGCTGTCCCGTTTGCTCCCGTAAAAGTAATATTTGGGCTTGCAGAGTCTTTACAGACTGTTGTCGTTCCCGAAATGGTAGCCAGTGGTAATGAGCTGATTGTTACAGTTGCTGAACCAACTTCAGGTTGAACCACTGTCCCTGCTAATGTCGTGATTGTGGCATTTACTAAATTGTATGTAGTGATTACGTTTAATGGAGGTGTAATCTCAATATAAGTTCCTGAACTATTTAAAGGAATTTGTCTAGGATCTCCATTAACCGTATAATCTATAATTGCATTTGGCGTTCCTGTAAAAGTTATCGTAGACGAACCTCCTGGACAAACAATAGTTGGTGAGGCGGAAACAGACACTACAGGCAATTCTACAACTATCAATTGAAAACTTACAATTACAAAATTTGAAGGTGTGCTATTTTGAGATAATACAGCAAAAATCGTTTGAGGATTAGATGTGTTTGAAAAAGCATTTATATCCGTTATTGCATTAGTTCCGGCATTTGCATCAGCTAAAGTAGAATAATAAGTAATGGTGTAATCTGTTGGTGCATTTGCTCCATATATAATCGTAGATTGTGGAGTAAAATTAAATAAGGAAACTCCTGAACCAGGCGTCGTTTCATATTGAACCAAATCTGGCGGTGTGCCCGCAATAAGTGTAGGCACACATAAACTGAGATCTATATGTAAAGTAAATTGTACGGTAGAAATACAGCCTGTTGCGTCATCTTCAACTGCGGCGTATATTATTTCTCCGTCAAAACCATTATATGTAGTTGGATTAGAAATTGGAGATGCCAATTGCTGGGCCTGTGCTAGGGTATGATGGAAAGAAATAGAGTTTGGTAATCCATTTAAAATAGTGACTGTATTACTCGTTAAATTAAAAGGAGCGCTACATTGTGTCAAATCATTTGGAGTTCCAAGATTGAGTGAAGGAATATATTCAACAATCATTGAATCCGTTTGCTGACAACCGCCTGGGTAAGTAAGAGTAACTGTATAAACTCCTGCTTGTGTAACAGTATAAGAGTTAGAATTAGTGCCAACCGGAGTTGTACCTTGCATCCAACTATAAGTTACGCCCGGGATTACAACACTTCCTGCTTGTACAGTAATCGTTTTTGAACTACAAATCGCAGTATCATCCGCGATTGTGAAATCGTGGATTCCGCCAAATTCCGTTCCTGTTGCAACTAAATCGGCAGTTCCGATGTTAAAACTTCCTCCTCCTAAAAACACAGCGGAATCAAATCGATAATCATTTCGATCAGCAATTACGAGTTTAATGTGATATAAATTATTTGGAATTACTGCCGAAGTAGCGGTCATCAAAACTGTCTCACCATTAAAGTTTGTCGCAGCCGCTGCTGCAACTGCCGTAGTTGAATCGTTATAATTACCAAAATACGTGGGGTTTACCGATGGACAACCAGGATTATAAGCATTGTCACGTATTGTTACTACAGATATTGGAGTTGTAGTGCTCGGAACTAAAGCTAAATTTACAGGGGTAGATCCCGTGGTTACATTTGTCAGGAAAAAAGCAAATGAATCTGAGAATTCACATTGATAAAATCCATACTCTTCAGACGCAAATAGAAAATCAAAACTCATATTTGTCGTCAATGGTGTAAAATCAAATTCCAATATTGTTGCGTCATTATAATCATTCAGCCCTAGGTCAATTCCCAATCCGTCAATATAATTAAATAAATCTGCGTCACCAGGCCAATTTCCTGCCTCTTGTATTGTCAGGTTTGGTCCGGGAGCATCTAATGCATCTCCAGTACTAAGAATAACTCCCGAAGTTAAAGGAAATCCCGGATTTGTATTTTGAAAAAAACCAATTCCATTTGATGAGCCAAAACTACTTCCATCACTTGCATTGCTACCGGTACTCCAGGAAATATTGGTAATCGCACCAACACACGAAGAACTTGTACTGCCAGAAGCAAATAAAACGTCCTGAACAAGTTGCGGAACGGTATAGGTAGTCGTATTGACTGAAATCGCCTGAGAAAATGAATTCAATCCCGCAAGAATAGTAACAAATAAAAATAAAATTCTCTTCATCAATATCAAATTAAACCAGTGCTTTCAACTTCAAAAACGCCAATTATGTTAATTAATTGTTTAATTGTCCAAATATAAGTATTCACAGAAAATAACTTTGTTAAATTTGCATAAAAATACACCCTCCCAATGAAAATCAGCGTAAAAGAAACTCAAAATCCAACGATATTAAAATTTGAATTCCCGGAATTTATAACTCAAAATGAGAACTTTGAATTTAAAAATATCGATGAAGCAAAAAATTCTCCTTTGGCGCAACAACTGTTTTACCTTCCTTTTGTAAAAACAGTTTATATCTCCGGAAATTTCATTGCCATCGAACGATTCAGTATAGTCGAATGGACGGATGTTCAGGATGCCGTTGCGGAACAGATTGAAAATTTTGTAAATGATGGAGGCGTTATTGTGTTGCCAAATGATAACCCGACCAAAAAGCAACCAATTTCTGTTTATGGCGAAACTACGCCAAATCCGGCTTCACTTAAATTTGTGGTCAATAAAGCATTGACAAAAACAGCTGCCGAATTCAAAAATTTAGACGAAGCAAAACCATCGCCATTGGCACAGGAATTATTCAAATTCCACTATGTGAAAGAAATTTTCATAGCCGAAAACTATATTTCGGTTACCAAATACGACAGCATTTCTTGGGACGAAATTACACTGGAACTGCGGACATTCATCAAACAATTCATCGAAAATGGCGGAACCGTAATCGATGAAAGTCAAATTGCAAACAACGAGAAACAGGAAAAACAACAAATCAAGAACTTCGAAAATCTCGACACCACTTCGCAACAAATTATCAATATTCTCGAAGAATATGTAAAACCTGCCGTTGCCGCCGATGGAGGCAACATCCTTTTTGATTCATATGATGAAACCGAAAAACGCGTAAAAGTTGTGCTTCAGGGCGCCTGTAACGGTTGTCCGTCCTCAACTTTCACTCTAAAAAGCGGAATCGAAAACATGCTAAAAGACATGCTCAACGACAAAGATATTGTAGTCGAAGCTATCAACGGATAATCGACAAAGCGTTTCTTCGGAGACGCTTTTTTGTTTAATTTTAAGAGCTAATCCCGCTATCCGCGCTACATGGTAGCCCGCTCCTATCGGGGCTAAAAAATCTGCAATGAACGAACTACAACTTGAAACCAGTCCATACCTACTCCAACACGCCAACAATCCTGTACATTGGAAAGCCTGGAATACCAAATCTTTGGCCTTGGCAAAAAAGGAAAACAAACTGATAATAATCAGTATTGGCTATTCGGCCTGTCATTGGTGTCACGTAATGGAACATGAGAGTTTTGAAGACAACGAAGTCGCAGCAACCATGAATGCCCATTTTATCAGCATCAAAATTGACCGCGAGGAACGTCCCGATATTGATGCGGTTTATATGAAAGCCGTCCAGATTATGACAGGTCACGGCGGGTGGCCAATGAATGTAGTGACGTTGCCCGATGGCAGACCGATTTGGGGCGGAACCTATTTCAGAAAAAATGACTGGATAAATTCACTCGAGCGACTACAGGAAATTTACACCGAAAAACCGGAAGTCATTTTGGATTACGCCGAAAAGTTAAATGACGGTTTACAATCTTTGAGCATTATTTCCAAATCCGATGCGGAAACCAATTTCAATTTTGAATTCCTTGAATTTTTGGTTTCCAAATGGCAAAAAAGCTTTGATTGGGATTTTGGCGGAATGGCTCGCGCTCCTAAATTCATGATGCCCAACAATTATGAATTCCTGTTGCGCTATGGGCATCAAACCAAAAATCAAACGCTATTGGATTTTGTAAATCTCACCTTAACAAAAATGGCGTATGGCGGATTGTTTGACACGCTTGACGGTGGATTCTCGCGTTATTCGGTTGATATGAAATGGCATGTGCCTCATTTTGAAAAAATGCTTTATGACAACGGCCAATTGGTTTCGCTTTATGCCAATGCGTATAAACTGACTGGCAATGGACTCTATAAAGAAGTCATTGAAAAAACATTAAACTTTGTTGAAAAGGAATGGCTGACAAAATATGGAAGCTTTTATTCTGCACTTGACGCTGATAGTTTGAATGCAGAAAATCATCTCGAAGAAGGTGCTTTTTATGTTTGGACAAAGACAGAATTACAAGAACTGCTTCGGGAGGATTTCGAATTGTTTTCGGTAATTTTTAATATCAATGATTTCGGATTTTGGGAACATCAGAATTATGTTTTAATCCAAAACCAATCTTTGGAAAAAATTGCAAAACAACAAAATATCGCTGTGGAAATTTTGGAACAAAAGAAAGAATCCTGGGAACAGATTCTTTACGTTGAAAGAGAAAAACGAAGCAAACCAAGGCTCGATGATAAATGCCTGACATCCTGGAATGCCATTATGCTTAAAGGATTTGTGGAATCGTATAAGGCTTTGGGCAATCAAAAATATTTGAAAATCGCTCTGCAGAATGCGGATTTTATTATAAAAAATATTTGGCTTCCGGAAGGCAATCTGAAACACAGCTTCAAAGACGGAAAAGCAACTATAAATGGTTTCCTGGAAGACTATGCGCATGTCATCCAGGCTTTTATTTCTTTATACGAAGTCACTTTTGATGAAAAATGGCTGCAAAATGCAAAGCAATTGACCGATTATACTTTTGATAATTTCTATGATGCAACCGCTCAATTTTTCTCTTTCACTTCACATCAGGATGAGGCATTAATAACAAATCATTTCGAGGTGGAAGATAATGTGATTCCGGCTTCAAATTCGGTTATGGCGGATTCGTTATTCAGATTGAGCATTTATTTTAATAATGCTTATTATGAAAAAATATGTCGTCAAATGGTTCAGAATATAATTCCAACAGTTACTTATCCTTCGGCTTTTTCGAATTGGCTAAATGTGCTCTTGAATTTCTCGGAACAAAATAAGGAATTGGCAGTTTGTGGAGAGAATCCTTTAGACTATTTAGAAAAAATAAATAAAAACTATTTACCTAATATTATAATCGCCGGAACTTCCACAGTTTCAAATCTTCCATTTTTGGAAAATCGTTTTAATGAAAAAGAAACCTTATTTTATTTATGCCAAAACAAAACTTGTGATATTCCAACGGCTGATTTTGAAGAAATTATAAAGCTGATTACAGCAAAAACTTAGAAAAAAAATCGTAATATTGTTAGTAGTAACCAATTAAAACAACAACCATGGGATTAGGAAATTTTTTTAAGAATTTGTTTGGCGGAGCCAAAGATTCTGCAAGTGGATTGGCAGACAAAACGGAAGATTTAGCACATACCACCATTGAAAAAGCAAAGGATGCAGCTGCGCCTTTAGTAGATAAAGTGGAAGATTTCATTGATGCTACAAAGGACAAAATAGAAGAAAAGTTTCCGCAAGCGAAAGAAGCAATTGATAATTTCGCGGAAACTGTAAAAGAAAAAGCAGCCGAATATGCTGAAAAAGCCGAGGACTTTGCTCATAATACGGTAGATACTGTTAAAGAAAAAGTAAGTTCATTTACCGAAAATGCTTCTGAAAATGCTGATGAACCCGTTAAAAATGTCGAAAATCGCGTTGAAGAAGATGCCGATTAACCTATAAAATTATTATTTTTGCATTAATATTTATCCCGATTCGTCGGGATTTTTTTATCATTTCAATGGAAAAAAAAGAACTTCATTATATTCATTCCTTCACGGAATATATCGACCAGTTTATTCGTCTATTGGTTGATTATTCACCTAAGCTGATTACGGCTTTGGTAATCCTTTTTATCGGTCTGTATGCTGTTCGGCTTATCAATCGTTTGGTAAGAAGAATTATGGTCAAGCGTGAATTAGATCCAACCTTATCTACGTTTTTAGCGGACAGTTTGCTTTGGACATTGCGGTTTTTGCTTTTTGTAACCTTTATTTCCAAACTCGGAATAGAAACTTCATCTTTTGTTGCAATACTTGGCGCAATGGGTTTGGCTGTTGGTTTGTCGTTGCAGGGTTCACTTTCCAATTTGGCTGGCGGCGTTCTGATTATTCTGTTCAAGCCATTTCGGGTTGGCGATTCGATAGAAGCACAAAACGTCGCCGGAACAGTGAGTGAAATACAGATTTTTGTGACCAAATTAATTACCGGGAACAACCAGACTATTTTTATCCCCAACGGAATTTTATCTAATGGTGTTATCACGAATTTTTCTTTAGGAAAAAACAGAAGGGCCAACTTACTTTTTAATATTTCTTATAATACCAATATTAAAACAGCTAAGGATATTGTGATGCAGGTTTTGGAAAGCCATCCGAAAGTATTGAAAACTCCGCCACCAACGGTAGTGGTAAATATGCTGACAGATACAGCCATTCAGTTAGCTATCCGTCCATGGTCAAAAAACGCTGATTTTGGTGATATGTCTTCGGATGTTTTAGAAGAATGCAAAGAAGCGTTAGACGCCGCAGGAATTGCAAGTCAATCTTTAGCAAAAGAAGTTCCGAAGAAATAATTTACTTTGGCTTTGCAATCAAAAAATCCTTCAGATAAAAAGGCTCAAAATACGCCACATCTTCGAATTCGTTTTTGACAAACTTTTCATAGCTCAAAGAGCTCATTTCATTTGCAGAAGGAAAAATAATTTCGGGAAGGAAATGAAAATTATCTTTTACTAAAACCGTTTGGCATTTTTCTTGGCAATCGCCAATAAAATAAACCGGTTCGGTCATTTCGGCATAGCTTTCTTCAGTAAGGATTTCAGCCTGCACTTCCATTATTTTCGCATGATTATTATCAAAAACGGCGCTGTAAACTTCCATTCTTCGCGCATCCAGCATCGGAACAATTAAACCATTTTCAACAACAACTTGTTTGGCTAAAACCTTTAAGGTATCAACCGAAATCAACGGAATTCCAAGCGCATAACACAAACCTTTTGCAGTGGAAACACCAATGCGCAAACCGGTATAAGATCCTGGGCCTTTGCTCACTGCTATGGCTTTTAAATCACGGACGCTTATGCCCGTTTCCTTCAAAATTTCTTCAATAAAAACATGTAGTTTTTCCGCATGGGAATATCCTTGATCCGCTATTTCTCTGCACAAAACAGTTTTCCCATTTTTAGCCAAAGAAACAGAGCAATTTTTGGTTGCCGTTTCTATATTTAGAATGTAAATCAAGGTTTATGTAGTGTTTACTTTTTCTCTTTCTCTTTATCAGAATCTTTCGCCAAAGTAACTTTATCACCCGAGTTCAGGTCTTTGGTAACCATTGTATAAGGTCCAACAATAACAACATCGCCTTTCTTTAAACCAGAGGTAACTTCAATGTTGGTATCATCCTGAATTCCGGTTTTTACAATCCTTATTTTGGCTTTGTTTCCATCTTTTACAAAAACGCATTCGAATTTCTTGTCGTTTTTTGCCTTAACTTTTTTGTCTTCGCCTTCGTCTTTTACTTCATATTTCTTTGTGGCTGCAGTATCCGTTTTTATAACAACAGCACTAATCGGAACGCCAATAACGTTCTCTTTTCTCTTAGTAATAATATCAACCGTCGCTGTCATTCCCGGTCTGAACGGCGAATAAGTTGTCGGTTTTCCTTCCAATAAATCCTGATATGACTCTTTTAAAATTCTGACTTTTACTTTAAAATTTGTCACTTGGTCCGCTGTTGTTGCGGCGCTTGCCGAATTGGAAATACTAGTAACTATACCTTTAAATTCCTTTTTTAAATAAGCATCCACCTGAATTTTGGTGCTGTCGCCAATGCTGATTTTTACAATATCATTTTCGTTAACATCCACTTCCACTTCCATATTATTAAGGTTGGCAACGCGAAGGATTTCAGTTCCCGTCATTTGCTGGGTTCCTAAAACTCGTTCGCCCAACTCCACTCCAAGTGAAGAAATGGTTCCGTCTGCCGGAGCGTAAATAGTGGTTCTTCCAAGGTTGTCTTTTGCTTCTCTTACTGTAGCATTCGCACTCTGCACATTGTAATACGCCGATTCTTTATTGGCTTTTGCACCTTCGAAAGTTGCCACTGCTTTGTCCCAGTCTGATTTTGAAATAATGCCTTTATCGTACAGAGTTTTGCTTCTGTCGTAACTTGCCTTTGCTTCTCTGAATGTAGCATCAGCCTGGCTTAACCCTGCTTTTGACCCTGATAAATTAGAAATAGTCCTGTTATACCCTGAAGTATATAAATCGGGGTTTATCTTAACCAATAAATCTCCTTTTTTTACCACTTGCCCTTCTTTAACAGGCAGAGCAATAATTTCCCCCGAAACTTCTGAAGATATTTTTACTTCAATTTCCGGTTGGATTTTTCCGGTTGCTGAAACCGTTTCTACAATCGTTATTTCATCAACCTTAGCAGTTTCTACTTGTTTTGAATCATCATTACCGCCAATTATTCCTTCTGACTTCAAGACAACAAGCACTATAATTAATGCGATAACAACTCCAGCTAGTATATAAATTTTCTTTTTTGACATGATTTATTGTTTTTGAATGATTGGGATTCCAAAGTATAATTCTACTACTTTCATTTTAAAAATATAATCGTATTTCGCACGAATAACATCCGATTGTGAAGCGACATATATAGTTTGTGACTGATTAAAATCAAAAGCATTCATTAGCCCGACAGCATATTTTTCTTTGGCATAATCAAAGGCTTGCTGTCTTGCCTCTAACGTAGAAAGAGCAGACTCATAAGTTTTCAAAGCACCTTTCGCATCTGTAATTGCTTTATAAACATTCGTTTCCAAATCGATATTCGCCTGATCGAAGGCGTTTTTAGTTTTTTCATAGATTACTTTATAGCGTTCCAGATTATTTTTAGCAGAAAGCCCGTTTAGTATTGGAACGCTCAGTTGGAGTCCAAAGTTGTGTCCTTTGTTATTGCTAAATTGGTCAAAAACAGGCAATGGTCTTGCCACTATTGGATTTCCGAATCCATCAACTCCAACGATTCTATCTGAATAACTCGCATTTGTTCCGAAATTATAGCCAAAATTTAAACTTGGATGCAATGCGCCTCGTGCTATTTTAATATCTCTTTGTGCAATGTCTAAATTAGTTTGTGCTATTTTAATTTCGACTCTGACTTGCTTCGCTTTTTCAACAATAGTTTCCGGAGTTTCAGACATTACCGGACTTTCCTTTGCTTCAATGTCAACATCGGCAATATCAAAATTTTCAAAATCATCTAAAGCAAGCAATTGAGCTAAACTTAAACGTGAAATAAGTAGAGCATTCTCGGCCGCAACCACTTTTTGATTATCGGAAGCTATTGTCGCTTTCATATCCAATAAATCTCCTTTTGGGATAGATCCAGCATTAACCATTTCCTGCGTACGATTCATTTGTTTTTCGTCATTAGCTAATTGATTTTGCTGTACTTTTAAATTTTCCTTATTAAAAAGTATTTCCAGATAAGCATTGGCAACATACAATGAAATGTCATCCTGCATTTTCGTCAATTGGTATTGCGACGCCAATTGCGACATTTTTGCCCTGCGAAGACGATTTTGATTCTGTAAACCATTATAAAGAGTAACGCTGGAACTTAAACCAACCTGTGTGTATTGTGTTGTTTGATTTTCCCTTACATTGGTAACTGGATTCGTATTAGCACCGATACTCCAGGAATGGGAAAACGTACTATTTAAATTAGGAAGAAAAAGTCCAACCGCTAAGGATTTATCAATGTTCGCCAATTTTATATCCAATTCTGAATTTTTGACGGAGATGTTGTTTTTCAATGCGTATTCAACGCATTCCTGAATGGTCCATTTTTTTTGCTGGGCGGCGGAAGTAAATCCTAAAAGAAGAATAAAAATTAGTCTAAATGCCTGTATATTGTTTTTCATAGTAACACGGGTTTATAACCCTCAAATTTTCTAATAAACAAAGATATAATTTTTGTCTTTTGATTGCTTATTTAATAACACACAAACTTAGACTTGTCTTTTTTGATAATGTTACAACATATTAGACATTTTACTTTTATTTTTGCCAAAAAATATTTGCTGTCATGTCGAGAATAAAAGTAACACTTTCTATCCTATTTCTTTCCCTAATTTTTAATGGTTGTTCTACTACCCAAAAAATTGATGCCTTAAAACCACTTCCTTCGGATGATACTCCGATGGTTTACAATACCAAAACCTCGTTTGTTAATATGCCTTTGGAAATTTCCTTAAAGGAAATAGAAAATCAATTGAACAAAACGCTGAGCGGTCAAATTTATGACGATTCCAATTTGGAAGATGATAAAACTGAAATGAAAATTACCAAAACGGCGCCTATTCGTTTGATTGAGAAAAATGGTAAAATCCAAACCATATTGCCTTTGAAAATCTGGTCCCGATTCAAATATGGAACAGACTTCATGGGCTTGAACGATACTCGGGAAATTAATTTAAATGGAACGATTACGTTAATCAGCGATGTAAAATTATCTAACTGGAAAATGTCGACAACATCTAAAATTTCTGATTTTGAATGGTCGGAAAGCCCATCGATATTGGTCGCCGGAAAAAATGTTCCGATAACGTATATTATCAATCCGACGCTTTCTATTTTCAAATCAAAAATTGCAAAAAAAATTGATGAAGCCATTGAGAATTCCTGCGATTTTAAGCCTTATGTGCTTGATGTATTAGAAAAAATGAGTACGCCATTTATAACCAGTGAACAGTACCAATCCTGGTTCAAGCTTATTCCGATAGAGGTTTATGTTACCGATGCGGTTTTAGGAAAAAATCAAATCAAGATGGATTTGGGATTAAAATGTAATATGCAAACCATGGTCGGCTTAAAACCAAAAAACAGCTTTGACAGAAATGCGATTCTGTTTAAGGCAGTGGCTAAAATCCCCGAAAAACTGACTGCAAACATTGCTGCAATTTCAACCTACGAAAGCGCTTCGAGAATTATTTCCGCCAATTTTAAAGGAAAAGAATTTGCCGCGGGCAGTAGGAAAATTGTGGTTCAGAATGTAGCGCTTTGGCAAAAGGACAGCAAGATTATTGTGGCACTTGATATGACCGGAAGTATCAATGGAACGATTTATCTTTCCGGAAGTCCAAATTATAATGCCGTGACCAAAGAGATTTATTTTGATCAGATGGACTATGTATTAAATACCAAAGGATTATTGACAAGAACCGCCAACTGGTTATTGCAAGGCGTTATTTTGAAAAAAATCCAGGAAAACTGCCGTTATTCCATAAAGGAAAATTTGGAAGAAGGCAAAAAGAGTTTACTGCCTTATCTGAATAATTACTCTCCAATGAAAGGTGTTTTCGTTAACGGAACCATGAATGATTTTGATTTTGAAAAAGTAGAAGTAACTGATAAAGCCATCATTGCATTTATAACAACTACCGGAAAAATGAATGTGAAGATTGACGGAATGGACTAAAGAAAGTGTTCAGTGTTCAGTTTTTAGCTGGCAGTTTTTCTTTTTTAGAAGCTGATTTCTTGTAATACATCTTGTAAATCGCTAAACCGATCGCGGCCACAATCATATAAGGAACAGCCATCAGGAATACAATGCCATCATTTACTGCTTCTACTTTAGTTTTATTGCCTTCGCTTTCTAACGCGGCACGGCACATGGCGCATTGTGAGAAAGAGGCGTAAGGCATAAGGCATAAGGCATAAGCCAAAAACAAAAGCTTAACACTTATCCCTTTTCCCTTGTTACTTTTCCCTTTAGTTTGCATAATAAGGCGAAATCATTAAATACACTACAACTCCGGTAACAGCTACATACAACCATAATGGAAAGGTAATTTTAGCTATTTTTCTATGCTTATCAAACCTTACCGCCAATGCTCTGACATAGGTAATCAAAACCATTGGGATAATTATTATCGACAATGCAATATGGCTAAGCAAAATAAATAAATAAACCGATCGCATTGAACCTGCATATGTCTTTTCTGTGGCATCTAAAATTTTGTTTCCGTCTACATCACCATAAACCACTGAATCTGCAGTCATATGATAGGCCACATACATTACCAAAAAGACTATAGAACAGGCAATCGCGGTGGTCATAAATCGCTCATGCACTTTTTGGTTTCCGTTTTTTATCGCAATCACACCCATTATTAAAAGTAAGGCTGTGAGTCCATTTATTGAAGCATATATTGGCGGTAAAAATGAAAGTGGCTCCACTTGTATGCCAAAATCCTTTAACTTCACTGTAAATAAAACAGCTACGACGACCGGAATTAATATAGAAACGAGAACTATTGGAAATCTAAATCGCTGCTCGAGTGATTTGTTATCTGATTTATTCATTTAAAAGTTTTTTTATATCTTCTGTAACTGCTTTTACCCCTTTTTTGTCTAAACCGTCATAATACAAAATCGGATTGCCAAAATCATCTTTTCTGCAACGGATGTTTCCTTTATTATCTACCAGAGCAAAAAGCCCGGAATGCTCAAATCCACCTGCGACGTTTTTATTTTCACCGGCATAGAGGTTAAATCCTTTATTGGCGATACTAAAAATATAGTCTTTGTCGCCGGTCAGCAAATGCCAATTGGAAGATTTGACACCGAGAGTTTTTGCATGCTCTTTCAAGACTGCTGATGTATCGTGTTCCGGATCAATAGAAATTGATGCAATTCCGAAATTTGGATTTCCAAAAAACTCATTTTGGATATCTACCATATTTTTATTCATAATAGGGCAAATCGAAGGACAGGTTGAGAAGAAAAACTCTACAAGGTACACTTTCCCTGAATATGTCTTGTTGCTGATTTTTACCCCATTTTGATTGGTTAATTCAAATTTTGGAGCCGGGCCAACTTTGTACAAACCTGTTTCTCCATTTTTATGGTTGGAAACCGCATCGAGCCTATCGCCCTGAACTACGGTGCCGCTTTTTATCCTGCTGATAATTTTTGGAATAAAAATGATTCCGAAAACCAAAACTACAAACGATAATCCTATGTATGATTTATTTTTCATTTAATAAAAATCTAAATTTTTCTTGTAGCATTATTGTTTTTTTTCAGTGCCGCGCGATATTCATAAATTATGATTTTCATATCGTCCATCATCTTATTATAAAGCTCTGAGACAAAAATGGTATTGTATCCTTCTTTATATTCGGGTGTTCCTTTTTGGTCTTCGCCTTTTCTGCCTCTCAGGTTTCTCTTTTTGTCGATGATAAAAACGTTCGGTGTTGCCAATGTATTGTCGAGCTTTCCGACCAATTGAAGTTTATTATAGAAATTGGTTATTTCATCTGGTGAAGCAAAAACAAAATTCCATCCTTTGTGTGTGCCCAATTTCTTTATGTCTAATTTCAACAATTTCTCAACCTGGTTTTGCGTTCCGTCAGGCAATACCATAACTACCTGAAAATCCTTGAAATCCTTATATTTATCGTAGATGATTTCATAAAGGTTAAAGAAATTCCCTTTGTGCTTCATAACATCACTTCCGATAAAGCCAAGTATGGTAATTTTATTGGTTAAAACAACCGGTTTGTCATCCAGTGTTTTCCATGTATTAACTTCAGGAATATTTTTGGTGATGGTTGGTAAGGAAATAAAACTATTTACACCTGAAGCAAAGAAAAGATAGGCAACTATGGGTAAAATGAACAGTATAAAAAGGACAATATTTTTTTTCATTTGTTTTGTGAAAAACGGATATGCAAAAATAAAAAAATCCCGTCTGTTTCAATAGAATAGACGGGACTTTTTTTGAATTAATATAGTATTAAAAATTCCACTTTATAGTGCCGCTTTCAAAAATTTCAAAGATATAATCAGCTTCAACCAAAAGGATGAATAATAAATATAAAGCAAGGAAGATTACGGTGGCAACAACCGACCAACGCAGGCTGCTTCTCTCACCTTCCATGTGCATGAAAGCCCAAACAATATAGTATGCTTTATAAAGGGTAAGGATAATGAAAACCCAGTTCAGCAAATTCATGCTGATAAAGTTATTCAAGTATAGAAAATCCGGTCTTGTAATCCCTAAATACACCTCAACTGTAGTTACTACAGACAAAAGCGCGAAAACCATCCAGATTCTTTTTGTATTTGATACGTGTTCGTGTGCGTGGTCGTGTGACATAATATAAATTTTATAAAAAAATTAAACTAAGTAGAAGAATGTAAATACAAATACCCAAACCAAATCGACAAAGTGCCAGTAAAGTCCAACTTTCTCTACCATTTCATAGGTTCTTCTTTTTTCATACGTTCCTAAAACAACGTTTAAGAAAATAATGAAATTAATAACAACTCCCGAGAATACGTGGAAACCGTGGAAACCTGTAATAAAGAAGAAGAAATCCGCAAATAATTTGCTTCCGTATTCGTTGTGTTTTAGGTTTGCTCCTTCTACAACAATAGCACCATTAGCTACCATAATTTCAGATTCTGCCCTTGTTAGGATTTCCCTGTGCTTGTTATGGTTCAAACCTGGTTGAAGTTTCTTGTTGGCTTTATCTTCAGCTGTATCTCTATAAATTTTTTCCGTTCTGACTAACAATTCAGGATGTGCTTTGAATCCTGCCTGCACTTCTGCAACAGAATAGCTTGTCACAGCCTCTTCATCCTTCACAAACCATGTTCCTTTGTCTCTTGTCAACGCTTCTTTTTGACCAGGAAGGTGCACGGCGAAATCCGCCAACTTAACTCTTTCTCCTTCTTTATCTACGAATTGGATAATGCTTCCGCCTTTGGTTTCAATAGCGCCATATTCACCTTTGATAAAGTTTTTCCATTCCCAAGCCTGTGAACCCACGAATATTAAACCTCCAAGAATTGTTAACAGCATATAGAAAGCTACTTTTCTTTGTTTCATATGATGCCCGGCGTCAACCGCCAATACCATCGTTACAGAAGAGAAGATCAGGATAAATGTCATTAAAGCCACATAGTACATCGGTGCTTCTACACCATGCATGAACGGGAAGTGGGTAAACACTTCATCGGCAATAGGCCAGTTATTAATGAATTTAAATCTTGAAAAACCGTAAGCAGCAAGAAAACCGGTAAAAGTCAAGGCATCTGATACGATAAAAAACCACATCATTAATTTGCCATAACTTGCGCCCATCGGCTCATTTCCGCCGCCCCAAACGTTTTCAGTATTTCCAGAAGTATCGTTAGCTCCCATAAAAGTTATAAGTTAAAAAGTTCCCAAATTTAGATTTTTTTTCTTATTTAAAGAAATATAAAAACAAAAACAAACAAATCCATAAGAAATCAAGAAAGTGCCAGTAGATTGCACCTAGCTCAATTCCAAGTGTTTGACCTGAATTGTATTTTTGTTTAAAATGATTATAAATTATGATTAAAAGGCAAATTAACCCTCCGGCAAGATGCGCCAGGTGAACCGTTGCAATTACGTACAGAAAAGTAGTGGCGATATTGCTCTCAGGACCAGTGAAAAAATAGCCACTATCCATAAGCTGTCCGAAACCTTTGAATTGAAAAAACACAAACGAAATCCCCAACGCTAAAGTTAGCAAAAGTAAACTTGTCGTCGCCTGCCTGTTGTCTTTTTGGATTGCCTTTTTTGCTAAGTGAAAAGTAAGGCTGCACAAGACAATTGCGAGTGTGCTAAAGTAAAACGCGTTTGGCAAATGGAAATCCTTCATCCAGTCTTCGCGTGATTTACTGACTACAAATGCACTCACTATTCCGGCAAACATCATCGTCATGCTTCCCATTGCAAACAACAGCAACAGTTTTGCTGATCTGGCTTCTCTTTCTTTATGTTCCTGGGCAGTCATTGTCATAAGTTAACTATCTTAAAAATTTATCAATAATATAAACCAATTGCAGCAAAGATATATAAGAAACACTTACCAGCATTAATGTACGGGCTGCTTTTGCAGTTCTTAGCTGGTACAATTTCACAGCATAAAAAATCATCCAAAGACCAAGCAAAAATACAACGCCTGCAGCAATTGGCGTTAAGTACAATCTTCCGGTGTAACCCAAACAAGGCAACATCGAGGCTACCAATAACCAAATGCTGTACAAGATGGTTTGCAACGCCGTTGATGTGTCTTTTTTCCCAGTAGGCAACATAAAGAATCCGGCTTTTTCATAGTCTTCATACAAGAACCAGCCAATCGCCCAAAAATGCGGAAACTGCCAAAAAAATTGTATCAGGAAAAGTGTCCCGGCCTCAATACCAAAATCATTTGTTGCCGCAACCCAACCCAACATAAATGGAATTGCGCCAGGAAATGCGCCTACAAAAACCGAAAGCGGTGTGTATTGCTTTAAAGGTGTATAAACGCTAGTATATAAAAAAATCGAAATCGCTCCAAACATGGCCGATTTTGGGTTGATTAAGTACAGTAGAATCAAACCAATAATAGTCAATAAACTTGCCACAAAAAGTGCGTGATTTGGAGACATTCGCCCCGAAGCAACCGGACGGTTTTTGGTTCTGTCCATTAAGGCATCAAGGTCTTTTTCTATGACTTGATTAAAAGCATTCGAAGCGCCAACCATGCAATAGCCGCCAATTGCCAGCATCGCCAGCGTGGTGAATTTTAAATCATGAAAATCCAGAACGCCAAGCAAATAACCGGCAATAGAAGAAAAAACCACGCTGACAGCTAAACCTGCTTTGGTGATTTCTTTGAAATCAATTGCAATTTTTTTGAAGGAAAATGTGTTAGCGGTCGCGTTCATCCGTAGTTTTAAAACTGGCGCAAAGGTACTTTATACAAAACGATTTGACAAAAAAATAGTGAGGATATATTTTGCAATTTTTATGATTATCAGGAGCAGACGTTTTTCTTTCTTTTCAACCATCTTCCCGCTATCCGTTGCAATCTTTTAGCTAACGCAAAAAGGATTTTCACTCCTATCGGGGCTAGAATTCACGTTTCACTTTTTTAAGCTAAATAAAAAATACCTGACTGCCACTGGCAGTCCTCCTCTTAATATCAAATTATCGGGGCTAATTTGGACGTTTTGTTTCCTTTAGTCTTATCGTTGGTTTATGCCAACAAAATCCTAATAATCAAAATACCAGTTAAAAATATCGCATCTTAATCCAATCGAGAACCAAGTGGTACTTTCTTTAAGAGCGGTTGCAGTTTCGGTAGCCGGATTAAAGCCACGGTAAATAAAACTGGCAAACAGTTTCATATTCGTTGAAGGATTTACCAAATAACCCGCTTGTAAATCGGCTATAAAAATGCTGGTTTTGTTTCCTTGCCCGATATTTACACCAGTATCGTTAGGTCTGTTATCGTTATAGCTTAGATAGATATTGCTTCCGTAATTAAAGTTATCGATGCCGTCATTAAAATCCAGGCCACGTTCCCCAAAAGTAACTTTGGCATCCGCAAAATACCTTCCTTTATGATAACGGGCAATGGCAATGAATTCCTTGAAATTTCCGCCCCATTGATGCCCCAAACTCTGGTTATTGTGTCCGTAATTGGTAATAGGTTCCAAGTGTGCATACACATAAGGCCGCACATGGTTGTATTCCAACTGCAATAATAAATTTTTGATGTTGAATGCGTTGTAATATTTGGCTCCCAATTGGTAACCGAATTTATTTTTCCAGCTTTTATTTCCCGCTTTCATATCCGAAAGCGAAAACTCATCCAACAAAAACTGTCCGTAAAAATTGATCTGGTTATTATATTTTACTTTAGTCGTCAAACCCAACAGCGCATTTCCGCTTCGTGCCGAAGAAGCAAACTCAACCGTACGGTAAAATATAATTGGGTTTACAAAACTCATGTCGAAACCACGATTGTTTTTGCTCGTCCAAACTACCGATTCAAACAAACCAATATTCCAACGGTTCGTAATATTCAAACTCAGGTAATGGCTGGCTGCAAACTTGGTTGCATAGGTTCTATCTTCGGTAACTTCGCTACGGACATCTTTAAGCCAGGTATAAATATTAGTATATTTTATTTTCCAGAAAGTCGTGTTGAGTTTAAAATAAGGATATGGACTCGCGCCATCACCCAACAATAAGGAACGATAGCCATCACCGATAAAATTCTTTCCGTAACCCAAATTTAAATTGATGAATTTACTTGGCGTATAAGACAAATTGGCTTCCGCCATTGGAAAATCATAAGCATCAGATTTGAACTGCTTTGCGATTCCTATTCCTGGAATAATAGCAGGATTTCCGCCATCCGGTTTTATCGATTCTGCGTAAGCGTTAAAATAATCTGCAAATCTTCCCTGACTTTCATAAATGGTTGTCGTAAAATTTAATTCTTTTCCCAAACCACCATTAAACTGAATTCCTCTGGTGTTTATGTAAGTATAGGAAGCGACGCTTGGATCGCTTTTCCCAAATTGGACATCAAAAATTGGATTAAGCGTAAACCAGTAATCCTCGCCTTGAATTTCAACCAAATTTTCATTCCAAAGTTTTCTGCCAAACCATTCGTTTGAGCCTCTCGACAACTTTTGATTTTCTTCCTTAAGATTATAATACTTGGAAACATCTGCATACGAAAAAGGTTTTGACCCGGTATGGTTATTGGCGCCAACTTTATTCATATCGCCATCAAAGTGTGCATAATAGCTATGCGAAAACGGAATATTGATATGGCTTTCAAACTGTGGATTTTCAAATTTTTTATATTTGATACTATCTAATTCGGTAAGTTGTTTGTTATTTGGCTTGTAAACATTTGAGGCTTTTTCCGCCAACGCATCAGCTTCTTTCTGCGCCTGTAATTCCGCAACACTTTGCAAAGGAATAGCAATTTTGATAGTGTATTTTGCGTAAGTTGGATTTCCATTATAGGTCGCCGGAGTTATTTTTGGCATTTGGGCAAAAACCCTTTTACTTTCAGCCACTAATGCTTCATCGACAGCATCAACATATTGCACTTTGAATTTTCCGGTATCATCAACTTCAAAAAGAACAATCACATTTCCTTTGAAATTATTCTGTTTCAGATTTTCGGGCACTTTGAAATTATTGTATACAAAATCCTGCACCTGATTGTAAAAGCAGGTTTCTAAAGCCTGGAACTGTAAGTTTTCGCAGGATGGAAAAACAGGAAATTTTTCGGATGCTCTCTGAGTTACTTGTGCAAAAATTGCATTTGTCAAGAAAAGAATTAAAAATGGTACTATTTTCTTCATTGTCTCTAAATATATCGATTCAAGATAGTGTTTTTGTATTCACGGGATAAAAGTAAAAAAAATCCCGATGTAAATCGGGACAATCTTTATTATCTGGCTGTTTGTTGTTTTCGCTTTTTAATTAAAACAAATAATACTAAAGCCATTGTTGCTCCTGTAGTATTTGCGATTACGTCAAAAATATCTGCGTGACGTGTTGCAGTAAGTGTTTCCTGCAAAATTTCAATCAGTATTCCATAACAAAATGAAAAAAGAAAAATGATTGCAATTTTATTAAGTGCTATTTCGTTTTGCTGTTTAAAAGAATATAATCCCCAAAGTATTGTGAACACAAAGTGAAGCGTAAAATGAACATATTTGTCGGCTCCGGAAACTCCTAACGAGGGCAAATCATTGAACCTTACTAAGCATAAAACAGCAATTAAAGACGTCCAGCCAATGGCTAAACCGAACAACGCTTTTTTAAGCACCAATGAGTTGTTTGTAAGCATCACTCGAAAGTAATTCTTCTATTTCATCAGTGTTGGAAATTTTGATTTTCACCATCCAGCCTTTTCCGTAAGGATCTGAATTTACATCTTCCGGATTCCTTTCCAATTCGTCATTAAATTCGATAATCTCTCCGGACAATGGCAAGAATAAATCAGAAACAGTTTTCACTGCTTCAACAGTCCCGAAAACCTCGTCTTTGTCTAAGGTTTGGTCTAAAGTTTCTACTTCAACATAAACAATGTCGCCCAATTCTTTTTGTGCAAAATCGGTGATGCCCACAGTTGCTACATCGCCTTCAATTAAAACCCATTCGTGGTCTTTAGTATACTTTAAATTGCTTGGTATATTCATTTGATATTAAATTTAGGACGTAAAGATACTATTTGATATTGAAATTATTATTGAAAAATACTTGTTAGTTTCCAAAATTATATCTCATGGTAAAGCCCGCTCTGATATTCGTTAATGGGAATGATGTGGAAATCACTGGTTTTGAGAACGAATGATCATAGAAGAAAATCGCCGTCAGGTTTTTGCTAAACGAGTAATCCGCTGTTAACTTTGCTGACCAGATATTTTGCCCTCCGCCTAATTGATTGTTATCATAATCTAAGTAACGTACTATTGTCTTATTGTTTCTATATGAGAAATCAACTTTTACATTGATGTCGCTTTTGATAATTCCCGTTGGGTTATCCGCTAATTTCGATGAGAAAATAACATCCTTGAAACGGTATCCTAAACCTACAATGAATTCCTTCCCTTGAACTTCGGTCAATAAATTATTGTCAAAACTCATTGATAAGCTTCTGTCTTTTTTTATTTCTGCTAAAATCTTAAAAGCATTTTTCATTTCAAAATCAAGACGTACAAGCGGGTTGAATTGTTCCACTAAATTGATATTGGCAATAATAATTTTGTTATAGAAGTTACCATAACCACTATTATCCTGAATTGCCACGTTAGGGTCATAATCCAGATTTGAACGGAAAGAGTTTATAGTGTACGAAGCTCTATACGCATGTTGAATTGAGAATCTTTTAAATCTGTCCTTAAAGAACTTATAGCGCATCAATCCGCTGTATTTGATAGTCCAGTTAGGAATTGGAATATTACGGAAAGCGCTAAGGGAAACACCTCCGGCATCACTTCCCTGATAAGCAGAAAGAAAAGCGGGGATTAAGACTGCCTGATTGTTTTTTCCAAACCCAATTGGATAATCTTCGTTGGCAACATAAAAATTATAATTGGGAGCTGTAGGCGCCGGAATAGGGTTAGCGGCGTCACCATAAGTTGGAAAGCCCGGGCCACCGTAATATTGCGTCGCCAATCTATTGGCAATAATCATTCTGTTTTCCCTAAAATCATCAAAGGCAGCTGAGCCATTTTCGTCACTTTTGCTGAAGGATGTTTTAATTAAAACAGTCGAGATAGAGAAATTACCGAAATTGTATGGTGACTGAGAATGATAATAATCCCCATTTACATCCGGAGTGTCAGTGGCATTGTACTGTTCTGAAAAATTATTAGCGTAAGTCCTGTCGGCACTTAAATCAATTTTAAAGTCTGGAAATAAATCAACATTAGCCGTAAGGTTTAATGTTTTAGTTACAACTTCAGTATAGTTTTGATTAAACTCAGGATAAGTTGTTAACCAACCTCGTTTGGCAGCTTCATAGCGTACATCATCTTGAGCTCCAAAAACAAAACCTAAAGATGGTTTTGACGAACCAAAGAAACCTAGTCCAGGTAAAAATCCAGGTAGTGCAGTTCCTTCATTTTGCGTGTAGTTAATCTGAATGTTTTTAACGCTGGTTAAAACTCCTTTCAGGCCGTCCAAAAATACGCTGGAAGTTTTTGCAGGCTGCGGCTTAACGGCGACTATTTTTTCGCCTGGTTTCGGTAATGCTGCCGGTTTTTGTGCCGGAGGCGTCGGTTTTTTACCTAATCCAATATATTTATAAAAAGTTTCCATGTTGAACGCCGTATTCAAACGGTGTGAAGCCGCATTCTGAATAGTGTTCCCTAAATCATATCCATCAACTGAAGCCAATGCTAAGGACGATTTTTGCCAGCTATAATCACCTGTGTAAGAATAAGTAGATTTCACAAATGCTAAGAATGGCAGTTTGTTTATTGGCAAATCATAGTTAACGACAATTTGTTGGTTGTGTTGATTTGGCGTTCCGATATTCCAAAAATCTGTCCAAATCGTGTTGCTGTTATCAGGCACATTGTTTTCATCCATATAGTTTCGGACGATATTATGCGTTGCCGCGGTAAAGTTTACTTTTAACGCTTTTGTGATATTGTAATTAAATCCATATTGGTAATTGAACATATAATTTCTTCTGTATAATGGATCCAATTCAAGCCCGGCAACACCTTCAACCTGTCTAAATTGTTGTTTGTTGTATTGTCTGATAATATTACTGCTGAACGAAATACTTGCAGGCAGGTAATTAAAGTTAAAATCGCTTAGCATTTTCCAATAGGAACTCTTCTTAAAGAATTTGCTTTTCTTAAAAGGTTCAATCGCTTTATTTTTGAAAGCATAGGTATAATCAACGCTAGTGCTTACTTGCTGGTCGATATAATTTTCAATTTCATAATTGTGCTTTTCAACCTGATTATAAGAATAGGATAATGTCAAATTCTCAGGATCATAAATGCGCTGTTTTTGCTCTGCAGACCTTTCCTTCTTAACACCAATAAAGTTGATACTTTTTCTCTTGGTGAAATCAATCGCCCTGTTTCTCATATTTTCCCTTTCGGCAGGATTAGCTGTGTTAGCAAGTAATTGTTCCAATCGAATATCCTGATTAAACGGATCATACTCAGGTGTAATGGTTTCTTCTCCAACGGCGTAATTAAATGGTAAATTAATTCCCCATTTTTTTGGCAATAATTTGCCTAAACTAAGATTGGTAACAATATTATACTGTTGTGTATCTTCCCTACTTCTTTCCTGTGGCCCTTCCTCTAAAGCTCCAAAACCGATGGTACTCATTCTTCCGGTGGCAGAAAGTGTAGCAAAATCGGCTAAGTTGGTATCCATGTTTAAAACGGCTGCCATACCGCCTTTGTTATTCAAATCGGCAAGACGTAATTCGTTAAACCAAACCTCGCCACGAACATAATCGGTGTGGTTATTTTTGACACCAACCATTAAGGTTCTGACCAAACCAAAATTTGGATTCCCTTTTATACCTAAACGCAGGTTTGGATCACCATCACCATTAGGAAGCGTAACATCATCATCAGGATAATAAACACCATCAGGGAATAATGTGAAATCCATGCCCAAAGCTTTAATTTTCATTTGGGTCAATAACGACATATTAAGATTGATCTCATTTTCTTCAGGCCAAATAGTTTGTGCTACTGATTCAGTATCACCAGTTGGTATACCTGGGGGCGTCACCTTAAGCGGGATTTCAACCTGATAAAAGTTATTGGTAAAGTCATTTCCAAAACGGATAAATGCCTTCATTTGGTCATCCTGCAATGGCGCTGTGTCTAAAGGCAATGCTTCGGCATGTAAAAACATTTTTAGTTTATTGTATTGACGCATGTCAACCTCTACGTTTTTAAATACTGCTCTTGAATCGCCAACTTCTAATCCACCAACCCCATCCGCTGATCCCGATACCCTTAAAGAAAGTGATTGCTCATTTTGATTGATAACCTGTTGCCCGTTATTAAGTTGCTCTCTAACAACTCCAGGAGGTGTCACATAAGGAATGGGCACTCGCTGTGAATTTTCCTGAATATTAACTGACAATACATCAAAATTTGTATCGTCATCTGTCGGATCTGCATCGGTTATCTGAAATGAGTCATCGTAACGTCTCCATTCGCCACGGACTAAATCTAAAGCGCCAAAACGTACTGTGATTGGAGTTGAAAATCCGGTCATGAACATTCTCATAAAACGGATAGAACGAAAATCGGAAATACTACCTATGACATTTGTTGGTTGTGTTACCGGAATTTTAAACTGATACCATCTTGCGCGGGTTCCATTTTGGTTTGGAACATCCCCATCCTGAATCTCAGTTTCTACTATATCGGTAATAAAATTATTTCCTACCTGCATAGTAACTAAACCATTTGGTGTGGGCACTGGTGTACCATACGGAGCCATTTCAATTTTATACTCATAATATGCATTAGCCGTATTCATCGTATTGTCACGATTGATATCTTCTACATCCGGAATCGTTGTTGAACCTCTATTAGTGTCTGAGACCCCAACCGGTGAGTTGCCTTCAACTCCGTTATAGTTTCTATAACGATCAAATATTGTTGATCCCGAAGCACTCAGGAAGTATTGATAATCATCCGCTGCCGGGTCATCAAAAGCAGAATAGCCGCCAATTCCAGCAAGGGTTCTTTCATTATCATCATTGATACCATCAAAACCAACATCCTGTGCCTCTCTATTAGCTCCATCAACATCAAACGCATAAATAAGCGATTGCGATGAAGGAACTTTACCCCAAACCGTAGGATTAGTTAATGCTTGTGAGGTACTGCTATCAGGAAGCCCGTTTTCATATTGCTTACGCTCATCCTTTAAAACGTCCTCCGAGATTTCTCCAAGGTTAAAATAGATTTGTCCAGTGTTTAAAGGGTTTGCAACCGCTGTTGGGTTTTCCGGATCATAGTAAGGGTCTAAAACCCAAAACTGGATATATTCCACATTGCTTTGCTCAAAGTTTGTAGAATTAATGGCGCGTGTAATACCTCCGAAATTTTTCTTCGGATCATTAAATCCAGTTGGACTTAAACCTTCAGGATTGTAATTGTATGGCCCTCTTTCTTCTGGATAATAAGTCAAATCCAGCGTATTGATTACCTGAGATTGTCCGACTGCAATATCTGTAATAGGATATAATTCCTTACTGAAAATCCTTCTTGTACTATTGGCTGAAATTCCTTCCTGGCCAATTTCTCCCGGTGTTTGTACATATAGGGTTGGGTCAATACTGTACCAGTTTAATTTAGCCCTTTTGTATCCATAACTTAGGTCTACTGCATTCGAACCAAAATCATCATAATCCGCTACAGTCGGACGCTTTGGCACAGAAGACAGACTCCACGACAGTGCCGAACGCATATCAATAGTAGTCTGCGATCCTTCAAAATCATCCACATAAACCGTTGGTTCACCTTCAAACTGATCTGCCTTTGATGCATCCGGTTTTAAAAAGGCAATCTCGCCTCGCAATGAGAAATTAGATGGAACATCGGTATCAATATTAGGCAATTTATTAACCATTCGGGTTAAAAAAGGAACCTCTGTAGAATAATTGGCATTGAAACCAAAAATTGTATTGTTAACCGATTCCTGACCATAATTCGATTTGGTGGTAAGTGGCCTTTCCGTCATTTTAATAAAAGTAGCGCCAAGTAATAATTTATCTGAGAATTTGTGCTCTACGTTAAAGCCCATAAATCTTCTGGTTTGTTGCCCAAAAGTGGAGTTGTTTTCCACGGAAACCTGAATTGGGGTATTCGATGCCTGCAACGACGGATCGAGAATTTGAACACGTCCCGCCTGATAATTCACACTATAATCAATACCTTCCTGCAATATTCTTCCTCCTGCGGTTACCACTACCGAACCTCTTGGAACATTGTAGGCTCCAATCGGAATTCCATCTCCACCGGCAGATTTATATCTTCCTTTTAACTGGAATTTGTTTTTTTCAGCATCCTGCAAAGCCGCTGCCTGCGTACTGGTATACATGGTTCTGAAAACATATTTTGCCTGATTGGCATTATAGGTACTTTCATTATAATAATCTTCTAATGGGGAAGTTCTCAATTTTTCAAACAAATATTTACCAAAAGGTTCCACTGTTGTAAAAATCAATCGTCCATTTTGCTGGTCTACTGTTAAGCCTGGTAAAAAATCAAAAAAACCATCACCGCCTGCTTGTGGGTCATTATTATAATTTAATCGGTCGACATTGAATACTTTCAATAACGGAGTTTCGGCGACGCCAGCCGGCAATGCATCTGCCGGGAGCGTAGTTGCTGGTGTAATATAATTTAATGGTGAAGGATCGGTGTACAAGATATTAAATCGGAAATCTTCCTGCTGTAATTGATATCCTCCTTGAATTTGATAAATATTTTTCATCATCAAATTCCAAATTGGCTTTTCTACATTGGTTAAATTACTTTTTAACATTTTCAGAATCAAACTTTGGCTGGAAACAGTTTGAGTTGGAGTTCCGGTTCCTTCTACCACTGTTGCATCAACACCGTCAGTACCAAATTCTCCAACCTGGTACACTTCATCACCAATAGTATATTGATAAGCAACGGCTAATACTTCATCATTCGCCAAACGTTGCTGCAATGAAATATAACCCAACTGTGGATGAAGCGTGTACTCGTTCGGGGCCAACTTTCTGGCGTTTTCCAATTTTGAATAATCAGTTCCTTCGTCGACAGGAGTATTAAAGCCAGCGCTAGAAGTGACAATGTCTCTGATATTAGAATTTAATAATCCACCACCTGTTGTAATTAACTCCGGATCGTATTGGTTATTACTATTATCTGTCGGAGTATCCGTCGGAGTAGATAAGAAAAACCCAGGAACGGCTCCTGTATCGATAGCCACGACCTGATCGTTATCTAAACCACTTAACTGAGCCTCCCCCAAATCCTGAAGCGCAATAATGTTTCGCAGGTTATTATTGGTAGTACTTACACGGTTTTGTCGGTTGGTAACCCAAACTTCTATCCTCGTAATTTGAACCCTGCTTCTTATCACCGGATAATCCCTTAATGCTTCATCATATTTATTTCTGAAATATTGTGATAAGAAAAAGTGCCTGTCGGAATCGTAGTCAAGGGCAAACAATTCAAAATCCTGGATGGTTCCGCCGCCTTGTGCCGTAACCGATTTGGTTTGTGATTTTTGCTCAGAGAAAACTCCGGTAATTGTGGTTTTTCCAAATTGCAATTGGGCTTTTACTCCAAACAAACTTTGGGCACCACGAATCAGGGAATTGGAAAGCGGCATGCTCACATTTCCAACTTCTATTTTTTGAATGATATCGTCTTCTGTTGGTGCGTATTCTAATTTGATGAGATTTTGGAAAGCAAAAGTTGATTCGGTATCATAATTGGCATTCACACTCAATCGTGTCCCTACTTTTCCATTCAGACTCATGCTGATTCTTTGATCGAAATCGAATGAAGTCTGCGCCCTGTTTCTTGGCGAAAACGATGGATTGTCTTGTTTGGTATAACGAACTCCCAAATCCATTTCAACGGAACCCGTTGGCTTTACATCAATGGTATTGGAGCCAAAAATGGTCTCGAAGAAACTGGAGTTAACATAATACCTGGGCAATAAGTCTTTTTTTGCTGCCTCGTTTTTACCCGCTATGGCATTGGATTTGTCTTTGTAATACTGACGCATCGATTCACGAAGCACTAATTCTTCGTATTCTTTTGGGGTTAAAATGATTGGATAATCAATATTAAATCCGTCAACAGTCTTTGTGTAAATATATCTGTCACTCGCAATATCATAGGTATAGGCATTGACAATGCTGTTTGGATCTTGGATTTCAACCCTTCCTGTGGAGTAACCTGTACTGTCTACCTGAGTAGGGTTTACTTGAGAAAAAACTGTGGAGCTTAGCAGCAAAACTAATCCTAAGATTAATTTTTTAAAGTTTACCAATGATTTTGTAAAGTATATTGTTTCCAAGAATTATAAATTTTTTAACGCTTGTTTGATTATTGTTTCAACTCCTGCTTCAGGATTTTCCTTTATGATTTTATCCACCACTTTTTCGGCATTTTTTCTAACGTAACCCAAAACCTCCAAAGCAGATAACGATTCTTCCCGACTAATATTGTGTTGGGAAGAAGAAATTTCGCTTAAATCATAGATTTTTAACACTTTTTCCTTCAAATCCAGTATTACGCGCTGTGCTGTTTTACTTCCAATTCCTTTTATGGATTGAATGGTAACCACATCTGCACTGGCAATGGCGTGGATTATTTGCTTTGGATCCAACGATGATAACATTGTTCTTGCGATACTAGCTCCTATTCCTGATACTGATAGCAATAATTTAAATAATTCCCGCTCTGATTTTTCTACAAAGCCAAACAAAGAATGTGCATCTTCCTTTATTTGAAGAAACGTAAATAATTTGATAAAATCGGCATTGGGAAGTAAAGAGAAAGTATGCAAGGAAATATTGATATGGTAACCAACTCCATTGCAGTCAATTACGACTTCAGTTGGTGATTTTTCAATTAATTTCCCTTGAATGTGTGCAATCATTTTTTACTAAAATCTAATTTCAAATATAGCAAAATTCTTCAATTGACAGAATGTCTTTGCAATATCTGTACAATAATACAAAAACTATTTGGCAGACATCTTTTTTCTTTTTTCTTTTTCCTGTGCGTCAACCACGGCAACAGCGACCATATTGACCATTTCCTCTACGCTTGCGCCAAGTTGAAATACATGGACTGCTTTTTCCATTCCCAACATTATCGGGCCGATGGAATCTACCTGATCCAATTCTTTTAAAAGCTTATACGTAATATTTGCAGATTCTAAATTCGGGAAAATCAGGGTATTCACTTTCTTTCCGGCCAATTTTGAAAAAGGAAACTTAGCCTTCAGCATGTCGGCATTCAAAGCAAAATCAGCTTGAATTTCTCCATCTACAACTAAATCGGGATAATATTTATGCAAATACCCTACTGCTTCCCTCACTTTGCTTGCGCTTTCATGAGCTGACGAACCAAAATTTGAGAAAGAAACCATCGCAATAACCGGCTGCATTCCAAACATTCTAACCGTTTTTGCTGTCATCAGGGCAATTTTTGCCAGTTCATCTGCAGTTGGATTTGGATTAATTGCTGTATCTGATAAAAACATCGGGCCACGATTGGTCATCATCATATTTGTTGTAGCAATCAACGTAATTCCCGGTGCTTTGCCAATCAGCTGCATTAAAGGTTTTACTGTTGATGGATAACTCCTGGAATAGCCTGAAACCATGGCGTCAGCATCTCCCTCGTTTACCATCATCGCGGCAAAATAGTTACGTTCCCGCATCCATTTTTGAGCATCAAGTAATGAAATTCCTCTTCGTTGTCTTGACTTCCAATAGAGGTTCGCATATTTCAATCTTCGTTTGTCTTCCTCTTTGTCTTTTGGATCAAAAATGGGCACATCGGCATCAAAACCTAATTCTTCTTTTAATTCCAAAATCAAATCTTTATTCCCTAAAAGAATAGGATGGGCAATGCCTTCCTCATAAGCAATTTGCGCAGCTTTCAAAACATCCAGATGATCTGCTTCGGCAAAAACTACACGTTTGGGTTCGGTTTTCGCACGATTGGTTAACAAACGGACCATCTTGTTATCAGAACCTAAACGCTCCAATAATTCTTCTTCGTATTTTTCCCAATCAGTGATTGGCTGGAGCGAAACGCCTGATTCGATTGCTGCTTTTGCCACCGCGAGCGGAACTCTTGCAATTAATCTTGGATCAAATGGTTTTGGGATGATATAGTCCTTCCCAAAATTCAATTTGGTTTCGCCGTAAGCAATATTTACCTGTTCGGGAACAGACTCTTTGGCCAATTCCGCTAAAGCAACAACCGCTGCTTTTTTCATTTCTTCATTTATCTTGGTAGCTCTGACATCTAATGCCCCACGAAAAATATATGGAAACCCAAGTACATTATTCACCTGATTAGGATGGTCCGAACGCCCCGTTGCCATGATAATGTCCCTTCTGGTTTTTATAGCCAGATCATAATTTATTTCAGGGTTTGGATTTGCCATAGCAAAAACGATTGGATTTTTTGCCATCACCAATAACATTTCAGGTGTTACAATATCACCGGTAGATAAACCAACAAATACATCAATGCCAACCATGGCGTCATGTAACGAGTGAAAGCCTTTTTCGGTAGCGTATTTTCTTTGTTCTTCCGAAATTTTTGGGTCATCTTTTTTAAGCGCACCTTTACTATTAAACATCACAATGTTTTCCTGTTTTACTCCAAAGGAAACATATAGATTTGCACAGGCAATTGCGGCTGAACCTGCACCGGAAATGACCATTTTTACTTCGCCCATTTTCTTTTCGGCCAGTTCTACCGCATTCAACAAAGCTGCCGCAGAGATAATGGCTGTTCCGTGCTGGTCGTCATGCATTACCGGAATATTAAGTTCTTCCACCAAACGTCTTTCTATTTCAAACGATTCGGGAGCCTTAATATCTTCCAGATTGATTCCGCCAAATGTTGGCGCTATATTTTTAACGGTTTCTATAAACGCGTCTATATCTTTTGTTCCCACTTCTATGTCAAAAACATCAATATCTGCAAAGATTTTGAAAAGCAATGCTTTTCCTTCCATCACGGGTTTTGACGCTTCCGGACCAATATCGCCAAGGCCTAAAACAGCTGTTCCATTACTGATTACGGCTACCAAATTTCCTTTGGAAGTATATTTATAAACATTGTTTACATCTTTGGCAATTTCCAAACAAGGTTCGGCAACACCTGGAGAATAGGCTAACGACAAATCTCTTTGTGTTGCATATTTTTTGGTTGGCACCACTTTAATTTTCCCCGGTGTAGGTTTTGCGTGGTATAAAAGCGCTTCTCTTCGTTTACTGTCTTTGTGCATGGTCATTATTTTGATAACTACAAAGGTAGAAGACTGGACGTAAAAAGGAAATTTTTAGGAGTTTCTTTTAGAAAAGAATTTATTTTAAGAATCTGATGTTTCGTTGCAATCCTTCGAGCTTTGTTCTTTTTACAGCGGAGTTTTTAAATACTTTTTTAAAAGTGTCTTGTGTTATTTCTTCCCAATCCTTTTTGGTAAAAGATAGTATCTCTGAGTTCGGATTAAAAAGCGGTTCATTATGTGATTTTGAAAAACGATTCCACGGACAAACGTCCTGGCAAATATCACAGCCAAACATCCAATCGTCCATTTTTCCTTTCATTTCTTGTGGAATATTTTCTTTAAGCTCAATGGTGAAATAGGAAATGCATTTGCTTCCATCAACAACATAAGGCGCTACGATCGCTTCCGTCGGACAAGCGTCAAGGCAAGCTGTGCAGGTGCCACAATGATCGGTAGTGGCGTAATCGTACTCCAAATCCAAATCGACTACCAATTCGGCAATGAAGTAAAACGAACCTACTTGCTGGGTCAATAAATTACTGTTTTTCCCTATCCAGCCCAAACCGCTTTTGGCTGCCCAGGCTTTGTCTAAAACAGGTGCCGAATCGACAAAAGCTCTTCCCGAAACTTCTCCGATTTCAGTTTGAACGGTATGCAATAATTCCTTTAGTTTTTCCTTTATTACAAAATGATAATCCTGTCCATAAGCATATTTTGAAATCTTGTAGCTCTCCGGATTTTGTGTTTCTGAAGGATAATAATTGAGCAGCAATGAAATCACACTTTTGGCATCGTCAACCAACAGTGTTGGATTTAAGCGCTTATCGAAATGGTTTTCCATATATTTCATTTCACCATGATGATTCCGATTCAACCAATTTTCCAATCGAGGTGCTTCTTCTTCCAAAAAACCTGCTTTCGATATTCCGCATGACAAAAAACCTAAGCGTTTGGCTTCGGCTTTTATCAATTTGGAATACTCACTTTTTTTAGAATCTGCTGTCATCTTTTTGAGAAAGTTACCACTGCTCCAACAGGCTTTAAGGTAATCAAAGGATTTATCTGAATATCTTTTTTTAGTGAAGTGATTTTATATTTTTTTAGGATATGAGCAAGCGTCAGGCTCATTTCATACATAGCAAAACCAAGTCCGATGCACATTCTTGGCCCGGCTCCAAAAGGATAAAAATACTTATATGATTCTTTTTTTTGTTCACCGAGAAATCGGTCCGGATCAAACTTTTCCGGATTTCTCCAATACTTTGGATTTCTGTGCAGCTCGTAAAAGGAAACTCCAATCAACGTTTTGCCCTTTATTTGATACCCTAAAAGTTCATCGTCGTCGATATTTTCCCTATCGGTAATCCAAGCTGGCGGATACAAACGCATAGATTCATTTATAACAGCGTTGATGTAAGTCATTTTCTGGAGCTGTTCGACAATGTCGTTCGTTTGTTTTTCAATTTCCAGAATTTCTTCTAAAACTTTTTGTTGGATTTCAGGATGGTTTGCTAAAAGATGAAAAGCAAAAGTCAGCGCATTTGCAGTTGTTTCGTGGCCGGCTATGAACAGGATTTTGATTTCGTCAATCAGTTGTTGTGTTGACATGGCTTCTCCGGTATCTTCATATCGGGTTTCCAAAAGCATGTCGAGTAGGTCATTTTGCTTTGTATTTGATTTTACTCTTTCATCAACAATTTCCCTGATTATGGAATCACTTTCCATCGCTAATTCCTGATGATTCCTTACTTGCCCGGAGATCTTAAACCAGAAAGCTTTATAGGGCAATCGTATTTCCTTGATTAAAAATTCCTGGACTTTGGTGATAATGACTTTTAGTCGATTCAGTTTTTCTTCGCTTGCCGAAATGTGAAATAGGGATTTTGCGACCACATTAAAAGCCAACTGATTCATGACTGGAAACAAGGCAATTTCTTTGTCCTCGGGCAGATCCTTTAATTCGGAGATAATGGTTTGCTGCATATTCTGAACCAATTGATTCATTTTTTGTTTATGAAAAGCGGGTTGAATTATTCTTCGCTGCTTTAACCAAAAATCGCCATTAGCAGTCAACAATCCTTTTCCCAGATATTTGGATATGAATTTGGTTTGTAGTTCCGATTTTTGATAATTCTTCTGATTTTTTTGGAGTATATATTCTGCGACTTCATTATCTCTTGACAGAATTACATGCTTTGTTTTGCCAATTTTTAAAGAAAAAGTATCTCCAAATTGGTCAAAATATTTTTTGTGAAACGGAATTGGGTTTTTACGGATACTTTCAGCGTTTAATAAGAACCTAAATATCGAAAGCTGTTTTGGATAATTATATTTCTTAGTTACTGACATTTTTTGTTTTTCTATTATTTTGCGTTAGGGATTGTCGTGGAAATCCTTTTGGAGGAAGTCCTGCAAAAGATTGGAACAAAAGCCCGACCCGAAGGGAAACGCCCTAAAACAATCCGCCTTGAATATTGGTTTTAATTTTCCCCAAATGTTTATAGGCTTTTTCGGTAACTTCTCTTCCTCGTGGTGTTCTAATGATAAAACCTTCCTGGATTAAAAATGGTTCGTACACTTCTTCGATGGTTTCGCCACTTTCGGAAACGGCTGTCGCCAATGTTGATAATCCAACTGGCCCACCTTTGAATTTATCAATGATTGTAATGAGGATTTTATTGTCCATTTCATCCAAACCATGAGCATCAACATGCAAGGCTTTCAAAGAGAAACGGGCAATTTCGATATCTATTTTGCCATTGCCTTTTATTTGGGCAAAATCCCGAACCCGTCGCAACAATGCATTGGCAATACGAGGTGTTCCTCTGCTTCTTCCCGCAATTTCTATAGCAGCTTCCATCGTGATGGGCATTTTTAAAATGCTGGAACTTCGTTGGACAATTGTCGTTAAAAGTTCGGTGTTATAATATTGCAAACGGCTTTGGATTCCGAAACGGGCACGCATTGGCGCCGTCAACAATCCGGAGCGCGTTGTTGCACCTACAAGTGTAAACGGATTTAAGGTGATTTGAACCGTTCTTGCATTTGGCCCGGATTCAATCATAATATCGATTTTGAAGTCTTCCATCGCTGAATATAAATATTCTTCAACAACAGGGCTTAAACGATGAATCTCGTCAATAAACAAAACATCCCGTTCTTCAAGGTTGGTAAGTAGTCCTGCTAAATCGCCTGGCTTGTCTAAAACCGGACCAGAAGTGATTTTAATTCCAACGCCCAATTCGTTAGCCAAAATATTGGCTAAAGTAGTTTTCCCTAATCCAGGCGGACCGTGAAACAACGTATGGTCGAGCGCCTCACTTCTTTGATTCGCGGCTTCGACAAATACTTTTAGGTTGTCCAACACTTGTTCCTGACCTGTAAAATCGTCAAAAGACAAAGGTCTCAACTTTTTTTCGAGGTCAAGTTCTTCGGGATTAAAATTGGAATTGGTTGGATCGAGATTTTCGTTCATTTTACAAATATATAACAAAGTTGGGTGCAAATAAAAATGCCTTTCGATGGGAAAGGCATTTTTATATTTTATGGTAATCAATTAGTGATGTAACTGTTCTTCGCCAGGTTTCATAGGAATATGCTGCGGAACGAAATCCTCATCATGTCCTGGTTTGCTGTAATCATAAGGCCATCTGTGTACGTGAGGAATTTCACCTTCCCAGTTTCCATGAATATGTTTTATTGGTGCTGTCCATTCTAATGTGTTCGATCTCCATGGGTTTTGAACTGTTTTCTTGCCGTAGAAAATACTACTGAAAAAATTGTATAGGAATACCAACTGGAATGCACCACCCACTAAAGCAAACACAGTGATGATAACATTTACGTTTTGCAAATCATCAAACAATGGAAAGTTTGTGTTCGTGTAATATCTTCTTGGTAAACCTGCCATTCCGATAAAGTGCATTGGGAAGAAAACTCCATAAGCACACGTTGCCGTTACCCAAAAGTGAACATATCCTAAGTTTTTGTTCAACATTCTTCCGAACATTTTTGGGAACCAGTGATAGATTCCTGCGAACATTCCGTAAAGAGCAGAAATACCCATTACTAAGTGGAAGTGAGCTACAACGAAATAGGTGTCGTGAACGTTAATATCTAAAGTACTGTCTCCAAGAATAATTCCTGTCAAACCTCCAGTGATGAAGGTAGAAACCAATCCGATTGAGAATAGCATTGCAGGATTTAGTTGCAGGTTACCCTTCCATAAAGTGGTGATATAGTTGAATGCTTTTACAGCTGACGGAATCGCAATCAATAAAGTCGTAAAAGTAAATACCGAACCTAAGAATGGATTCATTCCCGAGATAAACATGTGGTGACCCCAAACGATAGTTGATAAGAATGCAATTGCAATAATTGACATAATCATCGCTCTGTAACCAAAGATTGGCTTACGCGAGTGAGTTGCAATAACTTCGGAAGTAATACCTAATGCAGGTAATAATACGATATAAACTTC
>JAZKCP010000102.1:0-2061 GCA_040388035.1 Bacteroidota bacterium | reverse complement strand
TTCTCCAGCAATATAAATATCCGACAGGAAGAATGAAGTTCCGAAACTTCTATCCATAATCAACATCAAAGCTGCAGAAAGTAGAACAGGGAAAGAGATAACTCCAATAATAGCTGTAATAAAGAAAGCCCAAATTGTAAGTGGTAATCTTGTCATTGACATTCCTTTTGTTCTTAAATTAATTACCGTTACGATATAGTTCAAAGATCCCAATAAAGAAGCAGCGATGAAAATAGCCATTGAAACCAACCATAATGTCATTCCCATTCCAGAACCCCCAATGGCTTGTGGTAAGGCACTTAATGGTGGATAAATTGTCCAACCTGCATTAGCCGGTCCTGATTCAACGAATAAAGAACAGATCATTACGACACTCGAAACGAAAAACAACCAATAGGAAATCATGTTCAAGACTCCGGATGCCATATCTCGTGCTCCAATTTGAAGTGGTATCAACAAGTTACTAAATGTACCACTCAAAGCCGCGGTAAGTACGAAGAATACCATTATGGTTCCGTGAATCGTCACTAAAGACAAATAGATTTCGTTCGACATTACTCCGTTTGGAGCAAACTTATCGCCTAAAAGAAAATTAAAAATCTTGAATGATTCTTCAGGCCAAGCAATCTGCATTCTGAAAAGCATTGACATTCCAACACCAACAACACCCATAATGATACCAGTAATCAAATACTGTTTTGCAATCATTTTGTGGTCAATACTAAAAATATATTTAGTAATGAACGTGTCTTTATGGTGGTGTTCGTGTTCGTCGTGACCGTGATCGTGATTGTGAGCTTCTGCTGACATATTAGGTAAACTTTAAATTTTATAAATTATTTCGTTTCTGCATGAGCAACTACAGTAGTGTCTTTGCTTGTTACTGAACTTGAATCTTTTGTTTGGGTTGCCCCGGTTTCAGACGCTTTTGCTTCTACAGCCGCATTTTTTACTGCCGATACAATTGTTTTTGGCGCATTTTCCTTTAACCAGGCTTTATATTCTTCAGGTGTATCAACAACAATTTTCATTTGCATATTGTAGTGAGAGGCACCACAAATTTTGTTACACAATAATAAATAATCAAAAGTGTAAGGGTCGAGTGCAGGTTCACCTTTGGCAACTAAACCGGCGCTTTTCTTAGCTCTGATATTGTTGATATTGTCAACCTTTTCAATCATGTTTGCATTTTCTCTCATTTCAGCAGTAGTAACTGTCGGGATGAATGAAAAATTGGTTACCATTCCGGGAACACAGTTCATTTGTGCTCTGAAGTGCGGCATGTATGCTGAGTGCAATACGTCCTGTGAACGCATCTTGAAAATAATTCTCGTTCCTTTCGGTATGTGCAATTCCGAAGAAGTAAAGTCATCCTGTGCATTTGGATCTGATAAATCAACTCCAATATTATTTACACCTTCAATATATCTTACATTCGCTTTTCCAAGTACATTATCAGCACCAGAATATCTGGCTTCCCATTTAAATTGTTGTGCATACAATTCTATAACAATAGCATCTTTATCATCTTTTTCACTCACAAACATAATATTTGTCCACGCATACAATCCGTAAAGGATTAATACTGCCAAAACGATTGCCGGGATAATACTCCATATAAATTCCAATTTATTACTGTCGGAAAAATAAAGTGCCTGTTGTCCTTCTCTACCTCTGTATTTGAATGCAAAATAATGCAGTAAGGCTTGGGTAATAGTTTGTACAACGAAGATAAGAACCATTGAGATAACCATTAGATTATCAAGTTCCGGTCCGTGTGCCGAAGCAGAGTCTCCAATTAGAGGAAATTTTCCATAGTATACAAGACACCAGATTGTAGTCAAATAAATGAAAACAAGAAAGCCAAACATCAGGTAACCGTTAACTTTATTATCATTATCATTTGCGACTTGTGTGTCGTTAACATTTGCCCCGACTTGTGTTAAGTCGAATATCTTAGTTAACTGCCACAACGCAATTGCCAATAAAACTACAACTATAAGTACCAAAAGAGTTGTCATTTGTAATTTACTTTAAATATTAATAATGAAAATGTTTGCT
>JAZKCP010000101.1:0-3845 GCA_040388035.1 Bacteroidota bacterium | reverse complement strand
ATTAAAAATCCTAAAATTGTTTTACCAGCTTGTGAAAACATTGCTAATCACGTGTTTCATTTATTCGTGATTCGCACTGAAAACAGAGACAATTTACAAGAATATTTATTAAAAAGCGAAATTGAAACGATGATTCATTATCCGATTCCGCCTCATAAACAAAAAGCCTTACAAGAATTTAATCATCTAAGTTTACCAATAACCGAAAAAATTCATCTAGAAGTGTTAAGTTTGCCAATAAGCCCGGTAATGACTAAGAACGAAGTTGATTATGTAATTGCAGTTTTAAATAAATATTGATGGGAATTTTTACCAGAATAAAGTTTTTCTTTTTTGTCACCTTGCGAATCTGGAAGTTTCAATTACTTTCCGATTGCAAACGCGTCACAGGAAAACCGAACTTATACTTGCCACTTTTGTTAAACGGAAAAGGAAAAATCCGCTTTGGCAATAATTTTCAAAATGGCGTTTCCGCCGCTCATTATACTTACTCAACTTACAATTATGTTCTTTCAATGTATGAAGAAAGTGAAGTTAGTTTTGGCGATAATGTCGTTATGGCAAATGGCGCCAGCATTCAGGCAGTTTCTAAAATAAGCATTGGAAACGATGTTATGATTGGTATAAATTGTATGTTGGTTGACACCGATGGACATGATCTTGATCCTGAAAAAAGAATGACTGGCGAAATAAAATCAGCGCCCATCACTATCGGGAATAATGTTATTATTTACTATAATTCTGTTGTTTTTAAAGGTGTGACAATTGGGGATAACTCTGTAATTGGTGCATGCTCGGTGGTTACCAAAGACATACCGCCGAATGTTTTTGCTGCGGGAAGCCCGGCCAAAGTAATCCGAAATTTATAGCTTGAAAATACTTAAACAAAATACGCTGCTAAAGGTTTTGTCGCTAAATTCTATTTCGGTAGCGGTAAGTTTTGTTTTGGGAATTTTATCATCTAAAATCATTTCCGTTTTCCTCGGAACACCAGGCATGGCTTTGATGGGAAGTTTCCGAAATTTTGCCTTAATGATAAAATCGGTTGCAACGCTTGGCATCAGCAATTCCATCGTCAAATTATTTGTCGAAAACAAAGACGATAAAAAGGAACTTTCGGTTATTTATTCCACTTTTTTTTGGATTTTCTTATTTATTTCTACCACATTGGCAGTGCTTATTTTGGTTTTTGCCTCGCCAATTTCCGGCTTTTTATTTTACACAAATAACTACACAATTCCAATTCGTTTTTTTGCTTTAATGCTGCCATTCATGGTTATCAATACTTTTTGGATGGCAATTTATAATGGTTTGGAAAAATACAGAAGCATCGTCATTATTCAAATAATTTCCAACGGTTTAATTTTTGGATTAACCGTTTTGCTGATATTGAAAGGTAATATCTTAGGCGGTCTTCTTTCTATTGCAATAGGCGAGTTTTTAATGGTTTTGGTTACTTTTTTATTTGTTAGAAGAGACAGCGATTATTTCAAATTTGACCTGCATAAGATAATGAATAAAAAGTATGTGAAAGTCATCAGGAAATTCTCCGGAATGGCTTTGTTAAGTGCAGTCATTGTTCCTTTAACGCTGCTTTTTATCCGAAACGAAATCGTTAAAAACTATTCCATCCATGAAGCCGGAATCTGGGATGCCGTAAATAGGTTGTCGAGTTTCTATATGATGTTTTTCAGTTCCGGATTATCATTGTATTATATGCCAAAACTGGCATCAATCCACACCGAAAAGGAATTCAAGCACGAATTGAAATCCTATTTTAAAATCTTTGTTCCTTTATTTTTGTTGATGCTGATTATAATTTATTTTGCGAAAGGAATCATTCTTAAAGTTGCTTTTACCGATGAATTTTCGAGTGTCAATGAATTATTGATTTGGCAGTTGGCTGGCGATTTTATCAAGATAATTACGTTGGCTTTTGGCTTTCAGATTGTCGTGAAAATCATGATGAAACGTTACCTTATAGGTGAAATGGCTTTTAATATTTCCTATTTTCTGCTTTCGTATTACCTGATGAAGAAATTTGCTGTGGAAGGGATTTTACAGGCTTATTTTTATGCTAATCTTATTTGTTTAGTATTGGTTTTGTATATGTTCAGAAAACTCTTTTTTAGGCGTTAGCTTTCTGCCAAACGGCTACAAATTCGGCGGCAACTTTTTCATAATCATGTTCCTTTTCAATAAAAGCCCTTGCACGTTTTCCGATTGCTTTTATTTCAGCCGGATTTTCAATTAAAAAAGACAATTCGTTCACAAGATAATCCACATCCGGCAAGGCATTTATAGCTACTTTTTCTGTTAAATTGTATTGCTTTTCAAAAACATAGCTCGCATTGGTAAAAACTACTTTTCCTTTTGTCATGGCTTCCAATCCATTGCTTCCCTGATCATGCCCATACAATTGATCCAAAACAATATGCGCCTGGTTATATCGGTTGATGTAATCGTTATACGGAACATTTTCTGTCACAAAAACATCAATGGCATCACTGTATTTTCCCTTTATTATCTTGAGCGCTTTTTCAAAAAAATCATTCCCTTTCTTGAAATAACTTTCCCTGTTAATGCCGTGGAAAATAACAATTCTATCCTCGATTACTAATTCCTTTTTTGGAAATTTGTCAAGGTTTATCGGACTTGGGATCAACCCCAAATATTTAGGATGATTTTGTAGCGGAATATGATAATCCAAATCGGTTGCAATTACACCCTGGATATTTTGATAAATAAAATGATGAAGTCTTTCAAAAGGTTTGGTCCTGAATTTTAAAACATTTGAAAAATCCTTGTCGTCAATTTTCCCGGCTAAATAGGGTTTTACAACCGATGGATTTTCAGGATGCGCGAAGTTATAAGTTACATGCGGATAATCATCGCCAGCCGATAGCAGAAATACTTTTTTGTTGTGTTTGAAAAGGTATCCCAAAATCTTTCTCTCGTGCTTATAATCACAAAAAAAGCTATTTTCATTTATCAGTTGAACCACATCAAAATTTTGAAAAAAGTTTCTCTTTCTCGAGAATTGCCGATAGGTTAAGTACGAAGAAATGTCAAAACCGGTCAAAACTAAAACTGCCAGTTTTATTTTTTTTCGAAATCCGGAATCCCATTTTTTCTCCAAAGGAAAATCGACCGGAAAATCCTTGAAACCATCTCTGAAACCCAAAATGGTTACCTCGTTTCCAAGCTTCTGCAAACCTTCTTTAAGGGAATTGTGCAATCGGCTATATTCTCCAATGAGTAAAATCTTCATTTCTTGCTATATTTCTTCTGAAAAAATATTTTGCCTAGGGAAGAAGTAAACTCCATTTAAATTTTTCAATCTATATTTACAAAGAAAAATTTATTCCGTTTTGGCAAATAGAACTGCAATATAAGTAAGAAATGAAAAACAACAACAAAATTGCCATAGTTTCCGCTTCCCTCGGTGTGGGCGGTGCTGAGCGTTTTGCGGGTTTGTTGAGTTTCATGTTGCACGACTTGGGTTATGAGGTCCATAATATCATTGTTTTGGACCATGTTGATTATGATTTCAAAGGAAAATTGGTCAATTTGGGGAAATTATTTGCAGCTGAAAATGGAATTTTCCGTGCCGCTAAAAAAGGAAAATACATCGCGCAATATCTTTCGGATAATGATATTGAAATCACCATTGATAATCGTGCAAGACCATTATTCATCAGAGAGATTTTTACCAAATTCATTTATGGAAACCGAAAAACCTATTTCATGATTCACAGTTCGAATCTTGAAATGTATTTTTCCAAATTCTCTTTTGGCGCCAATTTTCTATATCAAAATGCAACCAAATTGGTTTGTGTTTCAAA
>JAZKCP010000100.1:0-6755 GCA_040388035.1 Bacteroidota bacterium | reverse complement strand
TTCCCTGATAAATCATATTATTGGAAGCCGCCGCTGCACCAGCTGAAGTTCCGGCGTATACAAAATCTTCGTTGTGGTATTTGTCTAAAAGAATATCATGGAATGGTGTTCCGCCAAGAATGGATGTCAAACGCAACTGGTCGCCACCGGTAAACATAACAACATCAGCAGCTTTCAAACGATCCAAGATTTCAGGCTCTGTCGCCTGCTCGCGACGTTCTATATTTAAAACATCAACATTGTCAGCACCAAGATAGTGCAATGCTTTAACGTATTCCGGGCCAATTTCTTTAGGTATTTTTGAAGCTGTTGTAACAACTTCGATGCGGGAATTTGATTTATGCTTCGATTCGTCAATGATTCTTTTTAGAATCCCAGCTTCAAAAAAATTCAAATTCTTTGCCGCACTTTTATCCAAATCAGTCTCAGTGAAACTGCCTTTGTCAACAGCACCGCCAATTATAATAAGTTTTCCTTGTATATTCATGTGGGTAAAAATAGCAAAATCTTAGCAGTTACAAATCTTTTTTTTGCTTTTTTGAAACCATTTATTAACTTACTTATCAAGAAAATGAATTTAATTCAACTTCTTAAAATATCTTATATTTGCGCCATGGAAATCAATCAGACACGCATCAATAAATTCCTTTCCGAATCAGGCTATTGCTCCCGTCGTGAAGCCGATAAACTATTGGAAGAAGGACGAATTACCATTAATGGGAAAGTTCCGGAAATGGGAACAAAAGTTTCTATAGATGATGAAGTTCGCGTGGATGGAAAACTGGTTAGGGAAAAACGCGAAAAACGAATTTATTTAGCGTTCAACAAACCGGTTGGCATTGAATGTACTACCAACCAAAATGTTCGTGATAACATAGTCGATTATATTAATTATCCAAAGCGGATTTTCCCGATTGGACGTCTGGATAAAGCCAGCGAAGGTTTAATATTTATGACTGATGATGGTGATATTGTCAACAAAATCCTTCGTGCCCGAAACAATCACGAAAAGGAATATGTGGTAACGGTAAACAAACCAATTACCGAAAGATTTATACAAAAAATGAGCAACGGTGTTCCGATTTTGGATACGGTTACCCGAAAATGCAAGGTGGAACAAATCAGCAAATTTGTATTTAGAATTATACTGACACAAGGTTTAAACCGCCAAATTAGAAGAATGTGTGAGTATTTAGATTATGAAGTTACAGCACTTAAAAGAACCAGAATTATCAATATTTCTTTGGATGTCCATGTTGGAAGATACCGTGAATTAACCGACGACGAAATCAAGCAATTAAACAAACTGATTGAACCTTCAAGCAAAACCGAAGAAGCCAGTTTGCCTAAAAATTTTAAACGTTAAATGCTAAAAACGATTCTATATATAGCCATTGGCGGTGCTATTGGAAGTGTTCTTCGCTATCTGACAACCGTTTTGGTTTCTAAATTTTGGTCAAGTCAATTTCCGCTGGCGACATTTTTTGCCAATGTCATTGGTTGCTTTTTAATTGGTTTATTCATTGGAGCTTTAGCAAAAAATAATTTGAATGACAGCCAGTTAAAATGGTTTTTAGTGACCGGTTTCTGTGGTGGCTATACCACTTTTTCCGCTTTTGGAATGGAAAATTTCAATTTGCTTCAAAACAACAATTCTTTAATGGCTTTTGGATACATGGCGCTAAGCATTCTTCTCGGACTTTTTGCGGTTTGGTTTGGTCTTTTGATGTCCAAATAAAACTTAAAATCTCCTTAATCTGTATTAACCTTATTTCATTTTTTAGTACATTCGCCAACTATGAAAAAAGAAGATATCCTAGCCATTCAAAATTTATTGGCTACGCCAAAAAAAATTGCAATTATTCCACACCGAAGCCCTGATGGCGATGCCATGGGTTCGACATTGGCATTGTATCATTTTCTTTTGAAATTAAATCACAAGCCTGTTGTGATTTCCCCAAATGATTTTCCAAATTTCTTAGCTTGGTTGCCAGGTTCGGAAACGGTCTTAATCTATGAAAACGACAAAGAAAACTGCACCAAAATACTGAACGAAGCCGAGCTTGTCTTCACCTTAGATTTCAATGCGCTGCACAGAACTGGAGAAATGGAACAGGTTTTAAGCAAACTTTCGGCTCCAATGATTATGGTCGACCATCATCAAAAACCGGATATTTACGCAACCGTTACTTATTCCAATACCGCTATTGGCTCAACCTGTGAGATGATTTATAATTTGATTTCGTTTCTGGATAAAAAAACTTTGCTTGATAAAACGATAGCTACTTGTATTTATACAGGAATAACAACCGATTCGGGTTCATTCCGTTTTCCTTCGACGACAAGTAAGACGCACCGAATTGTTGCCGAATTGATTGACTTAGGTATTGATAACAGTGAGATTCACAATTCATTGTTTGACGATAATTCAGCCAACAGGCTGCAACTTCTGGGAAAAGCTTTGCAAAACATAAAGGTTTTCCCCGAATATAAAACCGCTTATATCACGCTTTCGCAAAAGGAATTGGATGAATTTCATTATCAAAAAGGCGATACCGAAGGTGTTGTTAATTACGGCTTGAGCATCAAAGGAATTCATTTTGCTGCCATTTTTATCGAACATCGCGATGAAAATATTATTAAGATTTCATTCCGTTCACAAGGTAATTTTGATGTAAATCAATTTGCAAGGGAACATTTCAACGGAGGCGGACATATCAACGCTGCCGGGGGAAAATCATATGAAAGCCTGAAAGCTACCACGAATAAATTTGAAGAATTAATTTCAAAAATAACGATTTAAGAATATGAAAAACGTATCAAAAATAATATTCCTTTTTGTAGTTTTTATGACTTTTCTAAGTTGTAAGCAACAGCAACAAGCGCGAATGCCAATTTCGCGTTCGTCGGGAACATTCATGAAAGAATCAGCCGAGCGAAATAAAAAATTGATTGCCGGTGAAGAACGAAAAATTGATTCTATAATCAAAAGCAATCCAAAAATACAATATATCGCTTCCAAAAAAGGTTATTGGTATCATTATCAAATCAAAAACGAGAAAGATACACTTCGTCCTAAAAAAGGAGATGTGGCTCAATTTGATTATGAAATCATGGATTTGAAAGGAAATGTAATCTATTCTGAAGTTGAATTGCGTCCACAAACCTATGTTGTTGACAAACAAAATATCATGATGGGATTACGTGACGGAATCAAATTAATGCATAAAAACGAAAAGGTGACCTTCCTTTTCCCATCACACATGGCCTATGGATACCATGGCGATAACAAACTCATTAAGTCAAACGAACCAATTATTTGCACTGTTACACTAAATGATTTTAAACCACAAGAAAAAGCAACACCCGAAGTTAATTTACCAAAAAATGAATAAAAAGATTTATCTTCTGTTAGCCGTTATTGCAACCTGCCTAACATCCTGTAAAGACGAATACAAAAACTTGAAAGATGGCTTATACGCCGAAATTGAAACCTCAAAAGGCACTATTTTATTAGAACTTGAATACCAAAAGGCTCCGGTTATGGTAGCAAATTTTGTGACATTAGCCGAAGGCAAAAACCAATTTGTAACCAAAGAATTTAAAGGAAAACCTTTTTATGACGGTTTGAAATTTCACCGTGTAATCTCCAAATCAAATGGTGACGAGGACGATTTTATGATACAGACCGGTGATCCTTTAGGCAACGGTTCCGGAGATGCCGGTTACAAATGCAGGGATGAATTTACCAATTTGAAACATGACAAACCTGGCGTTTTATCAATGGCAAATTCAGGTCCAAATACCAACAGCAGTCAGTTTTTTATCACATTGAAAGAGACACCTTGGTTAGACGGGCAACATTCCATTTTTGGCTGTGTCATTGGAGACGGAATGACCGTTGCCAGTACTATTGTTAAGGACGATTATATAAAAACCGTTAAAATCATTAGAAAAGGAGAAGCGGTTAAGAAATTTGATGCCGTAAAAATCTTTAATGATTATTTCAAAGCAGAATCAGAAAACAAAAAGAAACAAGCCGCCATCGATGCTGAAAATCTAAAAATCTATGATGCAAAATATAAAATAGTTAAGGAGCAAAAAGTGATGTTTTTTAACCAATTAAAGAAATCAGCATCTAAAACTTCATCAGGATTTAAATATAAAGTCACTCAGGAATCAACTGCAGACAAGCCAAAAGATGGTCAGACAGTGTATATTGAATATGCCGGGTTTTTAGAAGACGGAACGCTTTTTGATACGAGCAGCCCAAATGTGGCAAAAGAATTTGGTAAGTTTGACGAACAAAGAGCAATGCAAAATGGGTATTCTGCCTTACCATACGTAATGGGTTCCAACAGAATGATTCCCGGGTTTGTTGAAGGATTGAGTAAATTAAAAATGGGCGAGAAAGCTATTTTCTTTATACCTTTCAATCTTGGTTACGGAGAACAGGGCGCAGGAAACGTGATTCCGCCAAATGCCAATTTAATTTTTGAAGTCGAATTAAAAAAATAAAATATAATTAATAAACCATAAGTATAAATTAATAAATCATGAGTAAAATTAAATTCAACATCCTTTTTTTTATTTGCTTGGGCATTATAAACGCACCAGCGCAAACTAAAAAGAAACCAGCAGCACAAACTACTTCGCCAAAATTTACTGTATCCGAAAAAAAATCGGTTGCACCTTCGACAGATCAGGGAATATTTGCTGAGATTGAAACTACAAAAGGCAAAATCCTTATTCAGTTAGAATACAAAAAAACACCAATTACGGTTGCCAATTTTATTTCATTAGCGGAAGGAACAAATACCTATATAGCTGATGGAAAACTAAAAGGAAAACCTTTCTATGATGGCTTAAAATTCCACAGGGTTATTCCTGATTTCATGATTCAGGGTGGTGATCCACAAGGAAATGGTTCCGGTGGTCCGGGTTATGCGTTTAAGGATGAGTTTACCGATGCAAAATTTGACAAAGCCGGGATTTTGGCAATGGCAAATTCAGGTCCAAAAACAAATGGATCTCAATTTTTTATTACCCATAAGGAAACCACTTGGTTAACGGGAAAACATACTATTTTTGGTTATGTAATAACTGGTCAGGATGTAGTAAATAAAATTGCTCAGGATGATGTAATGAATAAAATTACCATTATCCGAAAAGGTGCTGAGGCGAAGAAGTTTGATGCTGTAAAAACTTTTACGGATTATATGGCAAATAAAGCTGCCGATGACGCAAAAGAAGAAGCTGCAGCAGTTGAAAGAAACAAAAAACAAATTGAACTGGAAGCCCAGAAAAAAGCAGAGTACAACGCTAAATTTGCTCCTGTTATTGCAGCCAAATCAAAATATTTAAACGAAACCAAAGCAACTGCGACTGAAACTGCCAGTGGATTACGTTATAAAATCGTTCAGGCCGGTACAGGTAAGAAACCTGCAGATGGTTCAAGCGTTTACATTCACTACGCCGGTTATTTAGAAGACGGAACTTTGTTTGACAGTAGTTATGAAAATGTGAGTAAGGATTTTGGTAAGTTCGATGAGAACAGAGCTAGCCAAAACGGGTACCAGCCATTCCCGTTCCAATACGGTAAAAAAGATGGTTTGATCCCGGGATTTATAGAAGGATTGGGTCAAATGAATTTGGGTGATAAAGCGATAGTGTACATTCCATCAAAATTAGGATATGGTGAAAGAGGTGCTGGAAATCTAATTCCACCAAACTCAAACATTATTTTTGAAATTGAAATGTTGGAAACACTGCCAGTACCAGTAGCGAAACAATAATAAAACTTATAGCTTAAAAAAAAAGCCCCGATTTTGAAGTTTCAAAATCGGGGCTTTTTTTATTCTTTCTTGTTGAGAAAGATATAATAAACCGGAATTCCGATTGCGACAATGCCCAATCCCAAACCAGTGCTCAGTGTATCATTGATTAGCAAAGCTACACAAATGGCAGCGGTAACAATAATATATAGTGCCGGAATTAATGGATAACCAAAAGCTTTGTATGGTCTTTCTGCATCGGGCTCTTTTTTTCTGAGAATGAATATTCCGTAAATAGTGAGAATATAAAAAAGTAAGGATGCAAAAGTCGCATACGTCAACAAAGCGCCATATTTCCCTGATGAACAAAGAATACAAGCCCAAATGCATTGAAACCAAAGCGCTTTCGCCGGAACATCGTGTTTGTTTAATTCACCTGCGCCTTTAAAGAACAAACTGTCTTTAGCCATGGCATAAAATAATCTTCCTCCTGATAATATCAATCCGCTGTTACAACCAAAGGTCGAAACCATAATCAATGCGGCCATCGCAAAAACACCAATATTCCCCATTATCATATTGGCTGCAGCCGTACCTACTCTATCCTGAGCGGCAAACATGATTCCATTATCCGTTACCGAACCTTCAAGTGTTCCGTTTATTGGTAATAAAGCCAAATAAGCAATATTGGCCAAAATATAAATAACGGTAACTATCAATGTTCCCAGAAACAAACTTCTCGGAATATTCTTTTTTGGATCCTTGATTTCACCTGCAATAAAAGTTACGTTGTTCCATGCATCACTCGAAAACAACGAGTTAATGATTGTGGCTCCAATAGCTCCAGCCAATGCAATCCCTGCAAGTTTTGTTACCGTTACTGTCTGGGTTGCTTCGTCAATAACAGTTTTGCTAGCATCCCATGGGTTTGTGAAATTATTTGAAAAAGTGTCAGTATGAAAACCGATATACAATCCAAAA
>JAZKCP010000099.1:0-10870 GCA_040388035.1 Bacteroidota bacterium | reverse complement strand
TCATTTGGGTATATCAATAACTGTTGATGAAACAACAGGAAAAAGATATTACACCAATATGTTTATGAAGAAAAAATAGTTTGATTATTGTTTTGTTTGATTTTGACAGATCGAAAAATCCCGATGTAAATCGGGATTTTTTTTATTTAATAATGTGGTTTAAGTTATTTCAAACTACCAACCATATCTTCAGGTTTAACCCAAGCATCAAAGTCCTCTGCTGAAACATAGCCTAACCGAACGGCTTCTTCTTTCAGGGTTGTTCCGTTTTTATGTGCTGTTTGTGCAATTTCAGCCGATTTGTAATAACCAATTTTGGTGTTTAAAGCCGTTACCAGCATCAATGAATTATCTACTAATTCCTTTATACGTTTGTGGTTTGGCTCAATTCCGCTTGCACAATGCTCGTCAAAAGAAATACAGGCATCTCCCAATAATCGTGCAGATTGTAAAAAGTTTGCCGCCATTACAGGTTTGAAAACGTTCAATTCATAATGACCCTGCATACCACCAACCGAGATTGCCACATCATTACCCATAACCTGGGCGCAAACCATTGTCAAGGCTTCGCATTGGGTTGGATTTACTTTTCCGGGCATAATGGATGAACCCGGTTCGTTTTCAGGAATCAGGATTTCACCAATTCCGGAACGTGGACCAGAAGCCAGCATTCGGATATCGTTTGCAATTTTGTTTAAGGAAACAGCTAATTGTTTCAAAGCACCATGCGCTTCAACAATGGCGTCGTGCGAAGCCAAAGCTTCAAATTTATTTGGAGCAGTTACAAAAGGATGACCTGTAAATTTGGCAATATATTCAGCTACTTTCTCATCATAACCTGCTGGCGTATTTAATCCTGTTCCAACGGCAGTTCCGCCAAGCGCAACTTCAGATAAATGGGAAAGTGTATTTTTTAAGGCTTTGATTCCGTAGTTTAACTGGGCAACATAACCAGAAATTTCCTGGCCAAGCGTTAATGGCGTGGCATCCATTAAATGTGTTCTTCCGATTTTCACCACATTCATGTATTCCTTAGCTTTTGCATCTAAAGTGTCGCGAAGTTTTTCTACGCCCGGAATTGTGATTTCTACTGCAGCTTTGTAGCAGGCAATATGCATTCCTGTTGGAAAAGTATCGTTAGATGATTGCGATTTGTTTACGTCATCATTCGCTTTTACCAGTTGTTCGCCTTCGCCAATTTTAAATCCGGCTAAAACCTGTGCGCGATTGGCAATAACTTCATTCACATTCATATTGCTCTGCGTTCCAGAGCCGGTTTGCCAAATCACCAGTGGAAATTCATCCGTTAGTTTTCCGGCTAGGATTTCGTCGCAAACGGCTGCAATCGCATCACGTTTTTCGATTGTCAAAACACCCAGATTACAATTGGCATAAGCGGCCGCTTTTTTCAGATAGGCAAACCCTTCAATGATTTCTTTTGGCATCGAAGCTGATGGACCGATTTTAAAATTATTTCTTGAACGTTCGGTTTGAGCTCCCCAATATTTATCAGCTGGGACACGAACTTCCCCCATTGTATCTTTCTCTATTCTATATTCCATTATGATTATGTTTTTTAATTCTGATTAATATGAAAATACCTGACAGCCACTAGCTGTCCTCCTTTTAATTTCAAATGCCCATTGTGTCTTTTTCTATTCTGTATTCCATTGTATGTTGATTTGTTGTTGTTTATAAATATTCTAGCCCCGATAGCAGTGGAAATCCTTTTTATTGCTTTGAAGAAAAGCCCTTCGACTGCGCTCAGGGTGACAAAGCAATAAAAAGATTGCAGCGAATAGCGGGAAACAGCTTCTAAAAAAAGCTACGCAAAATTAGTGATAAAAACTATTTAATAAAAATTGATTTTGTTTTTGCACAGCTTAAATATTCCGCTTACATTTGCGTATAATTCAAAAAAATTCCGGAAAACATGTTTGAATTTTCACAGTATTTAGGTTTCTTAGCTTTCTTAACCATTTTAACCATTGGTTTTTGGTTGATGATGTTCTTGGTAACGTTCGTTGTTCCTTATTGGATCTTCGGTGGTGTAAAAGAATTATTGGAAGAAAGAAAAGCAAAAAGAGCCGCAGAGCAACAGGCTTAATTTTAAGTTTTGTTCATGAAAAAGCCCCGAATTTCGGGGCTTTTTTCTTTTTGTTATCCAGGGAAATCTCCGTTATCATCCTGTTGTTGATTGCCTTTAGGTCTTTTATCTTTTTCATTTTTCTGAACATTAAATCTATAAGTAAAAGACAGATTGATTTGTCTGACTCTCCATTGCATTTCACTATGTGATTCTACAACTCCGGGAAGATAGGTGTCCATGATTCTTTTTCTCGAATTGAATACATCGCTGACATTAAAGGCAATAGTTCCTTTGTCTTTAAAAACATCTTTGCTGAAAGCTAAATTCATACTGAAATTACCCAAAACGCTTCCCTGATTGTTTTTTTGCTCACCATTATAAGTCATATTAGTTTGCCAGTCAATTTTGTATGGTAAACTAATTTTAGAAGTCAGACGGGTAAACCAGGAAGTGGTTTTATAATCAAAATCCTGAACAACAGGATTGCCCGTAAAGTCTGTATAGGCGTAATCACCGTCAGTTTGGATGTAAAAGAAATTGAAGTTGCTGTTTAATTTCCACCATTTGTATGGAGAGTAGTTCAATGTAAATTCAAATCCGCTTCTGTATTCTGTTGCTAAATTAATTGGAGATGTAATAATAATCGGAACTCCATTTTCAAATGTTCCTGTTTCTCTTCTTACCTGTTGGAAAACATCGGTTGTTTTGTTTACATACAATGAAGTGTTGAAAGTAAGTTTGTTCCAACGTTTTAAGTAACCTAAATCAATTGCATCGGTAAACGCCGGATCTAAATCGGGATTTCCTACAAAAATATTTACGTTGCTCGATAAGTTGTTAAACGGATTCAACTGTCTTCCTCTTGGTCTTTGAATTCTTCGGCTATAGCTTAATGACGCGGTGCTTTTATCGTCGATTTCATAATTAAAGATAGCACTTGGGAAGAAGTTGTTGTATTTTTTATTCGTAAAATCGTTTGTTGCTAATTGGTTTACATCAATAACTGAATCTTCCCAACGAAGTCCTAATAGCGTTGATAATTTTTTGATTTTGAATCCGTACTGCGTATAAAGCGAGTTTACTTTTTCTTTGTATTCCAGTGTATTGGTGTAGTTTGGAACCGGAACGCCATCTCTGTCAACAGCATAATCAGTTGTATTTACAGTAAAATTGCCGCGGTATCCGGCTTCAAACTGACTTCCTTTTCCAATTGGAAGGACATAATCTGCTTGAAACGTGTTTCTGCTTTGCGATTGATTATTTACAGTTTCATCAATGCTTATTGTACTGTTGGCGGTAGATGTGTCTGTAATTTGAGCTAAATTTTTATCTGTATTAGAAGAAAACGAACCATCTATAGTTAATTTATGACCCTCTTTTTTGAAGTTTTTTGTTAGGTTGGTATTGAATTCTACATTTTTACTTTTACTGTCTTCTTCGTTTATTCTGTTTCTGGTGTATGTATAATCATGGTTTACGTCATAATAGTTTTGGAAAACATTATCAACATTGTCACCACTGCTCTTTCTGAAATTTAAAATGTTGGTCCAGGTAGTTGATTTGTCCAAGAACCAATCCATTCCAATATTGGCATTATATGATTTGTTCAATCTTTCATTCGTTCTTGTTTCATTCATAAAATCCCTAGTTGAATTATCTGAATTCAAATATCTTGAATCAGTAAAAGCATTCCCTGGATTATTACGATAATTATATCCTTGCGTTGTAAACAAGTTAAATTCTTTTGCTTTATAATTTACATTTCCTGTTAATCCATAGGTTTCAGGATCGCCGGTGTTAGCAATGACCGTTCCGTTTAAACCAAGATTTTTACCTTTTCTTAATACAATATTTATAATTCCACCACCACCTTCAGCATCATAACGTGCAGATGGATTGGTGATTACTTCAACTTTATCCAGTGCATCAGCCGGAATCGATTTAAGTGCGTCCGCAATATTAATCGCATTTGACGGTCTTCCGTCGATAAGTATTTTTACATTATCATTACCACGTAAAGCTACATTTCCTTCTGCATCAACGGTAACAGAAGGAACATTGTCAAGGACGTCGCTAGCAGTCCCGCCTTTTACCATCATATCCTGGCCAACATTGTAGACTTTTTTATCGAGCTTTATCTCTACAGTTGTTTTCTCGGCACGGACAACTATTTCATTAAGTTGGGTCGCGTCTTCTTCTAAGGCTATGGTTCCCAAATTTGTGGCTTGGGTCAATTGCTTCTGACTGACATTGGTTGGTTTAAAAGAAATAAATTCCAAAATAATATCGTAAACGCCAGGAACTATTTCAACAGAATAATCACCTTTGTTATCTGTAATTCCACCAAAGACTAACTTTGGATTTTTAGTGTTTTTAAAAGTTATTGTCGCATATTCAAGCGGAAGCGTGCTTGTTTTTTCAATAATTTTTCCTGTGATAGCAATTTTAGCTCGTTCAGGTCTTTCCTGTGCAAAAGAAGTAATTGATATAAATAATACAACTGCGGATAAAAGATAATGAAACTTTTTACTCATGAGAATAAATTTATTTTGGTATTCGTGAATCTTCGATTTCAGAAGATATTTTGACTTTGCCTTAAAGACCACAAAAATACGGTGTGGTTTAAGCCATTTTTCACAAATCTTTGTTAAATATATTTTAGAAAATCCTCGAGTTTGTCTATTTCCCTGCCAATTATTGCTTTATCACTATCAATGACAATCGGTCTTTGCATCAGAATTGGATATTTGGCCAGCGCTTTTATGAGTTGAGTATTATTCATTGATTTGCCTTGATATTTTTCAATCCAGATTGGTTCTTTTTGGCGAACTAATTCTATGGGTTTGATTTTCAATTTCTTAATTAAGGCTTTCAACTCGTCAACCGATAATGGGCTTTCTATATAGTTGATGATTTCAAATTCTGCTTCAGAATCTGTTGCGAAAGCTAAGCAATCTCTCGATTTTCCACATCTTGGATTATGGAGTATTTGTAACATATTTTTTTTGCAAAGTAATATATTTTGATAGAAAAAAGTTAATTTAGGCGAAACAAAAAAAGCTATGTTTTTAGAGAAAGGATTTTTGCCGGCAAATAAATTTTGGAAGTATTTAGTCGGTTCACTGATAATTATTATTGCTTCAACAATTGGTCAAATACCTTTAGGTATTGCTGTCCTGATTAAAGCGTTCGAAACAGGAAAACCGTTTCCTAAGACAGAAACCGAGATAATGACTTTTTTGCCATTGAACACGACTTTATTTTTATTGTTATTTTCGTTTGTGTTTGCTTTCATCGCCATAATATTGGTAGTAAAGTATTTCCACAGGCAAACCTTCCTATCAGTTACGACTTCAAGGCAAAAAGTGGATTGGAAAAGAATTCTTTTTTCGTTTTCGTTGTGGGGGATTTTTACTATTGTTTCAACATTGATACTATTTTACAGCAGTCCGGAATCTTTTGTTTTAAATTTTAAACTTATTCCGTTTTTAATTTTAGCCATCATTGGAATTTTTTTGATACCAATTCAGACCAGCACCGAAGAGTATGTTTTTAGAGGTTACCTGATGCAGGGATTTGCAATTTTGGGTAAAAATAGATGGTTTCCGTTGGTAATGACTTCGCTTATTTTTGGCACGATGCACATTGCCAATCCCGAAGTTGCAAAATTGGGCTACATTGTTCTTGTCTATTACATTGGAACAGGTTTTTTTCTGGGGATTATTACCTTAATGGATGAAGGAATGGAATTGGCTCTTGGTTTTCATGCAGCTAATAATTTGGTGACAGCCTTATTGGTAACTTCCGATTGGTCTGCTTTTCAAACGCATTCTATTTTTAAGGATGTTTCTTCGCCATCAGCCGGACTTGAAATTTTGGTGCCAATCTTTATTATTTTTCCAATGCTATTATTTATCTTTAGTAAAAAATATAATTGGTCAGATTGGAAAGAAAAACTTACCGGTGATATTAATATTGAAACTATAAAACCAAATAAAAATGTCGGAAGTAATGAATAGTCCAACCTATGAAAATGTACATAATTTATTCAAGCTGAATGGATTTCATCTTGATAAGGAAGATTTATGTCGTGTGGCCTATAGTTTTATCAAAGAAGGCGAAGATTTTGAAAAACCGGTAGGCGATTTTCTTTTGGACTGGTTTGATGGTAAAGATTTTATTGAAATGGAAACTTCGGGAACAACCGGAGCACCTAAAACTATTTCGGTAAGCAAGCAGGCCATGGTTGATTCGGCCTTGGCGACCGGTGATTTTTTTGATTTGCAGCCCGGCAATAAAGCGTTGCAATGTTTACCGGTAAAATATGTCGCAGGCAAAATGATGCTTGTTCGCGCTATGATTTTAGGTCTCGATTTAGAGTTTGTGGCTCCAAGTTCGCATCCGCTTGATAATAACGAAATTGATTTTGATTTTGTTGCCATGGTACCTTTGCAGGCTCAAAATTCGTTACCCGAATTAAAGAAAGTAAAAAAGATGATTGTAGGTGGCGCCTCTGTAAACAAAGCATTGGAAAAGCAACTGTTAAAGTTACCTACAGAAGTTTATGAAACTTATGGCATGACCGAAACCATTACTCATATTGCTGCTAGAAAGTTGGGCGAAAAGGCCTTTACGGTATTGCCTTATGTTACGATTTCGTACGATGACAGGAATTGTTTGGTAATCCATGCGCCAAGGATTTCAGATGAAGTTATTATCACCAATGATATTGTTGAATTGGTAAACGAAAACCAATTCATTTTCCTGGGCAGAATGGATAATGTCATCAATAGCGGTGGTATTAAATTAATTCCTGAGCAGATAGAGGAGAAGCTGGCCAGCAAAATTAACCAACGCTTTTTTATTGCCTCTAAACCTGACAACGAATTAGGCCAAAAAGTGGTTTTAATTATTGAAGGTGAACAGCATGAGCTGGATGATTCGCTTTATGAATCTTTGGATAAATACGAAAAGCCAAAAGAAGTTATGTTTATTCCTAAGTTTAAAGAAACTACAACAGGGAAAATCCTAAGGAAAGAAACTGTGAAATAAAAAAAAACGCACTAAGAATTAAATTGTTAGTGCGTTTTTTGACTTGAAGCGAACAATTTTATTTTTCCATTTTGAAATAGTAATCGGCTGAATGTTTTCCGCTGCCGTAAATCGTATAAAAAATACTTACTGCCAAAGTTATTACTGAAATAAGTAAATTGGCAACATTCATTTCTCCAATAAAATTTATTAAGACTGCACCAACAAGAATAGGCAATTGAGCTATTAAAGCCCAGCGTGTCAACAATCCGCAAACAATCATGATTCCACCCATAATATGCGCTGCAGCAATATAATGAAATGTTAGCATGCCACCCATAAAATTACTTACAGGAGCAATTACATCTTCAAAATCCCGACTGTTACTGACGAAATAGCCGCCTTTGTAAATTAAAAAAATGCCTAAAATAATTCTGATGGCGTCAAACCAAAACGTGGAGTGGGCATTTGCCCATTTGTTCAAACCTTTTACTGTAGTATCCATAATAACAAAGTTTAAAATTTAGTCTAAATTACTAATTTTTAGTTATATATGAAAATTACAGCAATAAATTATCGATGTATTAATTAACGGTTATATAAAAATCGTTGGTCATTACTTCTACCTCTTCGATTTTAGTAATGCTATATTTTGAGGCATTCCATTTATTTGTTGGATAAATACGGTATTTATTTCCTTTAATTTTAACATCAACAGGCATGTTGAAGTTAGGCTCATCAGTTTTCCAACGAAGCCCTAATTTGCCTTTGGATTTTCTAAGTTCAAGTTTTGGAATGGCAGCATGTCTTAGATATTGATTGAAAACTGGCGTCAGGTTCATTCCTGATTCGGTGTTAAAAAAGTTGATAACGGTTTCAGTATCGATTATTTTGTTGTGAAATGTTTCAGAGTATTTCAATACCATTTTCCACCATTTATCGTCGTTGTTTACGACATGTCTTAGGGTGTTTAACATCAAAGCACCTTTTTCATACATATCGGTAGAGCCTTCCTTATTCACGCCATAAGGACCAATAATCGGACTCAGATTTTCAACATTTATTTTACAGCCGTTAATGTATTGTTGTCCTTTTTGGTAACCAAATTGGCATTCAGCGTAAACACTTTCTGTGTAAGTTGTAAATCCTTCATGTATCCACATATCAGCTGTGTCTTTGGCTGTAATGTTATTGCCAAACCATTCGTGGCCACTTTCATGGATAATAATATAGTCAAAAAGCAACCCAATTCCGGTTCCCGATCTATCGGTCCCCAAATAACCATTTACATATTTATTCCCATAAGCAATAGCACTTTGATGTTCCATACCTAAATAAGGAGTTTCTACAAGTTTGTATCCGTCATTGGCAAAAGGATAAGCTCCAAACTTGCCCTGAAAACAATCCATCATAGGTTTTACCTGCTCAAAATGCATTCTGGCTGCCGTTTCGTTGTCACGTAAAACATAATAATCTAAATCCAGGCCTTTGTAATTTTCATGAATGTGCACATAATCGCCCACACTCACATTTATTGAATAGGTATTTATTGGATTTTTGACTTCCCAGTCCCAGCGTGTATAGCCATTTTTTAAATCTTCACTCCCTAAAAATATCCCGTTGGAAACATCCATCAGACCATTTGGAACCGCTACTTTTATAGTGGCACCAAAATCCGGTTCGTCGCTCTGCGAATCTTTTACCGGATAAAATAAACTGGCGCCTGTACCTTCGCATGCTACACCAATCCATGGCTTTCCATTACGGTCTTTGGTAAAAACAAAACCTCCGTCCCAAGGCGCTTTTTGGGCAATAATTGGTTTTCCGGAATAGTAAAAATTTAAACTCTGTTCAGATTTTGGAGTTAATACAAAAGGAAAATCAATAAAAACTGCATTGAATTCTCTTTTGTAATTTAATTTTTCAGCGTTGAAAACGATTGAATCTACTTTCATGTTTTCGAACAAGTCCAGTTGTATTTTTGAAGTGCTCTCAACTACTTTAAAAGTAACTTTATTGTAGCCAACAATCGATTTTTCTTCTGGATTTATTTTAATGTTTAAATCATAACGCAACACATCAAAACAAGTCCGTTCCGGGCGCAATCCACCTTGAAGGGAGTCTTTTCGGGTAAATGCCTGTTGAGCAGAAAGAAGTTGGAAACTGCTTATGATAAAACTTAGGGCAAGTATTTTTTTCATGTGATAAGAATGGAAAATCTATGAAGTTAGTAGGTTGGGTTTAGATTTTGTTACCATTATCAGACCTGGATCACTCCCAAATTAAACTTTTTTTCAATAGGCGAGTGGTTCGCTGCTTCGATTCCCATTGAAATCCATGTTCTGGTTTCTAATGGATCAATGATGGCATCAGTCCATAATCGCGCTGCGGCATAATATGGAGAAACCTGTGCATCGTATCTTGCTTTTATTTTATCGAATAATTCCTGTTCTACTTTTTCGTCTACTGTTTCACCTTTGGATTTTAGTGAAGAAGCTTCTATTTGCGCTAACACTTTCGCGGCCTGTGTTCCGCCCATAACGGCAAGTTCCGCGCTTGGCCAGGCAAATATCAATCTTGGATCATACGCCTTTCCACACATGGCATAGTTTCCTGCGCCATAGGAATTACCAACAACGACAGTGAATTTTGGCACGACTGAATTGGAAACGGCATTCACCATTTTGGCGCCATCCTTAATGATTCCGCCGTGTTCTGATTTGCTTCCGACCATAAAACCGGTAACGTCCTGTACAAATACCAGTGGGATTTTCTTTTGATTACAATTGGCAATAAATCGTGTGGCTTTATCTGCAGAATCGGAATAAATCACCCCTCCGAATTGGATTTCACCTTTTTTGGTTTTCGAAACGGTTCGCTGATTGGCTATGATTCCAACTGCCCAACCATCAATTCTGGCATAGCAGGTAATGATTGATTTTCCATAATCCGGTTTGTACATATCCATTTCCGAATTATCCACCAAACGTTTTATGATTTCCATCATGTCATATTGGTCAGTTCTTGATTTCGGAATAATTCCGTAGATGTCTTTTTCTTCCAAGGCTGGTTTTTGAGGCGTTTCCCTGTTGAAGCCCGCTTTTTCATAATCACCAATTTTTCCAACGATGCTTTTAATCCTGTCTAAGGCATCTTTGTCGTCTTTGGCTTTATAATCCGTAACGCCCGAGATTTCACAATGTGTTGTTGCTCCGCCGAGTGTTTCATTATCGATGTTTTCACCAATGGCAGCTTTGACCAAATAGCTTCCCGCAAGGAAAATACTTCCGGTTTTATCTACTATCATTGCTTCGTCACTCATAATCGGAAGGTAAGCACCACCGGCAACACAGCTTCCCATAACCGCTGCAATTTGGGTGATTCCCATGCTGCTCATGATGGCATTGTTTCTGAAGATGCGCCCGAAATGTTCTTTATCGGGAAAAATTTCATCCTGCATTGGCAGGTAAACTCCGGCAGAATCGACTAAATATATTATTGGCAACCGATTTTCCATCGCAATTTCCTGCGCGCGAAGATTCTTTTTTGCGGTAATCGGAAACCAGGCGCCTGCTTTTACCGTTGCATCATTGGCGACAACAATACATTGTTTTCCTTTGATGTAGCCCATTTTCACGACAACACCTCCGGATGGACAACCACCATGTTCGGTATACATTCCATCCCCAACAAAAGCACCGATTTCGATGCTCTTAGCTTTGTCATCAAGCAGATAATCAATGCGTTCAC
>JAZKCP010000098.1:0-7135 GCA_040388035.1 Bacteroidota bacterium | reverse complement strand
AGAACATTTGTGATTTTTTTGTTCTTGAAAACAAAAACAAAAAATCCGTTAAAGAACATTTGTGATTTTTTTGTTCTTGAAAACAAAAACAAAAAATCCGTTAAAGAACATTTGTGATTTTTTTGTTCTTGAAAACAAAAACAAAAAATCCGTTAAAGAACATTTGTGATTTTTTTGTTCTTGAAAACAAAAACAAAAAATCCGTTAAAGAACATTTGTGATTTTTTTGTTCTTGAAAACAAAAACAAAAAATCCGTTAAAGAACATTTGTGATTTTTTTGTTCTTGAAAACAAAAACAAAAAATCCGTTAAAGAACATTTGTGATTTTTTTGTTCTTGAAAACAAAAACAAAAAATCCGTTAAAGAACATTTGTGATTTTTTTGTTCTTGAAAACAAAAACAAAAAATCCGTTAAAGAGAACTCTCTAACGGATTTTCTACACATTTTGATTTTTTTACTGTGAACCCACTTTTGCTTTAAACAGTTCAGTATACTGTCTTAGTTATTTTAATTTATTGGTTTTCTACCAACTGCAAAAGGATAAAATTTCTTCCTACGGTTACTGTAAAGCACATCAAAATTGCATATTAGGGGCACGCTTTCACTGTTAAAGTTCCTCCCCTTTTTGAACATTTTCTTCTATTGTTCATTCAAAACAATTTCTTCTAACATTCTATATCAAATTTAGAAAATGAAAATGGAAATCTAGCTAATTTTCAAAATTTTAACATCAAAAAAAGGCAAGTTTTTGGTTCTTGTATTCTTATCCTTATGAATAAAAAATAAAGCTAAAAATTATCTTATAACAAGCCCTAGTTGTCAACAGTTTAATTAACAAAATTATGTTTCCTTCCTAATATAACTTTCAAAATTTTCTACTTTTTAGTAAAATAAAAACTGTAATTTTGTGACGCAAAAATAAATACCAAACAAAATAACATTACCATGAGTTCATTTGACGTAGTCATTATAGGTTCTGGTCCTGGCGGATATGTATCAGCTATTCGTTGTGCCCAATTAGGTTTCAAAACTGCCATCATCGAAAAATATTCCACACTGGGTGGAACCTGCCTTAACGTAGGCTGTATCCCGTCAAAAGCATTACTGGCTTCTTCACATCATTACGAAGAGTTACAGCATTTTGCCGATCACGGAATCGAAGTTTCAGGTCAGGTAAAAGTGAATCTGGAAAAAATGATTGCCCGCAAACAGGCTGTTGTAGATCAAACTTCCGGTGGAGTAAAATTCCTGATGGATAAAAACAAAATTACCGTTTTTGAAGGATTGGGTTCTTTTGAAAGCGCGACTAAAATAAAAATAACAAAGGCTGACGGTAAATCAGAAAGCATTGAAGCCAAAAATGTAATCATCGCCACCGGTTCAAAACCATCTTCTTTGCCTTTTATCAAATTAGATAAAGAAAGAATAATTACTTCAACCGAAGCCTTAAAATTACCCGAAGTTCCTAAACACCTAATCATCATCGGTGGTGGTGTTATCGGAATTGAATTAGGTCAGGTTTATTTACGACTTGGCGCACAAGTATCTGTAGTTGAATTTTTAGACAGGATCATTCCGGGTATGGATGCTGGTTTATCTAAGGAATTGACCAAAGTTTTGAAAAAACAAGGAATGAAATTCTATACTTCACATAAAGTAAAAGAAGTAAGCAGAAAAGGCAAAAATGTAACCGTTCAGGCCGATGATGCTAAAGGAAATACTGTTTCATTTGAAGGCGATTATTGCTTAGTAGCTGTTGGGCGCCGTCCTTACACTGAGGGATTAAACGCTGAAAAAGCCGGAGTAAAAGTTACTGAGCGTGGAATGATTGAAGTCAACGATCATTTACAAACCAATATTCCAAACATTTATGCGATTGGTGATGTAGTTCGTGGAGCGATGTTAGCCCACAAAGCAGAAGAGGAAGGTACTTTGGTTGCCGAAATTTTAGCCGGACAAAAACCGCATATCGATTATAACCTAATTCCCGGCGTAGTTTATACCTGGCCGGAAGTCGCTGCAGTTGGTAAAACCGAAGAGCAGTTGAAGGAAGCCGGCGTTGCCTATAAAGCCGGAAGTTTTCCTTTCAAAGCGTTAGGAAGAGCAAGAGCAAGTGCCGATAATGATGGATTTGTGAAAATACTAGCCGATGCTAAAACCGATGAAGTTTTAGGTGTCCACATGATTGGTGCCCGTTGTGCCGATTTGATTGCTGAAGCGGTAACGGCAATGGAATTCAGGGCTTCAGCCGAAGATATTTCAAGAATGTCACATGCGCATCCAACTTTTGCGGAAGCAATTAAGGAAGCTGCATTGGGCGCTACTGATAATCGTTCATTACATATCTAATAAGAAAACAAAACATGGCTTCAGTACTATTTGGTGGAAATCCTGTGAATACTAATGGTGAATTGCCAAAAGTAGGTTCAAAAGCACCCGATTTCAAACTCACAACAACCGATTTATCAATTGTTTCCTTAGCAGATTTTGCTGGCTCAAAAATAATCTTGAATATTTTCCCAAGCATCGATACTCCAACTTGTGCGACTTCGGTTAGGAAATTCAATGCCGAGGCCAGTAAATTGGAAAATACTAAAGTTTTGTGCATTTCACGCGACTTACCTTTTGCGCAAAGACGCTTTTGTGGTGCTGAAGGATTGGATAATGTAATTAATTTATCTGATTTCAATACCGGAAATTTCGGAAAGGATTATGGTCTTGAATTTGTTGATGGAGAATTTGCCGGATTACATTCAAGGGCAATTGTTATTATTGATAAAAATGGTGAAGTAAAATATACGGAGCAGGTACCAAATACTTCAAACGAACCTAACTACGATGCGGCTCTGGCTGCACTATAAATCAATGGAATTCCAAAAAGACAATTCATTTTTCACCGGACGATTAAAAAGCGTAGGCTTTGCACTCAAGGGCGCTTATATCCTCATCACGACCGAACATAGTGTGATGGTACAATTTTCATTAGCCATTTTACTGATAATTGCCGGGTTTTATTTCCAGATTTCGAGAGAAGAATGGATGATGCAGATTTTAGCTTTTGGACTGGTCTTAGGAATTGAAAGCCTTAATACAGCAGTCGAGAAAATTGCCGATTTCATTCACCCTGAATTTCACGATAGAATCGGTTTTATAAAGGATATTGCTGCCGGTGCCGTGATGTTTGCCGCAACCGCTGCCATTGCAGTCGGATTATTAATTTATGTTCCAAAATTTCTATAATCATTCGATTAAATTTCTATTTTTATAGCGATTATAAAAACCTATGGCAAAAACAACAACAAAAAAACAACCTAAAGAAAAAGATCCTCAATCGGAGATTAAAATTTTAAAGACCAAAAAGCAATACCGAATGTTGTTTGGTTTTCTTCTGGTTTTATTGTCAATTGCTTTTTTAGTTTCCTTTATTTCCTTCTTTGTTTCCGGCCAAAACGACCAAAGTGCTGTTGATTCGTTAACAGACAGGAACGAGCACGTAGAAAACTGGTTGGGTAAATTTGGAGCCTACATTGCTGATTTATTTATATATCGCGGTTTTGGAGTAGCCTCTTTCTTATTTGTCAAACTTTGCTTTTTGAGTGGGGCTTTTTTGTTATTGGATTTACCTATCCGAAAACTCAAAAATACCTGGTTTTGGGATTTGTTTGCTATCATAGTATTATCGATAACATTTGGATTTTTTGCTACTGCAATTCCTGAATTAGGCGGAACAATAGGGTATGAAATCAATCAGTTTATACAGGATTATATTGGTAAAACCGGAACGCTGCTCGCCATTGCGTTTGCGATTGTTATCTATTTAATTTTCAAAATAAAGATATCACCAGACGCCATTAAAACCTTCTTTGAAAAGAAACACAAAGACATCAGGGATGACTTAAATGGGTTAACTTCTACAGAAAGTGGAGCCGATTATAATTTAGAGGAATTTGCTGTTCCCGAAGAGGAAGAAATCGAAGAGCCTTCATTAAAACCTTCGCAATTCGAAATCAATAAGGACTTGTTGAAACCCACTATTGCGAACGCTTCCGAAATCAATTTGGAGCCAACAATAAAAACAGTTGAGCCAACTCCTACTCCACAGCCGGAAATTATAGAAACACAGGATGAAGCGTTCGTTATTGAAAAATCTCAGGACGAAGATGTCATAGAGGAAAACTTAGCAGCCAAACTGGTAGCTGACTTTGGAGAATTTGACCCAACATTGGAATTATCCAACTACAAGTTCCCGACAATTGATTTGCTAAAAGAATATACTTCGGTTGGCATTACCATTAATCAGGAAGAACTCGAAGAAAACAAAAACCGAATTGTAGAAACCTTAAAAAACTACAAAATTGATATTGCCCAAATCAAGGCAACTGTTGGCCCATCAGTAACGCTCTATGAAATTGTGCCTGAAGCCGGAATCCGTATATCTAAAATTAAAAGCCTGGAAGACGATATCGCTTTATCATTGGCTGCTTTAGGTATTCGTATCATTGCGCCTATTCCCGGAAAAGGAACAATCGGAATTGAAGTCCCAAACAAGAATCCGACTATGGTTCCGATGAAGACGGTGATTTCTTCAGCCAAGTTTCAGGAAGCAGAAATGGAATTGCCAATTGCTTTAGGCAAAACTATTTCCAATGAAACCTTTGTGGTTGATTTGGCAAAAATGCCACACCTTTTGATGGCTGGTGCGACCGGACAAGGGAAATCGGTTGGATTGAACGCAGTGTTGACTTCACTATTATACAAAAAACATCCTGCCGAAGTTAAGTTTGTATTGGTTGATCCAAAGAAAGTAGAGCTAACGCTTTTCAATAAAATTGAACGTCATTACCTGGCGAAACTTCCCGATGACGGTGATGCGATTATTACAGACAACACCAAAGTAATCCATACTTTAAATTCATTGTGTATTGAAATGGACAATCGTTATTCTTTATTGAAAGATGCGATGGTTCGTAACATTAAGGAATACAATGACAAGTTCAAAGCGCGTAAACTAAATCCGGAAAACGGACACCGATTCCTGCCTTATATTATTTTGGTTGTTGATGAGTTTGCCGATTTGATTATGACAGCAGGTAAAGAAGTGGAAACACCAATTGCGCGTTTGGCTCAGTTGGCTCGTGCCATTGGAATCCATTTAATTATTGCTACACAACGACCATCGGTGAATGTAATTACAGGGATTATCAAAGCCAATTTCCCAGCGCGTATTGCCTTTAGGGTAACATCTAAAATAGATTCAAGAACGATATTGGATACTCAGGGAGCCGACCAATTAATAGGTCGTGGAGATTTACTGTATTCAAACGGGAATGATTTAGTGCGTGTGCAATGTGCTTTTGTTGATACACCCGAAGTGGAACGAATTGTAGATTATATTGGGTCCCAAAAAGCCTATGCAAGTGCTTACTTATTGCCCGAATATGTGGGCGAAGAAGGCAGTAGCGTAAATTTAGAATTTGATATCTCCGAAAGAGACAACTTGTTTAGGGAGGCCGCGGAGATAATTGTAACCGCTCAACAAGGTTCGGCATCATTATTGCAAAGGAAGCTGAAATTGGGTTACAACCGCGCAGGTCGACTGATTGATCAGTTGGAAGCAGCCGGAATTGTAGGCCCATTTGAAGGAAGCAAAGCAAGAAGTGTTAACATTACTGACCTAGCTTCATTAGATCAATTTTTTAATAATGAACAAAACAATGATTAAGATTACCAAAATAGTATCGGTTTTTCTTTTATTTTTAGTAACGTTTACTACGAATGCGCAGGATAAAAAAGCAAAAGAGTTGTTAGACCAAGTAACAGCCAAAATTAAATCCTACGATAATATCACCATCGATTTTAAATACACGTTAAATAATTACAAAGAGAATATCAACAAGGAAAGCAAAGGAAATGTGATTATCCAAAATAACAAATATGTATTGAATTTCATGGGTGTTACTAAAATATTTGATGGCAAAAAAAGTTATACCATCGTTCCTGAAGACGAAGAAGTAACGGTATCAGGCTTAAATGAAAAAGATGATAATGCCATAACGCCTTCTAAAATGCTTACCTTTTTTAACAGCGGTTATAAATTCAAATGGGACATTCTTCAAGACGTAAAAGGACGAAAAATACAATATATCAAATTGGTGCCGCTAAATACAAAAGATCAACGAAAAGAAATCCTGTTAGGCATTGATTCCCAGACCAAAACCATTTATAATGTGATTGAAATGGGTAAAAATGGAACTAAAACCACGTTGACTGTTAATTCTTTTAAAACCAATCAGCCATTATCAAAAAATCAGTTTACCTTTGTGCCTAGTAAATATTCAAATTACTACATCAATAAACTAGATTAACTTCGGGTGAAAATACTTGACAAGTACTTATTAAAATCCTTCCTTATTACATTTGCTACGGTATTTGTAATTCTTTTTTTCATATTCGTTTTGCAGGTTGTCTGGCTATTCATTGCTGAATTGGCCGGTAAGGATTTGGATTTTGTAATGATTGTTAAATTCCTGTTGTTTAAAATGCCCAGCATTATTCCGCTGGTACTACCACTTTCCGTTTTATTGGCTTCTATTATGACTTTCGGCAGCCTTGCAGAAAATTATGAATTTGCCGCAATGAAGTCTTCCGGAATATCATTGCAGCGTTCCATGAAAACCTTGATTTACTTTATTTCCATACTTAGCATTGTTGCCTTTTTGTTTGCCAATAATGTGATTCCGTATGCCGAATATAAGTTCATCAACTTCCGCCGAAATATCGCCCAGGTAAAACCCGCTATGGCTATAGCCGAAGGACAATTTAGTCAGGTTGGAACTTATAATATTAAGGTTGAAAAGAAATCAGGCGATAACGGAAGGTACCTTAGCGGTATTACCATTCACAAATTATCCAGTATGGGCGCGGGAAGTAATACCGTTATCAAAGCTAAAAAAGGGGAATTAATAAGCAGCGAAAACTCAAACATCCTTAAATTAGTATTGAAAGACGGGAATTATTACGAAGACATTATTCCTAAAAAATTTGAAGAGCGCAATAAAGTTCCTTTTGCCAAAAGTGAATTTAAAACCTATGTAATTAATTGACTAGCTTTCTTTCTGTCTTAATTAAAAAAA
>JAZKCP010000097.1:32500-32788 GCA_040388035.1 Bacteroidota bacterium | reverse complement strand
AAAGAGGCTAAAGAAAAAATACTTACGATAAAAAGAAAAATCGAAAACGGTGAAATTACTTTTGCCGAAGCCGCCAGAACAATGTCTGATGAAAAGGAAACACGTGCCAATGGTGGTGTTTTGATTAACCCTAAAACACAGGACACACATTTTGAATTGACCAAAATGGATCCAAGTTTGTACAGCGAAGTTTCCAATTTGAAAGATAAAGCAGTAACATCGCCAATTTTAGATGACGATCCAAAAAACGGAAAGAAATACAAAATCATCACCGTGACCGATAGAATT
>JAZKCP010000097.1:18967-32490 GCA_040388035.1 Bacteroidota bacterium | reverse complement strand
ACATTCATATTGGGCATTTTATGCAGTATTCTTAGGGATTATGTAAAAATCAAAGATTTGGCACTGAAAGAAAAACAAATTAAAGCCATTGCAAAATGGACAGATGAAAAAATTAAGGAAACCTATATTAAAATTAATGGTGAGTACAAAGATTGTGCTTTCACTAACGATTGGTTGAAAAAATAAAATATAAATTTAGATTATTGAAATCCTAATTCCCTAATCTTTAAATCCAAAATAAAAGATGTCAGACGTTACCGCTGTTAAAAATTTAGTTCAAAAGAGAATTGAACTTAAAAAAGAGATTGCTAAGATAATTGTAGGTCAGGACGAAGTGATTGATCAAATTTTGCTTAGCATATTTTCTGGTGGGCACGCACTTCTGGTTGGTGTTCCCGGTTTGGCCAAAACCTTAATGGTCAATACCATTTCTCAGGCATTGGGATTGGATTTTAAAAGAATACAGTTTACTCCCGATTTGATGCCTTCGGATATCCTAGGAAGTGAAATTCTGGATGAAAGCCGTAGTTTTAAATTCATCAAAGGACCAATCTTTGCCAACATTATTTTGGCAGATGAAATAAACAGAACGCCGCCAAAAACCCAGGCTGCTTTGCTTGAGGCGATGCAGGAACGTTCTGTAACAATCGCAGGCCAGAATTATAAATTAGATTTACCTTACTTCGTTTTAGCAACGCAAAATCCAATTGAGCAGGAAGGAACGTATCCTTTGCCGGAAGCGCAGTTGGACCGTTTTATGTTTGCTATAAAGTTGGATTATCCATCATTTTCTGAAGAAGTAGATGTGGTAAAAAGTACCACATCAGATAAAAGCCCAACGATTAATCCATTATTTACAGCGAAGGAGATAATAGACTTCCAGCATTTGGTTCGTAGAATACCAGTGGCAGATAACGTAATCGAATACGCAGTTACTTTGGTAAGCAAAACGCGTCCAAATAATCCTTTGTCTACAGATTATATTAAAAATTATATTGATTGGGGAGCGGGACCAAGAGCGTCACAGAATTTAATTTTGGCTGCCAAAGCCAATGCTGCTTTTAACGGAAAATTTTCTCCGGATATTGAAGATGTAAAAGCTGTAGCAACGGGAATCCTTCGTCATAGAATTATCAAAAACTACAAAGCCGACGCTGAAGGAATTACGGAAGAAATGATTATTGGTAAACTGCTTTAATATCAGCTTATCTATTGGTGGTAATCACAATATGAGCTGAGCTTGTTTTACCCTTTTTCTCAAGATTATTTGCTAAGCTCAATACAGAGGCTGCCAGTGCAAGTAAGAAAGCCATTTTATTTGTCATAATTAGTTGGTTTGGATTAATTAAAATAAAAATATTGCTTGATTTTCAAACAACATTATATTAGTATTGCTCTAAATCATTTTGTTACAGAATCATTATCAATGATTAATTGATTTTCTGAATTAATTCTTCTGAAGTAAATCATCCAACTCTTTGTCATGGAAAAATAAGAACATGCTTCCCATCATATCCTGACTGATTTTGGTTGTATTGTTAACTTCCAAAACAATTTCATAATCATGGTTTTTATATAGCCAAATACCTTCCTCAGATGAAAAAGGTTCAATGCTTGTCAGACCAATTTTTCCTATATGATTTATAATATTACTGCTAAAAATAGCTTTGTGTATCGTTTTATCAAAGAGTGAAATTTTCGTTGCAAACGGATGGACATGAATAGCGGCAGCATGCAGTCGTAAGCTATCTACAATTGCCAATTGCTTGCTCACAGCACTTCTATAGGTATTTTTTCCAACAGGAATTACCCAATGGCCTGAGAGTTTGTTGCCACGGCCATCATCATAGGTATGGTTTTTTGTCTCCACCGGAATACACTGATTTGTACCGGGATCTAAAGGCGATTTATAAGGGTTTGATTCGTTAAACGGAAGCATAATAAATGCCGTTCTGCTCATCAATGGTTTTAGGTTTTTTGCTTTGGAATAGTTAATATCCACTTCATGCCGTATCCAAAAATTGGCATCCGGAAGATTATGGTTCAGAGATTGCGTTGTTACATACAGAAACTCATTGCCTTTCATCGGAACACCATAACCCGCAGGAAAACTAAAATTTTCCATACCATGCGAAAGCGATGTCATCCGTGGATATTGTTTGCCAATTCTTTTATTTAAATGAAAGGAACTATAATATTTAACATCGTTGAAATCGACATTCGTGTGACAGATAAAATCTTTTGAAACCTCTTTTAGTGTTTTAGAATCTAAGGCTTTGACATAAAATCCAGTCAGCCAAAGTAATGTTGAATCTTGAGAGAGCTGCACATACTTAGAAGATTTGGGGCCTTCCATCGATTTGTAAATGCCATCAATATAAAACTCGGGTGAAATCATTTTATAGGTTTCCGATTTGTTTTCAACTTTCCAATTCGGATTTACAATGCCTAATTTTTCAAACAAAAATGACTTTGCAATGGCTTTGTGACGGGTTGGCAATTGCCAATACCAAATTCCGCCGCCAATAATAGCAAGTAAAATTAGAACTCCTAAAAATTTATATATCTTTGATTTTCTCATGGTGGTCAAATTTACATTTTTAAATGAACGATAGAAAGCAAATAAATGCAAAAAGATTTTTTGGATTAGATTTTTTAAGAGCGCTTTCTATCAGTTTACTGTTATTTTCACATTCTTCATGGATTTATAATTCGACTGGAATTCTGGGCATTTTACAGGATGCGAGTGGCTTTTTGGGTGTGGAATTGTTTATCGTCCTGAGCGGTTTTTTAATTGGAGGAATACTTTACAAACAATTTCTTCATGAAAATTACGGACTGAAAGATGCCGGTTTATTTTTATCCAGAAGGCTGATGCGTGTTTTACCAAGCTATTATTTGGTAATTCTCATTATTGCCATAATTTATTTGTGCTTTGGTTTTCCTGTTTCAGAAGTTTGGAAATATCCTTTAATGATACAAAACTTCAATTCACCTATTCCTGCTTTTTTCCCCGAATCGTGGAGTTTGCCCGTTAAGGAAATGGGTTATAGTTTCGTCGTAATTTTATTGGTAGTTGTCTCAAAGGCATTCCTTAAAGCCTCCAAACCCGTTTTGTTTTTAACGGTTGTTATCGGCCTTATAGCTTTCACGTTTCTTTCGAAATTATATTATGATATACATTCCACAAATCAGTTATTGAAAACGTGGAGCTTTAATATTCGTGCGGTTGTCATTTATAGAATCGATTCGGTTTTGATTGGTGTTCTTTGTAGTTATTTTTACACTAATTACAAAGAGTTTATGAATTCAAAAAGATTACTCTTTTTGGCAATTGGCATTTTGATATTTGTGCTTTTGTTCCTGTGTATTGTTGTTTTTAAATTCAGGTTAACCAATGCGTCCTGGTTTTGGAATATTCTATGCTTACCGTTACTTTCCACGGCAATTTGTATGTTTATCCCTTTTTTATTGAGTTGGGAAAAGCCGTCAAAAATAATAGAGAATGGCATTACTTTTATCTGCAACATTGCTTATTCCATTTATTTATTACATTACAGTATTGTCCTTTTTCTGTTAAAATATTTTATTGATACAAAGGATTTTGGTTTATGGCAATTGAATATTTTCGCTATCTTGTATGTTTCAATTACGATAGGATTAAGCTATCTTTTCTATACCTATTTCGAAAAACCGATTAATCAATTCAGAGCTAAAAATTTAAAGTTGAATGACAAATAACACAAAGTCAAGGGTTTTTGGATTAGATTTAATGCGTGCGATGGCTATTTGCATGGTTTTGTGTTCGCATATACTGTGGATTTATAATCCAGATGATGGAATCATCAGGCAGCTTTTTGCGTTATTTGGTTTCCTGGGAGTTGAGTTTTTCTTTATTTTGAGCGGCTTTCTAATTGGAAAGATACTTTACGGAATTTACATCAAGGACAACTACTCGATAAAAAGTGCCTTGTATTTCCTCAAAAGGAGATGGTTTAGGACATTGCCTAATTACTTCCTGATACTGATTATAAACATAATAATTACATTTAGTTTAGGATATACTATACCTAGATTAGGATTGTATTTTATTTTTCTCCAAAATGGTTTCTCCAAAATGCCAAGTTTCTTCCCGGAATCATGGAGTTTGTCTGTTGAGGAATGGGCCTATATCATTTTGCCAATTTCACTTTTATTATCTTCAGTATTATATAAGCCAAACAATAAAAACCGTTTCTTTCTCTGGATAGTATTACTGTTGATTTCGCTATTTATTGGTTTTAAAATTTGCTATCAACTCAACACACAAACTACCACACTTGATAGCTGGAATGTCTCGCTGAAATCGGTTGCCGTTTATCGATTGGATGCTATTTTTATGGGAGTTTTATACAGTTGGATTAGCATCAATTACGAAAAAAAATGGACAAAATATAAAGTGCAATCAACCATGATTGGCGGTTTTATCATGATGTTTATGTATTTCGGAATGGGTTTTTTACGAATTCTTCCCGAGACTTATCCTTTTGTCTGGAATGTAGTTTATCTACCGCTTGCATCGCTATCTATTGCCTTTTTAATGCCTTTATTTTCTCAGATGGAAACTACAATCTCAATTTTAAAACGTCCGGTTGTGTTTATCAGCAAAATTTCCTATTCCATTTACTTGCTTCACTATAGTGTCATTATGCAATTATTAATGTTGTTTGTAGATAAGGAAAAAACGGCTTTGCCGCAACTTCACTTAATTACTGCAATGTATCTCGCCACCACTGTTCTTGTGAGTTATCTTTTTTACCGTTTTTACGAAAAGCCTATCATGGATTTAAGAGATAAAAATTAGGAATATTCATTTTATGTCGCTTTATTTAAAGTATTTGTAAAAAAAGCTATGATAAAAACAATCATTTCGTAAAATAGCATTCCGAAACGATATATTTTATTAAAAACTTTTATAGAAGTACAACGTTTTCGTAAATTTGCACAGCAAACAATTAAACCCAATATACTATGGCTTTTGATATTGAAATGATTAAAAAAGTGTACGCTACTATGGCAGAAAGAGTCGATAAAGCTCGAGAAATAGTTGGCCGTCCACTTACTTTGTCTGAAAAGATTTTATATTCCCATTTATGGGATGGTAATCCAACAAAAGCATTCACTCGGGGTAAGGATTATGTTGATTTTGCTCCGGATAGGGTTGCCTGCCAGGATGCAACCGCTCAAATGGCGTTATTGCAATTCATGCATGCCGGGAAAAAGACAGTGGCTGTTCCAACAACAGTTCATTGTGACCACTTGATTTTGGCAAAAGATGGCGCCAAATCTGATTTGGCCACAGCCAATTCACAATCTAAAGAAGTTTTTGATTTTCTTTCTTCAGTTTCCAATAAATACGGAATTGGTTTTTGGAAACCAGGTTCCGGAATCATACACCAAATTGTTTTAGAAAATTATGCTTTCCCCGGCGGAATGATGATAGGAACCGATTCACACACAGTAAACGCTGGTGGATTAGGAATGTTGGCGATTGGTGTTGGTGGCGCAGATGCAGTTGATGTTATGTCGGGCATGTCATGGGAATTAAAATTTCCAAAATTAATCGGTGTAAAACTGACTGGAAAATTAAATGGATGGACCGCTCCAAAAGATGTTATCTTAAAAGTAGCTGATATTTTAACTGTAAAAGGCGGAACTGGTGCTATCGTTGAATACTTTGGCGAAGGTGCAACCAATATGTCATGTACAGGAAAAGGAACTATTTGTAATATGGGTGCCGAAATAGGAGCGACAACTTCTACTTTTGGTTACGATGATTCAATGAGAAGATATTTAGCGGCAACAGAGCGTCAGGATATTGTTGATGCTGCAGATAAAGTTGCGGGTTATTTAACAGGTGATGCTGAAGTGTATGCCAATCCTTCACAATATTTTGACCAGGTTATCGAAATTAACTTATCAGAATTGGAGCCACATATCAACGGACCATTTACTCCGGATAGAGGAACACCGGTTTCCCAAATGAAAGCAGAAGCTGCTGCCAATGGTTGGCCGTTAAAAATAGAATGGGGATTAATAGGTTCGTGTACCAATTCATCTTACGAAGATATGGCGCGTGCTGCTTCCATTGTGGAACAAGCCGTAGCTCATGGAATCACACCTAAGGCCGAATTTGGAATCAATCCAGGCTCAGAGCAAATCAGATATACTATCGAAAGAGACGGAATCATTGCCACTTTCGAAAAAATGGGTACTAAAGTTTTTACTAATGCCTGCGGACCATGTATTGGACAATGGGACAGAGCTGGTGCCGATAAGCAGGAAAAGAACACCATCGTGCATTCATTTAACAGAAACTTCTCTAAACGTGCCGATGGAAATCCAAACACGCATGCTTTTGTAACCTCACCGGAAATGGTAGCCGCATTAGCTATTTCGGGAGATTTGACTTTTAATCCAATTACAGATACGCTGTTAAATGATAATGGAGAAGAGGTGAAACTAAATCCACCACACGGTGATGAATTGCCAAAAAGAGGATTTGATGTAGAAGATGCAGGTTTTCAGGCTCCGGCTGCAGACGGAAGTCAGGTGCAGGTTGCGGTTTCTCCAACTTCAGACAGATTGCAATTATTGGCACCGTTTGACGCCTGGGACGGAAAAAATATAACAGGCGCCAAATTGCTTATCAAAGCCTTTGGAAAATGTACTACAGATCATATCTCAATGGCTGGACCATGGTTGCGTTTCCGTGGACACTTGGATAATATTTCAAACAATATGTTGATTGGTGCGGTAAACGCTTTTAATCAGGAAGCCAATAAAGTTAAAAACCAAATAACTGGAGAATATGCTGCAGTTCCGGCAGTTGCCAGAGCCTACAAAGCAGCTGGTGTTCCATCAATAGTTGTGGGTGACCAAAATTATGGAGAAGGTTCTTCGAGAGAGCATGCGGCGATGGAACCAAGATTCTTGGGAGTTAAGGCAGTTTTGGTAAAATCATTTGCACGTATCCACGAAACCAATTTGAAAAAGCAAGGAATGTTAGCGCTAACTTTTGCCAACGAAGCGGATTATGATAAAATCCAGGAAGATGATATTATCAACTTCTTGGACTTAACTGAATTTGCTCCTGCAAAACCATTGACTTTAGAATTTATTCATGCTGATGGTTCAAGAGATATAATTTTGGCTAATCACACGTACAATGACAGTCAAATAGGCTGGTATGTAGCTGGTTCTGCCTTAAACCTGATTGCTGCCGGAAAGGCATAACTATTTAATGGATTATAAAAAAAATGCTCAACGTTAGTTGAGCATTTTTTTATCCTACTTTCTTCTTTTTATAAATTTCTTTTAATCCTGATTTCCACTCTACAAGTTCGTAGTAGAATTCTACAGCAATAAGGTTGTTTTTTATTGTTACAGAGCACCTTCCGGTAACATCGGCTTCGTTACCGCAAATAGTTGTTTTAGGTCCTGTTTTTAAATTATTATTGGCGTATAACTGATAAATTTTGTACGCAATGTCTTGACGGATAGTCATTTTCGAATTGTAGGTGCTAACGATAATCATCCCTTTATCGGAACGAGCCACAAACTCCATTCCGTTGTGACCATAATTGTAGGTTTGGATTTTTGGATCACCTTCTTTTTCATTGAAGGCAAAACAGCTCATAATCAGTAAGCTAAAAAAGATTTTTTTCATAAGTGTAAATTTGTTGGGGCCAAATTAGGGGCGGAATATAATAATAAGTTTTATTCTATAACGCGATTATTTTAAAAATATTGTATTTCAACGAAAGAAAATGTACTTAAACGGAAAAAACCGCCAATTCAACGAAGAATCGACGGTTTTTCTGAATTAATAATTCACTAATAAATCTGCTAGTAATAAGTATAGCGTCTAACTTTTGCTATATATTTTGCCAAACGAATTACCTGGTGGCTGTAGCCGTATTCATTATCGTACCAAACATAAAGCACTATATTTTTTCCATCGCCTGAAACAATTGTCGCATTGCTGTCGTAAATGGACGGCTGTGCAGTTCCAACGATGTCTGAAGAAACCAATTCGTTATTTAACGAATACCTGATTTGCTCTACCAATTCTCCTTCCAAGGCATATTCTTTCATAATTTTATTTACTTCTTCAATAGAAGTCGCTTTGCTGACTTCCAGATTCATAACCACTAAAGAACCATTTGGTACAGGAACACGAATCGCATTGGAAGTTAATTTTCCGGCTAAACTTGGCAATGCTTTGGCAACAGCAGTTCCGGCGCCGGTTTCAGTAATTACCATATTTAAGGCAGCAGCACGGCCACGACGGTATTTTTTATGCATATTGTCAACCAGGTTTTGGTCGTTGGTATAAGCATGTATGGTTTCAATATGACCTTTAACAACACCTAGAGTATCTTCTACAACTTTCAAAACAGGCGTAATAGCATTGGTTGTACAAGATGCCGCGGAGAAAATATCTACGCTATCCGGTTTATGATCGTTATGGTTTACGCCATATACAATATTTGGAATGCCTTTCCCTGGGGCAGTCAATAAAACTTTACTAACTCCTTTCGAAGATAAATGGCGTCTCAGTTGTTCTTCGGTAGTAAAAGCACCTGTATTGTCAATCAGTAAGCAGTCTTCAATTCCGTATTTGGTATAATCAATATCTTCGGGAGCATTGGCAGTAATAATATGAACTGTGGTTCCATTAATGATTAATGCATTGTTTTCGGCATCGGCCTGAACAGAACCTTCAAAATCACCATGAACAGAATCATAACGCAACAAAGAAGCTCTTTTTTCTAAAGAAGTTGCATCATTTCTGTCACGGGTTACAATGGCACGAAGACGAAGTTGCTCTCCTTTGCCCATTTTGCTCATCATTTCACGAGCTAACAATCGGCCGATTCTCCCAAAACCATATAAGACAACATCTTTTGGTTTTAAATTTTGAAAATCTTTGGCATTTTTTAATTTGTCAATTACAAAAGCACGACTGTCGTCATACTTATTATCTTCAAGATGATACTCGTAGGTTAACTTTCCAATATCAATTCGCGATGGCGGTAAGTCCAGGTTTTGAATTGAGCGGGCAATTTCAACAGAATCAAAGATGTTGATTGGCTTTTGAACAAACTGTCCGGCATACTCGTGAAAGTTTATAATGTCGCTTACGTTTCTGTCAATTAATTGATTTCTGAAAAGAACCAATTCGATTGATTTGTCATACCATAAATCGCTGATAATTTTAATTAATTCAACGCATGCTTTACGTCTGTCAGCCTGAAAAGATAATTCCTTCTCGTATAACTTGTTACTGTCCATAAAAATAAAAAGTGTTTAGTTGTGTGTTTTATTCTGAATTCATTTAAGAATCCGATTTAATTTGGCGCAAAAGTATAAAATAGAAGTGTTTCACGAAAACGATTTCGCTACTTTTTTATACAACAAAAAAACCAGCCCAAAAACTGGACTGGTTTTAACAATAATTAACCTTTCAACCTTATAAAATTATCTGGACTATTTGCCCTATTCTATCAATCATTCGGACGTTAACACTCTGATTTTCGTCTTTTTTATTTAAATATCTTGAAATGGTTTCAAGGTCGGTCGCCTTAACATTATCTACCGAAAGAATTATATTTCCTCTCAATTGCTCGGCATAAGGTTTTAGGCTTTCGCTGTTAATGTCTTTAATACGGACACCATAGCCAATTCTGAATTTCTTTTTGTCAGCGGCTTCAATGTCCTCTAATTCCAATCCTTTAAATTCTGTAGTGATAAGTTCATTTTTAATTAAAGTAACCGCTGCCGTTTTAGTTTCTCCATCACGAAGGTACGTTACCTGTACTTTATCATTTGGCCTTTTGGTGCTGATGTAGCCAGACAATTCAGAGAACGTATTAATATTTTGACTGTCCAGTTTTTTTATGATATCACCTTTCTGAAGACCGGCTTTTTCGGCACCGGAATTTCTGGTTACTTTATTAATATAGAAACCTTCGGTGTCATTAACTCCCAATTCTTTGGAAGCTTTACTATTTAATTCGCCACCTTCAACACCAAGGATTCCACGCTGAACGTTACCAAATTCCATAATATCTTCGATTATCTTTCTGGTAATATTAGAGGGAACAGCGAACGAATAGCCAACATAGGAACCTGTTTGCGATGATATCATAGTGTTGATTCCAATTAATTCACCGCGTGTGTTAACCAAAGCGCCACCGGAATTTCCAGGATTTACAGCAGCATCAGTCTGGATGAATGACTGGATTCCTCTCGTGTCTAAATTTCTGGCTTTCGCCGAAACAATTCCGGCTGTAACCGTTGAAGTCAGATTATATGGATTTCCTACAGCTAAAACCCATTCGCCAACTTTCACTTGGTCTGAATCTGCAAAAGTAGTATAAGGCAGTTTTTCGTCTGTATTGATTTTTAATAGGGCGATATCCATTTTGGAATCAGTTCCGATAAGTTTTGCGGTGTAGGTTCTGTTGTTGTTCAAAGTTACTTCAAGTTGGGAAGCGCCTTGTACAACATGGTTATTGGTTACGATGTAACCATCTTGAGAGATAATAACTCCCGAACCTGTTCCTATTTGCTCTTGTTGTTGCCCGCCTCGCTGACCATAGAAGAATTCCATAATTGGATCAGAAACCGTTCTTACCGAGACATTTTTAACGTGGACGACAGAATGAACCGTATTTTCTGCGGCTTTAGTAAAATCAACTCCTTCAGCTGATAATCCAACAGTCCTTCCAAAATTGTTTGAAGCAGTAGTAACAATCGAATTGTGACCGTCTTTTTCTTCAATAAATAATTTGTACGCGCCCAATGTGGTTGCACCACTCAATAAAGAAACCAAAAATAAACTTGTTAATCGTTTCATATTTAATACCATTTTAAATTATTTGAACGTAAATTTAGAAAAAAACAAATTTCACGCAAACACGCTTTAACGCTCGTTTAACAATTTTTAAGTTAATCTTAATATTGTTATATTTGTGAGAGTAAACTACAACATGAAATCCACTTTTTATAAATATCACGGAACGGGAAATGACTTTATCTTTATTGATAACAGGCAAAACAATTTTCCAAAAGCTGACGTTAAACTCGTCGAAAAACTTTGCGACCGACGTTTCGGAATAGGCGCTGACGGATTGATTTTATTGGAAAATGATTCGGAAACCGATTTCAGGATGGTTTATTATAATTCTGATGGGAATCAAAGTTCAATGTGTGGAAATGGTGGCCGTTGTATTGTGGCTTTCGCCAAAAGCCTGAATATCATTTCAAATGAAACTACTTTCATAGCGACTGATGGTTTGCATGATGCCACAGTTTTTGAAAATGGAATTGTGTCGTTGCAAATGAAAAATGTCGATGACGTAAAAATTGAGAAAGATTATGTTTTTCTGAATACAGGCTCCCCACATCATGTAATGCTGGTGAATGATTTGAAAAATTATGATGTCAAAAGCAATGGTGCTGCAATCCGCTATTCTGATTTGTATGGAGAAGCGGGAAGTAATGTGAATTTTGTTAAGCAAATTTCAGAGGATCATTTTCGTTTGCGAACCTATGAGCGTGGAGTGGAAGATGAAACGTTTTCGTGTGGAACCGGAGCAACTGCTACTGCAATCGCAATGAATGCCATTGGCAAAACAAATTCACATAATATTAAATTAGATGTTGAAGGCGGAAAACTCGAAGTCTCTTTTGATAAAGTAAATGATTCCTATATCAATGTTTTTCTAAAAGGCCCGGCGACTTTTGTTTTTGAAGGAGAAATAGAAATATAATTTTTTAGCCACGAATGCACGAATATTTTTTAATAAATAGCCAACAACATTCGTGTATTCGTGGCAAATTAAGTACTAAAATGATAACATTAAAAGGAATTAATATTTTTCTCCGCGCACTCGAACCGGAAGATTTAGAGTTTATCTACGCTATAGAAAACGATGAAAACATTTGGGAAGTCAGTAGCACCATAACACCCTACAGTAAATTCCTGATTCGGCAATATCTTGAAAATGCGCATCAGGATATCTATGAAGCCAAGCAATTGCGGTTGGCAATCTGCAAAAAAGAAAATTCAGAAGCTATTGGTTTGATTGATTTGTTTGATTTTGATGTAAAAAACAAACGAGCCGGTGTTGGGATTATTATTCAAAATGAAGCCGATAGGAATAATGGTTTTGGAAAGGAAGCTTTGGGTTTGCTAATTAATTACGCTTTTGAACAATTACAATTGCATCAGCTTTATGCAAATATTGGTACAGAAAATAAAGCCAGTGAATCACTTTTTACTACATTTGGATTTGAGAAAATCGGTGTCAAAAAAGACTGGAACTTTACCAATAATACTTTTCACGATGAAGCTGTTTTTCAATTAATTAAAAAATAGATTATTTTGAGCAGAAATAAAATTATCAAGATTTTAGGAATTGTTTTCCTTGTTTTCGTGGCAGTTATTTATATCAAGTATTTCACTTCGGAGACAAAATTTGAAAAAGACGAAATATATGTTGAGGTTCCAACAGGTTCCACTTATCAGGATGTTGAAAAATTGCTTTCACCACTTGTAAAAAACATGAACAATTTTGAGTTAATTGCCAAACGTCGTTCGTATCCTGAAAATGTAAAAGCCGGACGATTTTTGTTAAAGAAAGGTATGAGTGCATTTCAATTGGTTGCCGCAATGCGAAGAAATGTTCCGGTAAAATTGGCCTTTAACAATCAGGAGCGACTGGAAAATCTTTGTGAACGATTGAGTTCCCAAATCGAACCTGACACTACAAAATTACTGACCACATTTTACGATTCTGAATTTTTAAAGAAAAACGGCTTTACAAAACAAACTGTTTTTGTTATGTTTTTGCCAAATACTTATGAAGTATACTGGAACATTTCGGCGGAAAAATTCCGAGGCAGAATGCTCGATGAATACAATCGTTTCTGGACAAAGGAGCGAACTGCGAAAGCTGCTGCTTTAAATTTAACACCGGTTCAGGTAATTACTGTTGCTTCGATTGTTCATAAAGAATCAGTGAAGAAAAGCGAGCGTCCAACAATTGCGGGTGTTTACCTTAACAGGCTGAATCAGGGAATGCCTTTGCAGGCTGATCCAACAGTAATTTATGCTTTAAAACTGCGTGACAATGATTTTGATCAAATCATCAAACGCGTTTTGTACAACGATTTGTTTATTAATTCTCCTTACAATACCTATAAGAACACTGGTTTGCCGCCTGGACCAATTGCCATGCCTGATGTTGATGCAATCGATGCAGTTTTGAATGCAGAAAAACACAACTATCTTTATTTCTGTGCAAGTGTAGAAAAATTCGGCTATCATGTTTTTGCTTCAACTTATGAGCAGCATCAAGTGAATGCCAAGAAGTATACCGATTGGTTAAACAAGCAAGGGACAACCAGATAATTTTGAAAGTATCCAAGAGCATAGCTATCATCGTATTGTTTTGGTGTTCCCAAATTGCTAT
>JAZKCP010000097.1:18004-18957 GCA_040388035.1 Bacteroidota bacterium | reverse complement strand
GCAAAGAAATATGCTGATTGGCTGAATGCTCAAGGAACCAAACGTTAATCCTTGAAAAAGCAGCATTATATAATTCTGTTTTTATGCTGCTCGAGTTTGCTTTGGGCACAAAATGGAATAGAAAATTTTCTAAAACCTTCAGATACTTTAAACAAAAAGCGACTCAAAACACTCATTATTTCTGAAGTTGCTGTTGGCTCAGCAGCTTTAATTGGTTTGAATCAACTTTGGTATGCCGATTATCCTCGTTCCAATTTTCATTTTATAAATGACAATGCCGAATGGCTTCAAATGGATAAAGCCGGACATGTTTTTTCAACTTATCATTTGGGAAGTTTTGGAGCAAATGCTTTGAAATGGACTGGTGCAAGTCGGAAAAGCCAAATGATTTATGGCTCGACTTTAGGTTTGGTTTTTATGACTACAGTTGAGGTTCTCGATGGTTATTCGTCAAATTGGGGTGCTTCTTTGGGAGATGTTGCAGCTAATGTTTCGGGAACCGCTTTATTTGTTTCCCAGGAATTGCTGTGGACAGAACAACGAATTGTGCCTAAATTTTCTTTTCATACAACTCCTTATGCTTCGTCAAGACCCAATGTTTTAGGAAGTTCTGTTCAGGAACAAATCCTGAAGGATTACAACGGGCAGACTTATTGGCTTTCGGTCAATATTTATTCATTTGCGAAATCCTCTAAAATTCCAAAATGGTTGAATGTAGCTTTTGGTTATGGCGCGGAAGGAATGATTACCGGAAACGATGAATTTACCAACACGATTTTTCTTCCGGAAAGTAAAAGATACCGACAATTTTATCTCTCGCTTGACGTTGATTTAACAAAAATTGAAACTAAATCCCATTTTGTTAAGACTATTTTAACAATTTTTAACACGATTAAGATTCCGGCTCCAACGTTTGAAATCAAGGGTTCAGGAGGAACAAAACTGCACTTTAT
>JAZKCP010000097.1:0-17994 GCA_040388035.1 Bacteroidota bacterium | reverse complement strand
GTTCAACTACTTGATTTTCAAATTTATAATATTTAGCCGTATATTTGCACTCGGAAATATTCATGTCGGTGACAGCGCTTGAGAAACAATTTTAAATGATAAAGAAAGGTATATTTTACATTTCAATCCTACTAACTGTAGCGTTCATAAGCTCCGGTTTTAAACCTTATAGTTCCCAAATCAATGACGTATTTCGTCTTGACGAAAACGAAGAGGTTTCTTATGTTTTTCCTTCACAAAACTTCATCGATTACGCTAGTCTTAAAATTCCATTTACCGGCAAATACTTTATTGGGTTTAAAGAAGCTGTTGCGCACAAAGAATCGCAAGGAAAGTATAGCAAAATAAATACTTTAGGGTATATGGGAAAATACCAATTTGGTAAAGAAACACTTAAAACAATAGGAATTAAGGATAGTGCTTATTTTATGGGCAATCCAAGGCTCCAGGAGAAAGCTTTCGTGACACTACTCTCCAAAAACAAGTATGACTTGCACGATTATATAGCCTATTATGAAGGTAAAATTGTTGATGGTGTTAAAATTACCGAATCGGGAATTTTAGCGGCGGCGCATTTAGGAGGTTCGGGATCGGTGAAACGATTTTTGAATTCTAATGGTAAGAAAAAATGCAAAGACGATTACGGAACCTCGGTTAAAACATACATGAAAGATTTTGGTGGATTCGAAACTACAGGAATTCGCGCTATCAAAAACGCGAAAGTGAAATAAATTCGGTTTTTAAAACTTATGAATAATAAAAATGGTTGGTCTGTTATGCAGGTCAACCTTTATTTTTTTCCAATCAGCCACACGATGCGTTTTGATAAATTCTGTTGGCAAAGTAATATCGGTTGCAATGCACAGATGTGTATTGGGTTGTAATGTCTGCAATAAATCCTCTAGCAATTTATTATTCCGATAAGGCGTTTCAATAAAAATTTGCGATTGATTTTTTGAACTTGATAAATTTTCAAAGCTTTTTAAAGCTGATTTTTTTTCGCCTTTCTCAATCGGAAGATACCCATTGAAAGCAAAACTCTGACCGTTCATTCCCGAGCCCATCATCGCTAATAGGATAGAGGATGGCCCAACTAATGGTACTACCTGAATTCCGTTTTCATGGGCAATTTTTACAATGACAGCTCCTGGATCAGCTACTCCGGGACAACCGGCTTCGCTCATTAAACCAATATTTAAGCCGTTAAGGCATGGAGCAATCATAGCATTGTATTCAGAAACCTCAGTTCGTTTGTTGAGTAAAGAAATCCGCAGACTGTTTTGAATCTTTTCAGGATGAATGGATTTGATAAACTTTCGGGCTGTTTTTTCATTCTCAACAATGTAATCGTCAATAAAATCAATGGCTCTTTTTACGGTTTGAGGTAAAACATCATGCGGATTCATTTCTCCCAAGGTAGTTGGGATTAAATAGAGTTTGCCTTTTAGTTCTACTGGCTTCATGAATGTTTCTCGATTAATTTTTTGGCTAAAATATCGCAGGTTTCATCAAGCATTTCATAAATCATATCAAAACCATTTTGCAATCCATAGTATGGATCAGGAACATCAACATTATCGCCGGGAAATAAATCGTCGAGAATTAGTTGCACTTTCTTTTTATGTTCTTCCTTTTTTGCTAATCCGATTACATCATCGTAGTTGGTGTTATCCATGACGTAGATATAATCGAATTCATCAAAATCTTTTGGTGTAAATTGCCTTGCTTTTTGGTAGGTGATGTCAAGTCCGTTTTTTTGTGCAGTCTGAACAGAACGTTGGTCGGGTTGCTTACCAATATGATAACTTCCGGTTCCGGCTGAGTCTACAAAGAATTTATCTTGGGGAAGTTTGGACGCTAAAAGCCCTTCTGCCAATGGTGATCGGCAAATATTTCCAAGACAAACCATTAAAATTTTAACGGGCATAGTGTTTATTTCTAAACCGCAAACTTACTCAAAAAGGAATTATAGCGATAACTTTTTATGAATATCTTCTACAAATTTTTTGAATTGTTTATCTGTTGAAACTAGGTTGTCAACAGTTTTGCATGCGTGAAGAACGGTAGCGTGATCTCTGTCTCCAATTTGGGAACCAATATTTGCTAAAGAAGATTTTGTAAATTTTTTGGCAAAAAACATGGCTAATTGTCGAGCCTGAACAACGTGGCGCTTTCTGGTTTTAGATTGTAGTGTATCAAGATCCAATTGGAAATAATCGGAAACAACTTTTTGAATATATTCAATTGAGATTTCCCGTTTTACATTTTTAACAAATTTCTCAACTACATTTTTAGCCAAATCCAGAGTAACCTCTTTTTTATTGAAAGAAGATTGAGCAATCAGTGAAATAATGGCGCCTTCCAATTCTCTTACATTAGACTTAATGTTTCTGGCTACATATTCTATAATTTCATCTGGCATTTCAACACCATCACGATATAAAATATTTTTTAGGATAGAAATCCTGGTTTCATAATCCGGTTGGTGTAATTCGGCAGATAAACCCCATTTGAAACGAGAGAGCAAACGTTGCTCAATGTCCTGCATATCAACAGGAGCTTTGTCTGAAGTAAGGATTACCTGCTTACCATTTTGGTGTAAGTAATTGAAAATATGGAAGAAAACATCTTGTGTTCCTGTTTTCCCCGAAAGGAATTGAACATCATCAATGATCAAAACATCAATCAACTGATAGAAATGAATAAAATCGTTTCTGTTATTTTTCTTAACCGAGTCAATATATTGTTGCGTAAAAACTTCTGCAGAAATATATAAAACCGTTTTTTCCGGATATTTATCTTTTATTTCGACACCAATAGCGTGCGCTAAATGGGTTTTTCCTAATCCAACGCCGCCAAAAATCAGTAACGGATTGAATGATGTTCCGCCAGGTTTATTGGCAACAGCCATACCGGCTGAACGCGCCAATCTGTTGGAATCGCCTTCAAGGAAATTATCAAAACTATAATTAGGATTAAGCTGCGACTCAATTTTTAAGTTTCTGATTCCCGGAATTACAAAAGGATTTTTTAACTCAGGATTCAGGTTTTTAAACGGAGCATCAACATCTTGTGATTTTATGGGACTGCGGTGAGCGCTTGGCAATTGTTCAGTAAATGGCTGTTTATTTCCATAAGTGTTCTCCATTTTAATTTTATAGAGTAACTTTGCGTTTTTTCCAAGTTCTTTAGTTAACGCTACTTTTAATAATTTTACGTAATGTTCTTCAAGCCATTCATAAAAGAATTTGCTGGGAACCTGAATGTATAAAGCGTTATCAGTTAGTTCAACTGACTTAATCGGTTCAAACCAAGTTTTGAAAGCTTGCTCTTGAATATTGTCTTTTATAAATAGCAGACAGTTTTCCCACACCGATTGCGCAGTTTTGCTCATATTTAGTTTAAATTATTGTAATTAGTTATTTAGTTTTAAGCGTAAAAAAACATTGAATTTTTTCATGCTTTTCGGGGTAACAAATATGTGAATAAAATTTGTTATAAAAAATTAAAATGGCATTGATTTTTTAAAAATATTGTCGTACAGAAAAAATCACTTTTAGATTAACGGTAAAAAAATCAGATGAAAGAACATCAAATTCAAGTTAGGGTGCGGTACTCTGAAACGGACCAAATGAGTGTGGTTTATCACGGAAATTATATACCCTATTTTGAAATGGGCCGCGTTGAATGGCTTAGAAACAAAGGGATTTCGTATAAATCATTGGAAGAGAATGGAATCGCACTTCCGATAGTATCCATGAACATAAATTACAAAAAACCAGCACGTTATGATGACTTACTTACAGTTATAACAAAGTTTAAAGGACAATCTTCAGTAAAGGTCGAATTTGATTGTGAAATCCGTAATGAAAATAATCAGTTGTTAACAACTGCCCATTTCCTGTTGGTTTTTGTGGACATAAATTTGGGAAAAGCTATTCCGCCACCACAATATCTTTTGGATGTTATGAACAGTTAGATTTTTTTAATTTCAACCTCAAATAGATTCGTAAAAATGTCAAAAATCGTATCGGCATGCTTTTTTCGGGTTGCAATTTCAATTTGACAACTTTCTTCCATTTGCTGCGAAATGATTTCTAAGTTTTTCTCTTTAATTATCCGCATCACCTTATTCATGTTTTTATAATCAAAGGAAATCTGAAAATGAATGTCTATAGTTTTTTCGATAATTTCAGCTTCTTCCAACGCCATCTGCGCCGCAGTTTTATAGGCGGAAATTAAACCGCCAACACCCAATTTTACTCCACCAAAAAAACGAACTACTACTACTAAAATATTGGTTAGGCCATAAGACTGAATTTGTCCATAAATAGGCATTCCTGCGGAGTTGCTTGGTTCACCATCATCATTGGTGCGAAAATAAATTGTGTCAGTTCCTAGTTGAAAGGCATAACAAAAGTGACCGGCACCAGCCTGTTGTTTGCGTAATTTTTCTAAATGGGATTTGACTTCGTCTTCACTGGTAACAGGAAATGCATAGCTAAAAAATTTACTGTTTTTTTCCTTGAAAAGGATTTCTAAAGATGGACAAGCAATGGTTTTAAACGTATCCTTAATTTCCAAAACTATAACGGCAATTGCTTTTGGTCAAATAAATCGACAATATCTTGTTCTCCAACTTTTAAATTCCAGACATGTAAACCAAGTGCTTCTGCAGCATCAGTATTGACTTTTTTATCATCAATAAATAAAGTCCTTTTAGGCGACAAATCATGTTTACGCATTATTGCATTGAAGATTTCGGCATCGGGTTTTCGCATTCCCATTTCATAGGAATAATATACTTTTTCAAAGCAGCGATAAAAATCGGTGTAAAATGACATCCCAACTTTATGTTCAAAACGATTGATATGTATCGAATCTGTATTGGTCAAAAGAAATAGACGGTATTTTGTTGACAGCATCTGTAAGAACTCCAATCTTTCCAGTGGGAAATCACCGATTACAGAGTTCCAGGCTTTTGTTATTTCTTCTAAACTCGCATTTGGAATATATTTTAAAAAACAGTTGATGAACTGGAGTTCATCTATTTTTCCTTTTTCAAATAAATCATTGTGATTCAACAAATCTTCATTTGGACCATCTAATCCTAACTTTTTAAACTCTTCGATAGAATGTTCTTTATTGAGATTAATGAAAACATCCCCAAAATCGAAAATTATAGTGTTAATCATAGTTGAAATAAAGTTTAAGTTGGTCGTCTTTTATATTTTTTATTTGGAAATTCCCATTTAAAACAGGTGCTTTTATGCCACTCTTCAAATGAATGTTCCCAATAAAAACCCTAGCTTCATCCCAAAGATTATCATCTATAAAACTTTGAAGCGTTTGTTTTCCGCCTTCAATTATTACAGATTGAATGCCATACTTGTATAAAATATCGGCAATTGTTTTGGTTAGCTTATTATCAAAGATAGCATTTTCGTAAATACAATTTTCACTAGATGTTAAATTTTCTTGTTCGGTTATAATAATCGTTTTTGATTTTCTATCCTTTATAAAAAAGGCTTCCGATATTTTTCCGGTTCGGTCTAAAACAATTCGCGTCGGATTTTCACCCGCCCAATTGCGAAGGTTTAATTGTGGATTATCGTCTAAAACCGTATTGGTTCCCGCCAAAATCGCCTGTTCCTCGCTTCTCCATTTGTGAACCAATTGTCTCGAAAATTCATTCGAAATCCAAACGGGTTCTTTTTTGTCTTTTGTTAATGGTGCCATAAATCCGTCAAGGCTTTCTGCCCATTTCAATATAATATACGGACGCTTTTTTTGATGGAACGAAAAAAAACGCTTATTCAGTTCGCCGCATTCCTTTTCTAAAACACCGACAGTTACCTTCGTACCGTTTTCGAGTAATCTTTGAATTCCAGTTCCGGCAACTTTATTGTTTGGGTCGACAGTTCCAATCACAATATTAGGGATTTTATGGGTAATAATTAAGTCACAGCATGGTGGTGTTTTTCCAAAATGACTGCAGGGTTCCAACGAAACATAAATGGTAGACTTTGATAATAATGATTTGTCTTTTACGGAATTTACAGCATTGACTTCGGCATGTGCTTCTCCTGATTTTCGGTGCCAGCCTTCGCCAATTATTTCATTATTATAAACAATAACGCAGCCAACCAAAGGATTCGGATAGGTTGTTCCCAAGCCATTTTTGGCTAATTCAATGCAGCGTTTTATATAAAATTCCTGTATCTTCACCTCACAAAAATAGACATTACTTTTAGAATGGATGGTATCATAATAAGGGAAATCAAAAAGGAAGACAACCAACAAATTGCAGCCGTTATCCGGGAAGTTTTTATTGCAGATAATTTTCCAAAAACCGGAACTGCTTTTGCAGATACTCAATTGGATTTTATGTTTGAAGCGTATGATAAACCTAAAGCAACATATTTTGTCGTAGAAAATAATGGCAAAATCATAGGTGGAGCAGGCGTTTCCCAATTGGAAAATTCTGAGGAAGACATTTGTGAATTGCAGAAAATGTATTTCCTGCAGGAAGCGAGAGGAAAAGGAATTGGTTTTCGAATGATACAAAAGTGTTTGGAAAAAGCCACCGAATTTGGATATGAGAAATGCTATCTCGAGACTTTACCCGAAATGCTAACAGCCCAACATTTATACAAAAAAGCCGGTTTTGAATATATTTGTGCCCCAATGGGAAATACCGGTCACACCACTTGTCCGGTTTGGATGATAAAGAACTTATAAAATGCTGCTCAAAGACTACAGAGAAACTTTCAAAAAGGAATTACTGCCGATTTATGACGAACAGGAAATCGAAAGTTTTTTCTATATTATATTAGAAAAACTTCACCGTTTAAAACGTATTGATTTGGCTCTAAATCCGGAAAGAATAATGGATGGCAGTCATTTAAAACACTGGAAAAGTATTGTTTCAGATTTGAAAATCCAGAAACCCATCCAATACATTTTGGGTGAAACGGAATTTTATGGCTTGCATTTTTTTGTTAATGAAAGTACTTTAATCCCGAGACAGGAAACAGAGGAGTTAGTTGAATGGATTATTAAGGAACAGGCAAGAGCCAAGAAGCAAGAAACAAGAGTAAGAATTCTGGATATTGGAACAGGCTCTGGCTGCATTGCAGTTTCATTAGCCAAAAATATTTCGGATTCTGAAGTTACCGCAATTGATGTTTCTGGGAAGGCTTTAGCTGCAGCCAAAAAAAATGCCTTGCTTAATGAAGTTGAAATCAATTTTATTCAAGCGGATATTTTAAAAGTAGAGAATTTGACTTTTGACTTTCGACTTTCGACTTTCGACTTGATTGTTTCCAATCCGCCGTATGTGCGGAATTTAGAAAAGAGCGAAATCAAACCCAATGTTTTAGAATATGAACCACATTTGGCCTTGTTTGTCGAAGATACTGATGCGTTGCTTTTTTATCGAAAAATAGCGCAACTCGCCAAAAAAAACCTCAATCCGAATGGAAAATTGTATTTTGAAATTAATCAGTATTTAGGAAAAGAAACAGTTCAGTTGCTCGAGGATTTAGGTTTCAGGAATGCTGAACTAAAGAAAGATATTTATGGAAATGATCGAATGATTAGTTGTGAGAAAGCAGATTAGTTGTTTTGTTTCACATAGATTAACGGAGAAAAAAAGAGATTCACAGAATCTAAACTGAACATTAATTTCTGAACACTGAACACTTACTCGTATCGCAACGCCTCAATTGGATCAAGTTGGGAAGCCTTAATCGCCGGGTACAATCCGGAAACCAAACCAACAATAAAACTGGTTACAAACGCCGCAATGATGGCTCCCCATGGAGTTACAAACGCTAAATCAAGAAGAGAAGAAATTCCGTAACCTACTAAAATTCCCAATATGATACCGAAAATACCACCAAGTTGCCCAACGGTTAATGTCTCAATAAAAAACTGAAAAGCAATTGCGCTTTTCTTGGCGCCAAGTGCTTTCCGAACTCCAATTTCACGGGTTCTTTCGGTTACAGAAACAATCATAATGTTCATTAAGGCTATCGATGAACCAAGTATGGTAATAATTCCGATTAACCAAGCCGACACACCTAAAAAACCTGTGATTTCCCCAATCCGATTAATTAAATCATCACTTCGTGAAATACCGAAATTGTCTTCTTCTACAGGATTTAGCTTTCTGACTTTTCGCATAGTAAGAATTGCATTATCAATAGCGGCATCAAGCAATTCCGTTTTCTGAATCATCGTACTCAAAGAGTAATTAATATTTGGAGACGAGAATATCGAACGCGCCAATTGAATCGGAATCATAACCCGCAAATCCTGCCTGTTGCCAAAAGTGGAACCTCTTTCCTTTAACACGCCAATGACCTTGAATTTGGCGCCACGAATGGAAAGGATTTTATTGATTGGATTAACATCCTTAAGCAATCCTTTTGTGGCAAAATCAGAACCTACAATGCAGGAATAAACATTATTTGAAATGTCAAAAGAGTTGAAATTCCTACCTTCAGTAACTTCCAAACCGGAGTTTGTCAAATAATATTCATCTACACCAAGAACTGAAATTTCGGGATCTGTTTTTTGATTTTCAAACTTTACTTCGGCACTGGACGTCGCAATAAAAGAAAGCGAAGTCTGTGTCATTGGATAGCTGTATTTTTCCTTGAAAGCTTTAGCTTCAGGATAGGAAATAATAGGGTTTATTTTTTCAACTTCGTTACCGCCTTCTTCACGTAAGTTGTTATCATATTGGTTAATGTTGAATGTATTGGAACCCATTGACGCAAAAGTGGAAGTCAAACTGTGTTCGAACGCTGAAACTACCGTTAAGATTGCAACCAAAGCAGTTATTCCGATTGCGATGATGACAATTGTCAAAACGGTACGAAGAAGCTGCGTTCTGATTGAACCCAATGCAATTTTTATATTTTCCCTAAATAATCCGATTCCCAGCATAACGCAAATTTGACACTAAAATACATGATTTGTTACAAGAATATTGACTTAGTTGCGTAAATAGTTTAAAAAATAAGATATTTGCAAAGCAATATCAGATATTAGATATCAGATATTAAATATTTAAAATCTAAAGTTTAATATTTCAAATTTAAAAATGGCATCAAAACCAAGTATTCCAAAAGGCACACGAGATTTTTCACCGGCAGAAGTTGCTAAGCGTAACTATATTATTTCGGTGATGAGGCATCATTTTGAGAAGTTTGGTTACCAGCCAATTGAAACGCCTTCATTTGAAAACTCGGATACGCTGATGGGAAAATATGGTGAAGAAGGTGACCGTTTGATTTTTAAGATTTTGAATTCGGGCGATTATTTAGATAAAGTTCCGGCCGATCAGTTACAATCAATAAACTATAAACAACTTACCGGTAAGATTTCCGAAAAAGCGTTACGCTATGACTTAACCGTACCATTTGCGCGTTATGTTGTGCAGCATCAAAGCGAAATTGAGTTTCCGTTTAAGCGTTACCAGATACAGCCTGTTTGGAGAGCTGACCGACCTCAAAAAGGAAGATTCAGGGAATTTTACCAATGTGATGCCGATGTTGTTGGTTCCAAATCGTTGTGGCAGGAAGTAGAGTTGGTGCAATTGTACGATTCGGTTTTTGCTGATTTAGGTTTGAATGGCGTGACCATCAAAATCAATAACCGAAAAGTATTATCCGGAATTGCCGAAGTAATTGGCGCTTCGGACAAATTGATTGATTTTACGGTGGCTTTAGACAAGCTTGACAAAATAGGAGCGGAGGGCGTTAAAAAGGAAATGCTTGAAAAAGGAATTTCGGAAGCGGCTTTAACAAAAGTCCAGCCGTTGTTCAACTTTACCGGAACAATTCAGGAAAAATTAGAAAAATTAAACCAATTGCTTTCTTCGTCTGAAGAAGGGAAAAAAGGAGTTGAAGAACTGCGTTTCATTTGTGACAACGTAACCAAATTGGGATTGCAAAAAGCGATTTTAGATTTAGATGTGACTTTGGCCCGTGGATTAAATTATTACACCGGAGCCATTTTTGAAGTTGCTGCGCCAAAAGAAGTCGATATGGGTTCTATAGGCGGCGGCGGACGTTATGATGATTTGACCGGAATTTTTGGTCTGAAGGATATGAGCGGTGTTGGAATTTCATTTGGTTTGGATAGAATTTACCTAGTGCTGGAAGAATTAAATTTATTTCCGGAAACAGTTACTACTACTACCAAAGTGATGTTTTTGAATTTTGGCGAAAGCCAGACATTTGAAGCAATGAAAGCCATTACAGAACTTCGCAAACAGGATGTCAAAGCAGAAATGTATCCGGATGCGGCTAAGATTGACAAACAATTTAAGCATGCCGAACGCAGAGGAATTCCTTTTGTGGTTAAGGAAATTAATGGCTCGAACTTTACTTTAAAAGATATTCAGTCGGGAGAACAAGTCCAGCAGGATTTTGAAAATCTTGTAAAGAAACTGAGCTAGTTCTCTTTAGCCCCGATGATTTGATATTAAGAGGAGGACTGCCAGTGGCAGTCAGGTATTTTTATTATCATGGAAAAACCATAAATTTGAATTTTAGCCCCGATGGGAGCGAGCTACCATGTAGCGCGGACAGCGGGAAGATGGTTCTAAAATGGCAGGAACATTATGCTCCTAATTATTAAAAACAACTCCAACTTATATAAACAAAAAATCCCCTAGGTCGGGGATTTTTGTATTGTAGAAAAAGGTGCAGTTTAGTGTCAAATAAAAAGCAGAACAAGTATTATTTTACAAGTATTTTTTTAGTTATATCACCACCATCAGTGATTACTTTTACGATATAAGTTCCGGAACTTAAATCACCAATGCGTAGTTGCATGTCAGCTTGGTTTTGGTTATACACTTTCCAAACCGTTACTTCCTGACCTAATAAGTTGTACAATGAAACTGACTTCACATTCACTTCCTGTAACTCATTTTTGATGTTTATCACGTTGTTAGATTGTGAATGGATTACGCTAACTCCATGATTCGCTACCGTATGGTCATCTGTTCCAAGTGAGGTACCATTGGTAAATCGCAATGAGAATCTTGTATCATAAGTTCCGGCTGGCAATTCAATTTGGAAGTTTTGATCTTTGATGCTGTGGTAAATTGACGTCACATTATCATAGATGTATATTTCAGTAGAATCCTCAAAATTTTCTTTTTGGTCTACAACAAAGCTAACGTTACCGCTCACTGCATTTTTAACCCCTAACGGATAGATATTGTTTACGTTAAAGTAACCATCACCATTGATATTTAGTTTGTTAGTTCCATTGATAAAATACATGTCGTTAGAAAGTGTTTCAATACTTAAAGCGTCATATCCGTTATCATACCCAGCTGTTGCATTTTCATTCATGAAACCTAATAATATCTGCCTGTGTAAGTTTTCAGATGAATTGTATCCTAATCTTAGTTTAGCAAACTGCTCTTCTACATAAGTATCAGGTGTATTGTCGTTTTCCGGATTAACAGTGGCCACTACCGTTGCATTTCCTGTTTTGAACATTGCGAATGAGTTTGCATCGTTTTCTTTAACGAACAATCTTTGTCCGTTGTTGAATGTAATTGTTCCTCCGGTTGCCGTTCCCGTGACAAAGAAAGCTTGTCCAACCGGGATAAATCTCTTAGCAATCTTACTACTTGATCCTAATCCGCTTACACCTGCCGGAGCAACAGGAGATGTTCCACCTGTTTTTGTATACGTTGCGTAACCACCTTGATATTGTGCAGTTCCGTGACTTGTATTAGTGCTATAGTGTTCCCAGAAAGACAATGTTCCTGTAATGCTTGATATGTTGTCATCAATAAACTGATTGGCATCAATAGCAGAAGCATATGGATTTCCGCACAGGTTCAAGTTGTTTGGACCCACTGTCGAAGTAATGGTTCCATTATTTGGTTTCCCTACGAAAGTATAATTTTGATCAGCTGCTGCCGAGCCACATCCTTTCAAAGTGAATCCGTGTCCAGCCAATAATGTTCCATTCGGACCGGCAGATGACCAGTTAGCATAAGTGTTTGATGAGTTTTGAAATCTGAATATCCAATAGCTACTCAAGGTGATTGGTGTAGTTGGAGAACCATTAACTCCGGTTGTCCATTGTAGGTTTTGGATATTGTTTACGTCAGTAGCATCTTTCATAACTCCGGCAACCGTAAATCCGTGGTTGATAGTCGTATTATTGATTGAGCTAACAGGCGAAGACCAATAGTTATAATTAAATCTATTAGACTGACCTTGTTGATCTCTTTCTAATGAACCAGCACTAGTAACATCTAAATCGGAATCAGTGGTTTGGATCAATTGCGATTTTCCAACTAAATCGATTTTACCATCTATTTTCAAATAGTGGGAAACTTGAATTTTAGTATCGTTTGTTGCGCTTAAAGTATTGGCATTAACGAAAAGTCCAAGCACAGTTTTGTTTCCTGTAGAACCTACATTATTAATTGTTTTAACTATGTTCCAGTCGATAGGAGTGGTACCGTCAACAATTGAAATGCTGTAAGGCAACTGTTGAATAGTTCCGTTAGACCACGTCGCCGTACTTGTCCATGCGCCATCAGCCGAACTTTGATATGGCTGCGGAGAAGATTGTACAGTTATCGTTGTTTTATTAGGAGAAAATACATTTCCTCTATTATTGTTTTGAGAATCGTCATTGATGTGTGTTCCAATGAAAGAGTTCATAGAATAATAGGCCTGAAGATTGCTCCAGTTTAAGGTGCTAATGTCATTTTTAGTTATGGTTGTTGGTAGAATTACACCTTTTGTACCAGTTCCGTTTTGAAGGATTTCCTGGTTCATTACAAATTTCAATTCGGTCAGCGTTATCGCTTTATCCCATAATCTAAATTCATCGATATCACCTTTAAAGAAATTACGTGTATCTGATTTACTTCTGTATTCAGCACCAATTGAGAATGTATTTGCACTTGAAGCCGGAGCTGCAGAGTTCACAGTTGAATCCAATACACCATCAATATAAAGCTTAATAGAACCACTTGAATAAATCACAGCGATATTGTGCCATTCTGAACTTGGCAATGCCGTAGCTGAAGTCAAAGTTGTTCCACCAGCCCAAGTAACAACAACTCTGTTCGTTGTCGATAAATAAACTCTGAAGCCAGTTGTGCCATTGTATTTTGAAGCAATCGTTCTATCATTTGCTAAAGTATTTGCACCTGTTGGCCTTACCCAAGTCATCATTGAAAAAGTACTGTTCAAATTGTTGGCATTACTAACTTTCATCGTATCGTCCACTCCGTCAAAGGTTGAATGTCTAGAATAAACGCTTTCATGAGCTACTCCAAATGTGAAGAATTTAGTTCCGTCAAAATCATAATCAGTTTCCTGGTTAGTGCCATTGGATGATAAGAATATTGTCTCTAAATTAGTTGTAAAGGCAGCATCGGAAGCAACAATCATTACATAAGCGTCGTTTCCTGATAGTGCAGGCAGACTTGCGAAAGCCGTTGTGGGGATAGCCACTTTAGCTGTAGCTACATCACCACCGGTTTCTACAATTTTCCATTTTTTACTTGGAAGATCAGTTAAGGTTGTAACATTTGATGTACCACCAAAAGTTATCGTTAAATCGGTTCCGGAATCGTTCATGTTTCCGCCGTTATCACCCCAGATTAGATATTTTTTATCAGCATCAAAAGCATTTGTATTCGCAGTATTTGTTGTTGATACTGTTCCTAATCCGATTGTCAAATTAGAATTGGCATTAACACTTTTAGATTGTTTTTGATTTAGTTTTGAAACATCATCTCTTCCAATTCCTGCAATGTCATAGTTGTAACCGCTATTTGCGGAAGCATTCCAGATAATAGTTCCATCGGAACCTATATAGTTTTGTGAAGTACCATTTATACCTAAAGTTATTCCGTATTTAACACCTAAATAACTTTCAATTTTAGTTCTTTCAGTTGCGTCATTTTTTCTGGAGTTGAATGTAATAACTTCAGCAATTCTTCCGTCTAAACTTCCATCCCATGCTTCACTTCTTCCAATCCAGTATTGACTGTCATAGATGTTTCTGTGTTTCGATGAGTTAACTTCCGTAGTTGCAATGTTATTTGCATTGTAATATAACTGCATTCCGGTGTTTCCTGAATTATTTCTAACATTTATAATTCCTGGTCTGTTATATTGTGTAGTTGTGCTAACTTCTGCATTTCCGTATGATGTGCTTGTGCCTGAAGTATAAGACAATACTTCGTTAGTGAAACGAGTATCAACATTACCATATGAAATACCAGATTTAGCATTTTGAGCGCAAGGAGTAGCTTTACCGGCAAAAACATCCATACTGTTTAAGGCTGAAGTTACCGTAACATCAGGAATAACTACCACAAAAGTATCTTCTGAGTAATAACCATTTGTTCCTTTTAAATACTGTCTTGTACTGCTCAAGTCTGTATAAACCTGAGATGGAGTAGTATAAGGATTAGTAAAGTCTACTACAGCATTAAAATTGATATTATAAGTTGCATTATTACGGTATACAGGAGCTCCTACAGCTGCAGGTTTAATTGCATTAGCACCTTTTGCTTGAGTGTACCAAGTAGTAACAGGAGTATTGTCTGCTACTGTTGTTGTTCCGTTTAATAAATCAGAACGCAACCATAATTGTAAATTAGATGTTATTCCTCCCGGACCATATGTTAACGTTGAAGGCATAGCATTTACCGGCCATTTTATTATTACTTTTCCGTCAGCGCCAAAACCACCTGCTCCTTGGTTTACACCATTGTTTCCGTTTCTACGGCCACCACCACCACCGCCACCCGGAGCTATTCCAGGCGATCCATCACCGTTTTGGGACGTATAGCCATTTCCACCATTTCCACCATTACAAGTTGCAATAGCTCCTAGGTTTATAGTTGCATCAACACCCATGTTTTCTCCAGCTTCTGCACCGGCACCACCACCACCACCATAAGAATTGGTTACGCCGTTTGCACCATTTCCACCTCTTGAAAGCATATCTCCAATACAAGCAGTAGTATTACCACCGGCACCACCAGTAACGGCATTGTCAAGTGCTGTTGTACCACCTTTTGCAAGAAAGGTTGTGTTATTAACAAACCAAGAGTCTCCGCCATCTATTGTAGTTGTAGCACCTAAGCCAACATTTACTGTATACGTGGAACCAGGCGTCACAGCAATTGATTTTGCAGCATACGCTCCGCCGCCGCCGCCGCCGCCAACTTTACCTACATTCAATCCATCACCACCTTTTCCGCCGCCGCCCCAGCCTTCAACAGTTACTTGGTAAACACCGGCAGGAACAGTAAAAGTACCTGACGAAGTAAATGTTTGTGAAGTAATTGCCAACACTTTTGTTGAAATCGATGTTGTACACGGAGCAGTTCCTGTAGCAGTTAAAGTCAAAGTTACACCTCCTTGAACTAAACTTGTCGTTATATCAGCAGCACTTGGAGTATAGGTACACGTTGTTAAAGAAGTTGGATTTGCAAAAGTGCCTGTTCCGCTTGATGTCCAAACAATAGATGTATAGTTTGAAGCACTTGAATTAGCAGTAATATTTACAGTACCACAAGTAGAACAAGTGGCAATATCTGAACCTGCGTCCACTAGTGGAGCAGCAGTGAAAGTTAAGGTTTTGTTTGAAATTACGTTCGGACAGCTGGTATTTGAAGCTGTAAGCGTTAAAATTACACTTCCCGCTGTTGTATCAGCAACACTCGGAGTATAAGTACATGTCGTTAAGGAATTTGGATTTGTAAAAGTACCAGTTCCATTAGATGTCCATGTTACAAGAGTTTGATCAGTTGCGCTTGAACCAGTTGTAACAGTAATTGCTGTATTTGAAGAACATGCAGTAAATGCCGGTCCGGCAACTGCAGTCATTACTTTACTTATGTTTATTACTTTAGTGTCAGTAACTGCAGCACATGGAGCATTTCCATTTACGGTTAGCGTTAATGTTACACTTCCGGCAGTTATATCCGCCGCACTTGGATTGTAAGTACAAGTTGTCAATGAACCAGCATTTGCAAAAGTACCCGTTCCGCTTGACGTCCAGGTAATAGATGCATAATTAGTAGCACTAGAACCCGTAGTAATGTTAACTGCACCATTACTGGAGCAAGTGTTTATTGCTATTCCGGCGATTGCAGTTGGAGGAGAACTAATGGTTAGTGTTTTTGTAGCCACAGCACTTGTACAACCTGCATTAGAAGCAGTAAGTGTGAAAATTACAGTTCCAGCAGTTATATCAGCAGCACTTGGAGTATAAGTACAAGTTGTTAAAGAATTAGCATTGGCAAAAGTACCGGTTCCACTGGATGTCCATATTACACTTGTTTGGTTAGTGGCACTTGAACCTGCCGTAATACTAATTGCTCCAACAGTATAACAAGTTGAAAAATCAGAACCAGCCACAGCAGTTGGTCCAAGACTGATAACCAGGTTTTTTGTTGAGGTAACTACACCACATGGAGCACTTCCATTAGCTGTAAGAGTTAATGTTACGCTTCCGGCTGTAATATCGGAAGCACTTGGAGTGTAAGTACAAGTTGTCAAGGAATTTGGATTTACAAATGTGCCCGTTCCAGTTGATGTCCAGGAAATAGAGGTATAATTAGTAGCACTGGAACCCCCAGTTATATTTACAGCACCATTCCCAGAACAAGTGTTTATATCTGTTCCGGCAATAGCAGTTGGAAGAGAACTAATAGATAATATTTTAGTGGCAACAGCAGCTGTACAACCTGCATTAGAAGCAGTAAGTGTAAAAATTATACTTCCAGAGGTTAAATCCGCAGCACTAGGTGTGTAAATGCATGCTGTTAAGGAATTTGCATTAGCAAACGTACCTGTACCGTTTGATGTCCAAGTAACATTTGTCTGGTTAGTGGCACTTGAGCCTGCAGTGATATTGATTGAACCACCTGCATAACAATTTGAAAAATCCGAACCAGCCACAGCAGTTGGAGGAAGCGAAACGGTCAAATTTTTTGTTGAAGTAGCATCACCACAAGGAGCATTTCCAGTAGAAGTTAAAGTTAATAGTACACCTCCAGCAGTTATATCTGCGGCACTAGGAGTATAAGTACATAGAATTAATGAATCAGCATCCGTAAAAGTTCCTGTCCCATTTGATGTCCAAGCCATAGAAGCATTGTCATAAGCGTTAGAACCTGCAGTTATATTTACAGCACCGGAAGTAGAGCAAGTGTTTATCGGTATTCCAGCGTCCGCAGTCGGAATCGTTCTTATAGTAACAGTTTTTGAAGTACTAGCGCTGCCACAACCTGGATTTGAAGCGGTAAGTGTAAAAACAATACTTCCGGCTATTCTATCGTCATCACTAGGATCATAAACACAAGCCGTTAAAGAATCTGCATTTATAAAAGTTCCAGCTCCGCTTGATGTCCATAAAACATCTGTTTGGAAAGTTGCGCTTGACCCTGTTGTAACATCAAATGGATCCCCACTCCAGCAAATTGAAAAATCTGGACCCACAGTCGCCGTTGGCAAACTGTATATAGTAAACATTTTTGTTGAAGTCGTATTTGAACATGGAGTATTTCCGTATGCGGTCAATGTCAATAAAACGTTACCAGCAGTAAGATCGGCGGCACTTGGAGTGTATGTGCATAAAGTTAGAGAATCAGCATCAGAAAAAGTTCCTGTTCCACTTGAGGTCCAGGCAATCGCTGTATAGTTTGCAGCACTCGCACCATCAGTTATATTTACTGCACCTGTAGCATAACAAATATTTATTGCAGTTCCTGATATTGCGACTGCATCAGGGATAAATGTTAGGATTTTAGTTGAAGCTACGCTGGTGCAACCTGGGTTTGAAGCAATAAGTTTAAGGGTTACATTTCCATCGGCAATATCAGCAGCACTTGGCGTGTAAGTACACGTTGTCAATGAATTTGGATCTGTAAAGGTTCCGCTTCCATTTGTAATCCAAGTTACAAGAGTTTGA